>CAMATX010000001.1 GCA_945861345.1 Comamonas sp. lk
GGGCTGTAGATCATGCCTTTTTTGATCAGGCTGGAGCGCAAGGGCGCTATGGTTTGCACTTTTACGCCCAAGCTCTCAGCCACGTCACCCGAACGCTGATTGCCAATGCCTAAGGAGGCCAGCGCACTGAGGTAATCTTTTTCGCGCGGAGTCAACCTGTCAAACCGTACCCGAAAAAAACTTTGGTCCAAGCGGGCCGTGGACGCGCGGTTAGTTTCCAAAATAAGCGGCAAATCGATGGGTGAGGTCTGCGCCATGTTCCAAGACTGGTAGCCCCATTCCTGCAAAAAATAAGGATAGCCCTGGGTCACCCGAAATACTTCCGCTAGCGCCTCCGGCGTAAACGCCAAGCCTTGTGTCTCAACCGGGCCTTGTAAGGCGAGTGAAGCGTCTTTGAATGAGAGCGCACCGACCTCCGGGTAGGTGAACAATCGCTCCGCATAGGACTTCGATTTGCCCGCCAAACCCACCAATTGCGGCAGGCCTGCGCCGATTAACACCAGCGGCAAACCGCGTTGCGAGACCTTGTGTATGGCCATAATCAGCGCGCTCATTTCGATTTCGCTCATGTATTGCAGCTCATCAATAATGACTGCGACACCGGTGGCCCGGTCCGCCGCAGCTTCGCCCACGGCCACGAACAGCTCGGCAAGGTCTGCCTCCAAGTCGCCGCTGTCTGCGGAGCCCGTTTCAGGGTCAATGCCCAAACCAAACTCAGCATCGCCCACTTTGAGCTGGATGGATCCGATAAAGCTGCGCAGCACGCGCAGGCCGCGCTTGACCTTTTGACTCACGTTGTGCATGCGGTCCAGCGCAAACAAAGTTTGGCGCAACGGTGGCAGCAAAAGCAGTGGCAAAGACTTGCTTTCATGCGCCTCAATCAACAGGGCATGGTAGCCCTGCCCCTCAGCCATTTCGCGCACGCGATTGAGCAAAACGGTTTTACCCACCCCCCGCAGCCCCACCATGAACATACTCTGTTCACTGCGACCGGCTTTCACGCGCGCCAGAAGAATCTCCACGGTACGCAATAACTCGGCGCGCCCGGCCAATTCGGGCGGTTGATTGCCAGCGCCGGGTGAAAAAGGGTTGTTTAAGGGGTTCATATAGGAAAGTTACCTTAGTTTATCAAAATTAAAGATAACTTTTGTAAATCATGGTAACTTCTCTATAACTGACCTTATCCGCCTTGTGCACATGGCGCTTGTAGGCACACTTTCGGTACGGTTTTCAGGCAGGCAGCACCCGCGCCCGCTTGTAAAAGCCCAGGCTTTCTGCCTCAGTAAAGCGCACGCCCGGTTTTTCGTACAAAGAAAACACCGCCACCAGGCGTTCCTGGTCGCCGCCTACGGTGGTGACGCGGTGGGCGGTGTTGCGGCCACGAAAAACATTGAGGGCGCCAGGCGTCAGGTCGGCGCTTATTACCTCGGGGTCCTGGCCGGTCAGCATGCGGGCGACACCTTCGTAGTTGGGGTCGGTGTCGGTGCGCAAACCGCGCCGGTATTGAAAAACACCGTCTTTGCCAGCACGCTGCAAAAGCAAGGTAGTGGTGAACTCGGACCGATCGAAATGCCAATTGAGCGCTTCGCCAGGGCGGTAACTCAGGACGTTGATGCGGGCCAGTTCGTCGTCCATTAAATGCAAGACCGGCAGTTGCATGGTGGCTGCGATAAATTGCCGGAAGGGCGGCCACTCATACACATCGGTCAGCGGCGTGTCGCGCAGTTGGTCGGCGCATAGCGTGTGGTTGATGGTGGTGATTTTTTTGAGCGCCGGGTGGTCCTCGGGCAGGCCTTCCACCCGATCCAAAAAATAAATATTGTGGTCGCGCCGTATCTCTGCCGACGCATTGGCCATGCGCGGCGTAATCGTCGCCACGCATTGGGCCAAGGCCTGGGCCTTGAGAAAACCGGGCAACTCAAACATGCCCGCCCCGTCCAATTCAGCACGGCAGCGCTGCACCAAGGCCTGCCAGGCAGGCGCATCGGGCTGGTCTAGCGGGTAGGTTTGCAGGTCGATTAGATTCGGTATGGCGGGGTTCATGGAAACATGTTAGACGAATCTACGACCCGCTCTAGCGCCAGACTAAGGCGAAGTAAACGCCATGACGTGGCCTTGCGCTACAGTCGCGCACAGCGGCCGGAGCCTTAGCTGCGGCGCATCGCACACAAAGGAATTCACTATGTCGATTACCGGTCGTTGCTATTGCGGAGCCATTGCCTACGAAGCCACTGGCGCGCCGCAGTTGTCGCTGCAATGCCATTGTCGCGAATGCCAATACATTTCCGGGGGCAACCCCAATGTGGCGATGGTGCTGCCTTTAGACGGCTTTCGCTTCACGCGCGGCGAACCCAGCACTTTTCAACGTAGCGATTTAGAAAGCCCGGTGACGCGCTTTTTTTGCAGCCATTGCGGCACTTCGCTGGGCACGCAAAGCCCCAAGCGGCCCGGCTCCATGATTGTGAAGGTGGGCACGCTGGATGACCCATCGGTGTTCAAGCCTACGGTGGCTATTTTTACCATCGACAAGCAGCCGTTTCACCATATCCCGGACGACTTGCCGGCCTACGAACGCCGCCCGGGCTAATCCGGGGCAGACCCTACTTCCACCGTACCGGCTCAATATCCACCGTCGTACTGGCATCACCCAAAGTAAGAACGCCTTCTTGCACCGTGGCCTGCAATTGCATGCTGCGCTGCGCCAGGGGAATCAGCGCTTGGGATGCGAGCGTGGGCACACGATAGACGCGCAAGTTTTGCGGACGGCTGAGTTTGCTTTCCATGCCGCGCCACCACACTTCGGCAGCATGGTTAAAGCAGTACAACAAGACCTGGTCAGACTTGCCGCAGGCTTTGATGAGCGGCTTGTCTTCGGGCTGGCCCACTTCAATCCAGACACGGGTGCGGCCGGTGAAATCGCGCAGCCAGACATCGGGCTCATCCGGGTCCGACAAACCGGCCCCAAAAGCTAAGGTGCCGTCGCCATTGCACACGCTGTTGAGGGTGTGCGCCTGCAAGGCCAGGGCGCACAGGCGCACCATCATGCGTTCGTCGGTTTCGCTGGGATGGCGGGCCAGCGTCAGCGTGTGGTCGGCGTAGTAGCTGTTGTCGATGTCTGCAATTTGCAGGTTTGCTTTGAAAATCGTTGATTTAAGGGCCATGCGCCGATTGTGACCGAGGCCCCGGCCGCACCTGCCCGCCTACTTGCCCGCCTGCCACAATGGCAGCCCGTCCAACCCCTTCGGAGACCGCCCATGCCCCAATCCCTGACGATTTTGACCGGCGCCTCGCGCGGCATGGGCCTGGCTATGGCCGAGCAACTGCTGCAGCCGGGCGCCCTGCTGCTTTGCATTTCACGCCAATCCAATGCGGCGCTGGACGCTTTGACCGCGCAGCGAGGTGCGCAATTGCAGCAATGGCAAGCTGATTTGGCAGACGCGGCGCCGGTGGCGCAGCGCCTGTCCACGTGGCTGCAAGCGCTAGACCCTGCCACACTGCAATCGGCCACGCTGATCAATAACGCAGGCGTCATCTCCGCCCTCACCCCTTTGCGCGATGGGCAGTCTGCCGACCTGGCCAATGCCTTGCGCGTCGGGCTGGAAGCTCCTTTGCTTTTGTGCGCCGCGTTTTTGGGCGCGACGCGCCATTGGACGGCGCCGCGCAAGGTGCTCAATATTTCCTCCGGCCTGGGCCGGCGCGCCATGGCCGCCTCGGCCAGCTACTGCGCTGCCAAAGCCGGCCTGGACCATTTCACCCGCAGCCTGGCCATGGAAGAGGCGCTGCAAACCCACGGCGCCAAAGTCTGCTCGCTGGCGCCAGGCGTCATCGCCACCGATATGCAGGTGCAATTGCGCAGTGCCGACCCGCAGGCTTTTCCGGACATTGGCAACTTTCAAGCTATGTATGAGCGCGGCATGCTCAGTAGCCCGCCTGACGCCGCAGCGCGCATCTTGGCCTACCTGGAGCGGGCCGACTTTGGCGCCGAGGCGGTGGCCGACGTGCGCGGCTGAGCCCGGCAAGGGCGTAAGCCGCCTGTACGCATGGACCGGGAAAATCCGGTTCTGTCCAGGCCTAGCAGCCCCAATTTTTTTTGAAACCAAGGAAACACCATGTCCCGTGAAGTAGTTGTAGTCAGCGCGGTGCGTACCGCTATTGGAACTTTTGGCGGCAGCCTCAAAGACATCGCGCCCACCGAGCTGGCCTCGCAAGTGGTGCGCGAATCGCTGTCCCGCGCGCAGGTGGATGGCATGGACGTGGGCCATGTGGTCTTCGGCCATGTGGTCAACACCGAACCCAAAGATATGTACCTCTCGCGCGTGGCGGCCATTGGTGGCGGCTGCGGCCAGGGCACGCCGGCCTTCAACGTAAACCGCTTGTGCGGTTCGGGCCTGCAAGCCATCGTCAACGCCAGCCAAAGCATTTTGTTAGGCGATGCCGACATCGCCATCGGCGGCGGTGCAGAGAATATGAGCCGCGCGCCGTTTGCCTCCCTCAATATGCGCTGGGGCGCACGCATGGGCGACGCCAAAATGACCGACATGATGGTCGGCGCGCTGCACGACCCCTTCCAAAACATCCACATGGGTGTGACGGCAGAAAATATCGCCGCCAAATGGGGCATCAGCCGCGACGAGCAAGACGCGCTGGCCGTCGAAAGCCACAACCGCGCGCAACGCGCCACCGAGGCCGGTTACTTCAGCAGCCAGATCATGCCGGTCATCCTCAAAAGCCGCAAAGGCGATGTGGCCTACGCCACCGACGAGCATTTCCGCCCCAATTGCACCACCGCTGAATTGGCCAAATTAAAACCTGTTTTCTTAAAAGAAAACGGCACCGTGACCGCGGGCAATGCCTCGGGCATTAACGACGCGGCAGCGGCGGTGGTGTTGATGGAAGCCAGTGTGGCCAAAGCGCGCGGGCTCAGGCCGCTGGCGCGTTTGGTGGCCTATGCGCATGCTGGTGTGGACCCGCAGTACATGGGCATCGGCCCGGTGCCTGCCAGCAAACTGGCGCTGCAAAAAGCCGGCCTCTCGGTCAATGACTTGGATGTGATTGAAGCCAACGAAGCCTTTGCCGCGCAAGCCTGCGCCGTAACACGTGACCTCGGCCTAGACCCCGCCAAGGTCAACCCCAATGGCTCGGGCATTTCGCTAGGCCACCCGATTGGCGCCACCGGCGCGCTGATTACCGTCAAGGCCTTGTACGAACTCGAGCGGATTAATGGTCGCTACGCGCTGGTGACGATGTGCATTGGCGGCGGACAAGGTATCGCCGCTATTTTTGAACGCCAGGGCTGATCGCCGCATTCCCTCGGCACGCGCGCGCTGGCGCGCTGTGTTGATGCGTCCGCTAAGCGGTGCGCAGGCCTTCGATTTCTAAAGTAATGCTAGGATAGATCCAACTGATAAATCTTATTTCTAACCATCCCGGGTAGAAATAAGTAATTACATGGATCTTTAGAGCGGTATGCAACCGCCGACTATCCAAAGGCGTTGAAATGGAAGAAATATTTGACCAATATATCGAAGTAAGCTTTGGCAAACTCGGGCAGGATAAGAAAAAATTACTGCACATCGAACATAACTATGGCCGGTTTTTTTCGAAATACAGCAAAGAAGCCAAGATGCTCGACATTGGCATAGGATGCGGCGAGATGCTGTCTTCCTTTGGAAAATGGGGGTTTTCCAATCACCTGGGTATCGATATTTCACGCTCGACCATCGCCTTTTGCTCCAAACTCGGACTCAATTGCCTATTTGTAGAAAATCCGGCAGAGTGGCTGGGCCAGCGGCCAGGCGAGTATTCGGTCATTTCCCTTTTGGATGTGCTTGAGCACATACCCAAGGATGAAACGATCGATTTATTAAAAGTGCTCAGAAACGCGCTCACCGACGATGGGGTATTGATTATTCAAGTTCCAAATATGCAAGCCAATCATTCCAACTTGCATATGTACCAAGATTTCACGCACTATGCGGGATTTACCGAGCACAGCTTAAATCAGGTGCTTAACGCAGCGGGGTACCAGTCGATCGAATTTCATGGAATGGAAAATCAAATCGGCGCGCCCCTACTCAACTATCCGCGTCGCCTTGCGCGCTGGCTGATTTGGAGTTTCACCAAATTATCAAGAAAAATACAAGGGACGCTCAATCCGAGGATCCTGCACCCTGTTTTTTATGCGGTTGCCGCCAAATAAGTTATTCCCTGAGTCACCTAGGCAACCCGCCCGCTGACCGGGCTGCGCTAGCATCGTCATTCTTGACTGCTATGCCCAGAAAGGCCAACCCTATGTCCGCTCCCGTCCTGTCCAGCCTCGTTAACCACCAAGTACGCTTGGCCTCCCGCCCCGTGGGCATGCCCACGCGCGAGAACTGGCACTTCACCACCGAAGCGGTGGCCGAACCCGAGGACGGCGGCGTGCTGCTGCAAACCCTGGCTTTGTCGTTAGACCCGGCGATGCGCGGCTGGATGAACGAGGGGCGCAGCTACATCCCACCCGTGGCCATCGACGAGGTGATGCGCGCCGGTGGCGTAGGCCGGGTGATTGCCTCTAAGAGCCCGCAGTTTGCAGTCGGCGATACGGTAAGCGCCGGTTTTGGCGTGCAGCAGTACCTGCGCTTGGCGCCGGGTGAGTTCAAGCGCAACGGAATTTTCAAAATCGACCTGCGTATGGGCTCGCTCACGCAGTGGCTCAATGTGCTGGGCATGCCGGGCATGACCGGCTACTTCGGCCTGATGGACGTGGGCCAGCCCCAGGCGGGCGAGACCGTGGTGGTGTCGGGCGCGGCAGGTGCGGTGGGTCAAACCGTGGGCCAAATGGCCAAGATTAAGGGCTGCCGCGTCGTGGGCATCGCCGGGGGCCAGGCCAAGTGCGACTGGGTGGTCCAGGAGCTGGGTTTTGACGCCTGCATCGACTACAAAGCTGGCCCCAGCGCGGTGCGCGAGGGGCTCAAAGCCCATTGCCCCAAGGGCGTGGACATTTACTTTGACAACGTGGGCGGCGAGATTCTCGATACGGTGCTGGCCCGCATCAACCGCAAGGCGCGCATCGTCATTTGCGGCGCCATCAGCCAGTACAACGCCACCACGGCGGTGGCCGGCCCGAAAAACTACCTCAGCCTTTTGGTTAACCGCGCGCGCATGGAAGGCATCGTGGTCTTTGACTACGCCGACCGCTACCACCTGGCCATCGCCGAAATGGCTAGCTACCTCAAAGACGGTCGCATGAAGAGCAAAGAGGACGTGGTCCAAGGCCTGGAGCACTTCCCCGAGGCGCTGCTCAAGCTCTTTAACGGCGAGAACTTCGGCAAACTGGTGCTCGAGGTAGCGCCCACCTAAAGCCGCTGCCCGCCCCGCTCAGTCGAGCATGGCCGCGTAGACCATGTTGCGAAACAGGGGCCGGAAAAACTCACGCTGGTTGGGTGCCTGAATCATCAGGATGGCAAACATGTCTTGCTGCGGGTCCACCCAAAAAGTGGTGCCGGCAATGCCGCCCCAGGAATACAGGCCCACGCTGCCGGGCAGTGTGTCCAGGCCGGCTGCCAGGCGGACCGAGAAGCCCAGACCAAAACCGGTGCCCGGCGCCAGCATATTGCCGGCGTTTTCGGTGCGGTTTTGGCCGATGCGGCCCAGGTGGTCGGCGGTCATAAAGCGCACGGTGTGCGGGCTCAGCAGGCGCTGGCCATGCAGCGTGCCGCCGTTCAGCATGCACTGGCAAAAGCGGGCATAGTCGGCCACCGTGCCACCCAAACCACCACCGCCGGACTCCAGGCGTGGCACTTCGGTCAGGTCAATCAAGGGCATGGGTGTGCCGCCGTCCGGGTCGTGGGCAAAGGCCTGCGCAATGCGGTGCTGCTGAGCCGGTGGCACATGAAACGCAGTGTCCACCATGCCCAGGGGCCCAAGCACGTGTTCCTGCAGCAAATGGCCCAGGCTTTGGCTCGAGACCACCTCCAGGAGCGCGCCGAGCACGTCGGTGGCGCGGCTGTATTCCCAGATGGAGCCAGGCTCGAACATCAACGGCATGCGCGCCAGGAGCTCGGCAAATTCGGCATTGCTATGGCCGCGCGCGGTGATGCGCAGGCCGGCCTCCTCGTACATTTTTTGCACCGGCGACTGGCCTAAAAATTCGTAGGTCATGCCCGCCGTGTGGCGCAGCAAGTCATAGACAGTGATGGCGGCGCGCGGGCGCTGCAGGTGCAGCACGCCCTGCTCCAGGCGGCCTAGCTGTACATCGGCAAATGCCGGCAGGTAGCGCGCCACCGGATCGGTCAGCTGCAGCTTGCCACGCTCGACCAGTTGCATAGTCGCAACCGAGACCAGCGGTTTGGTCATGGAGTAGATCCGGAAGATCGCGTCCAGCGGCATGGGCGTGCCGCTGGCTGGGTCCAGGCTGCCGATGGCCTCGTGCAACAGCACTTGGCCCTGACGGGCGATCAGCAAGACTGCGCCCGGCAGTCGGCCCACGTCTACCTGGGCTTGCAGTGTCTGCAGTAGCTGCGTGCAGCGGGCAGGGTCAAAGCGGGCGGCGGCGGGTGTGGTGGTCGGTAAAGGTGTGGCTAAGTGCATAACAAAGTAGGAGAAACAAGGAAAAAAGCTCAGGCGCCCGAGCTGCGTTCACGCTCTTGCTCTTGCAACAAGCGCCACATAACTTTACCGGCGCCACTCTTGGGTAGCGCGTCCAAAAATTCCACCTCACGCGGCACTTTGTAGACGGCCATGTTCTCGCGGCACCAGGCGATGATGTCTTGCGCGCTGACCTGGCCCTTGTGCGTGGCGCGCAGCACCACCATGGCTTTGACCGACTCGCCCCGGTAGGCGTCTTGGGTGGCGATGATGCAGGCCTCCTGGATGGCCGGGTGGCGAAACATCAGCGCCTCCACTTCGGCCGGCCAGACCTTGAAGCCCGAGGCATTGATCATGCGCTTGAGGCGGTCGGTCATGAAGTAGTAGCCGTCCTCGTCGATGCGACCCATGTCGCCCGAGCGGAAGTAGCGCGCGCCCGCAATCTCGACAAAGGCTTGCGCATTGGCCTCGGGGCGGCGCCAGTAGCCCTCAAAAATCTGAGGGCCGCGCATCACGATCTCGCCGGACTCGCCCACTGGCATATCGGCCAGCGTCTCGGGGTCGACCACGCGGGCGTGCACGCCCACAAAAGGGATGCCCAGGCATTGCTGCTTGGGCGCGTCCGGCGGGTTGCTGTGCGAGGGCGCGGCCGTCTCGGTCAGGCCGTAGCCTTCGGCGTAGCGCAGGCCGTATTGCTCTAAAAGGCGCTGCGCCACCGCCTGGGGCATGGCCGCCCCGCCCCCGCCGATGTAGACCAGGCTGGAGAGGTCAAAGCGGTCCACGTTGGCGCTGCCCAGCAGGTCGATCACCATGGTCGGGATATTGGTCCAGTGCGTCACCCGCCATTGGGCGATCAGGCTGGCGGCCAGTTCGCGGTCCCAGCGCGGCATAAGCACCATGGTGGCGCCGCAGTAGATATTGGTGTGCATCAGGCTGACCATGCCGGTAATGTGGAACATGGGCACCACCATCAGCGTGACGTTTTCCATGCTGCCATTGCCCCACAGGGCGCTGGCGATGGCGTTGTGCATGATGCTCGAATGCCGGTGCATGCAGCCCTTGGGCAGGCCCGTGGTGCCGCTGGTATAGGGCAGCACGGCCAGGTCGGTGGGGCCGGCCGTTAGCGCGGGCGGCGCATCGGCGCAGGCCAGAGCCTGTTCCCAGGTGTGCACCTGTCCGCCCGCCAAGGCGGGCAAGGGGTGGCGGGTGAGCAGCCAGTCGCTCCAGGCAGCCGGCGGGGCATCGTCGCCGCTAGACGGGTCAAAGGCGTCGGTGAAATGGGTGAGCACCAGATGCGTCAGCCCCTGCCCGGCCGGTAGCGCGGCGCTGGCGGCGGCCAAGTCCGCAGCCAAGTCGGCGCTGGTAATAGCGACTTTGGCCTCCGGGTCCAGAATGTAGTGCTGCAGCTCCTGGGCCCGGTTCATCGGGTTGACCGGCACCACCACGGCATTGGCCCGCAAGATGCCGAAGTGGGCAACCACCAGCTGCGGGCAGTTTTGCATATTGAGCACCACCCGGTCGCCCGCACGCACGCCCAGGCGCACCAGATAGGCGGCAAAGCGCTCGGCCTGCGCCTGCAACTGCGCATAAGAGGTCTGGCGACCGAAAAACACCATGGCGGTTTTGTGCGGGAAGCGCCGGGCGCTGGTTTGCAGGTTGTCCCACAGGGAAGTCTGCGGCAAGCTGATACTTTTGGGCAGGCGCGCTGGCCAGAAACGGTCGTGGCGCGGGGCGGTTTGGGCAGTGACGGGCATGGGCAACCTTCAAAAACAAGCGACAAACGAGGCCGCACCATACGCGGCCCTGCGATTTTGCGTGTCTCAGCGGTGACCGAGGTGCATCGTTTACCCTGCCGGTTCGGTGCCAAGAAGCACCGGGGCGGCGGGTGTTTACCCCGATGCGGCGAGGGCCTGAGCGCCATTAACATAGGCGCTCAGGCACAATGCGCTGCCCTGACACCGCGTCTGGCCCCTATTTTTGCAGGCCGCAAACCCGTTTTTTTGGAGTAAACAGCATGAAATTGAACCGAACCCAATCACTCGCCGCTGCACTGGCCGTCGCTGGCAGCATCGCCTGGGCACCTGCCCATGCCGGCAAAACGCTTGATGCCGTCAAGGCCCGCGGCCAAGTCGTCTGTGGCGTGCACACCGGCCTAGCTGGCTTTAGCGCCGCTGATTCCAATGGCAAGTGGGCAGGCATCGACGTCGATATCTGCCGCGCCGTAGCCGCTGCAACCTTGGGCGACGCCGAAAAAGTGAAGTATGTGCCCCTGACCGCCCAAGCGCGTTTTGCGGCAGTGCAGTCTGGCGAAGTGGACGTGCTTTCGCGCAACACCACTTTTACCCTGACCCGTGATGCCTCCATCGGCCTGAGCCAAACCGCCGTGGTCTATTACGACGGACAAGGCTTTATGGTGCCGGTCAAGAGCAAGATCAAGAGCGCCAAGCAGCTCAAGGGCCAAACCGTTTGCGTCCAGTCGGGCACCACGACCGAGAAAAACCTGACCGATTATTCCAAGGCCAATGGTCTGGCAATCAAGCCGGTGGTGTTTGAAAAGCTCGACGCCGTCGAGGGCGCGTACTTCTCGGGTCGCTGCGTGGCTTACACGACGGACGCCTCAGGCCTGGCCTCGGTGCGTAACAAGTCAGCGAAAAACCCAGCCGACCACCTGATCTTGCCCGAGCTGATCTCCAAAGAGCCCCTAGGCCCCATGGTGCGCCGTGGCGATGACGAGTGGACTGCCATCGTCAAATGGACGGTCTACGGTCTGCTCGAAGCGGAAGAAAACGGCGTCACGCAAGCTAACCTTGACGAACTCAAATCCACCAGCAAAGACCCGGTCATCGGCCGTATCTTGGGCACCACAGAGGACACCGGCAAACTGCTCGGCCTGGACAAAGAGTGGCTGGCCAATGCGGTCAAAGCCACAGGTAACTATGGCGAGATTTTTGAGCGTAATGTTGGCCCCAAGTCGGCACTGCAATTGCCCCGTGGTCTGAACAATTTGTGGAACAAAGGCGGTATCCAGTACGCCCCGCCCATCCGCTAATCACGCAAGCCCTTGGCGGCTGCACTTTCAGAGCCTGATCCAGGGCAGCGACAACACCATGTTGCGCTGCCCTTTTCCTATCGCCGCGCCGCCTTCGCGCATGATGTTTGACCCCCTAAGCCCCGTATGAGCGCTGCACCCTTGTCCCCGCCCAAACAACGCTGGTCCTGGCGCAGCCAGGCCTTTCGTGCGCTGGTCTACCAGGTGCTGGCCGTCAGCGTCATCGCTTTGGTAGTCTGGTTTTTGGCCCATAACACGGCCACCAATATGCGCCAGCGCGGCATCCAAAGCGGCTTTGACTTTTTGCTCGGAACGGCCGGCTTTGACATTGGCGAGAGCCTCTTCGCTTTTGACTCTGGCGAGTCCTATTTGCGCGCCTACCTGGTAGGCGTGACCAACACCTTGCGCGTAGCGGTACTGGGCATTGTGCTGACGACGCTGCTGGGCACACTCTTGGGCGTGGGCCGCTTCGCGCGCAACGCGCTGGTACGCGGCTTGTGCCGCGTGTATGTGGAGTTATTTCGCAATATTCCGCTGCTGCTGCAGCTACTGATGTGGTACCTGCTGTTTACCGAGCTGCTGCCCGATGCGGCCAGCGCGTGGATCATCGGGCCGATGTTTCTGAGCAAAGGTGGCCTCAATTTCCCGATTCCGGTGTGGGCTGCGGGCCATGTTTGGGCCGCCTGGGGCCTCTTGCTGGGCCTGGTGTGCGCTTGGTTTTTGCGCAGGCGCGCAAGGCAGCGCTTTGAAGCGAGCGGCCAGCCGCACAGCATGGTGTGGTTGCCCATGGCCGGTGTGCTCACCTGCACGCTGTTGGGCTGGCTGCTGGGCGGTGCGCCTACGGCGATGGACATGCCTATGAAGGGCGAATTTGCGATTGAAAACGGCGGTGCGCTGACCCCCGAATTTTTGGCCCTGCTGGTGGGGCTGACGTTGTACACCGCCGCGTTTGTGGCGGAGGTGGTGCGCGGCGGTATCCAGTCGGTTTCGCTGGGCCAGGCCGAAGCGGCCAGCGCGCTGGGCTTGTCGCCGGTGCAAAGCATGCGCCTGGTGGTGCTGCCTCAGGCACTGCGGGTGATCATTCCGCCCATGACCAACCAGTATCTGAACCTGACCAAGAATTCCTCGCTGGCGGTGGCCATTGGCTACCCGGACGTGGTCTCGATTGCCAACACGGCCATCAACCAGACCGGGCGGGCGGTGGAGTGCATTGCGCTGATCATGGTGGTCTATCTGAGCACCTCGCTGATCACCTCACTGTTCATGAATTGGTATAACGCCCGCGTGGCGATCCAAGAGCGTTAAGGACGGCCAGCCCCATGTCCACCTTTACCGCCATCGCCCCGCGTCCTGCCCCCAATGCCACCACCGGCCCACTGGCTTGGTGCAAGGCCAATTTATTCCACGACTGGAAGACCACCTTGGGAACCGTGCTCATCGGTGTGGTCTTGCTGTCCTTGCTGCCGCGCCTGTTTGCCTGGACGCTGACCGACGCCGTCTGGAACGGCGGCTATGAAGCCTGCCACGCCGGCAATGGCGCCTGCTGGGCCGTGGTGCGCGAAAAGTTCCGCTTTATTTTGATGGGCCGTTATCCGCACGAGGAGCACTGGCGCGCCTTGGTGTGCACGCTGATGCTGCTGGCCCTGATCGTGGCCAGTTGCACCCGCGCTTGCTGGCGGCCCTGGCTGGCTGGCTTGTGGGTGGCCGTGTTGGTCGCCTACCTGGCCTTGATGCGCGGCGGCTTTGCCGGGCTGCGCTATGTGGAGACCGACTTGTGGAGCGGACTGCCATTGACCATTTTGCTGGCCTCTTTGTCCATGGCCATGGCCTTTCCGATTGCGGTGGGTATTGCGCTGGGGCGGCGCTCGGGCATGCCGGCCATTCGCAGTCTGTGCACCGTGTACGTAGAGCTGATCCGGGGTGTGCCGCTGATTTCGGTGCTGTTTATGGCCTCGTTTATGTTCCCGCTGCTGATGCCCCAGGGCTTCAATATCGATGTGCTGATCCGGGTGCTGGCGGGCATCACCTTGTTCGCAGCGGCCTACATGGCCGAAGTGATTCGCGGCGGTTTGCAGGCCATTCCCAAAGGACAAGTCGAGGCAGCGGCGACGCTGGGCCTGTCGTACTGGCAAACCCAGCGCATGATTGTGCTGCCCCAGGCTCTGGCCATGGTGGTGCCGGGCATCATGAATAACTTTATTTCCACCTTCAAAGATACCTCTTTGGTGGCCATCGTCAGCCTGTACGAGCTGACCGGTGCCATGGGCATGGCTATGAACTCCGATGCCAATTGGCGCCCGTTTCGCATCGAGGGCTATCTGTTTATCGCCCTGATTTACTTTGTGTTTTGTTTCTCCATGTCGCGCTACAGCCAGTGGATTGAGGCGCAGGTCAACAAAAGCCGCCAGCGTTAAGGAAAGCCATGTCCCAACCGATCATCGAATTTGCCAAAGTCAACAAGTGGTACGGCAACAGTTTTCATGTGCTGCGCGACATCGACCTGCAGGTGCGCGCAGGCGAGCGCATCGTGGTGTGCGGCCCCTCTGGCTCGGGCAAGTCCACGCTGATTCGCTGCATCAACCGCCTCGAAGAACACCAGCAAGGCCGCCTCACGGTGGACGGCGTGGAGATTACCGACGACCTCAAAGCCATTGACGATGTGCGCAAAAAAGTGGGCATGGTGTTTCAGCAGTTCAACCTGTTCCCGCACCTGACAGTTCTGGAAAACCTGACGCTCTCGCCCATGTGGGTGGGCAAGCTGCCCAAAAAAGAGGCCGAGGAACGCGCCATGGAGCAATTGCAGCGGGTGCGCATTGCCGAGCAGGCGTACAAATACCCCTTGCAACTGAGCGGCGGACAGCAGCAGCGCGTGGCCATTGCCCGCGCTTTGTGCCTGACGCCCAAAATCATGCTGTTTGACGAGCCTACCTCGGCGCTGGATCCGGAAATGATCAAAGAGGTGCTCGATGTCATGATCGAGATGGCCGAGCAAGGCATCACCATGGTCTGCGTCACCCATGAGATGGGCTTTGCCAAGGCGGTGGCCGATCGGGTGATCTTTATGGACGAGGGCCAGATCGTCGAGCAAAACAACCCGCACGATTTTTTCAACCATCCGCAAAACGAGCGCAGCCGCGACTTCCTGTCCAAAATACTAGGCCATTGATTTGAACCATATCCCCCAGGTGCACGAACTCGCAGCTTTGCCTTCCAGCCCGCCCCATGTCACCCAAAGCGAATTTCGCCAGGCCCTCGCCCAATTTGCCACCGGCGTGACGGTGGTGACGGCCTGCGGCCCCGACGGCGCCGTGGTCGGCCTGACCGCCAACTCGTTTAACTCGGTTTCTTTAGAGCCACCGTTGGTGCTGTGGAGCCTGGCGCTGCGCTCGGCCTCGATGCAGGTGCTGCGCAGCTGCAGCCACTACGCCATCAATGTGCTGGGCGCAGAGCACGAGGCGCTGGCCCGCCAATTCGCCTCCAAAGACGTCGACCGCTTCGCCGGCGTGGCCTGGCACAGCGGCCTGGCTGGCGCGCCGCTGATTGCAGGGGCCATTGCCCACTTTGAATGCCGCAACCGCAGCCGCTACGCCGAAGGCGACCACCTGATCTTTGTCGGCGAAGTGGAACGCTGCAGCCACCTTAGCGGCGCCACACCCTTGGTGTACCAAGCCAGCCGATTTTTCACTGGCGCTTTGCGATAAAAGCCCCGGCCACTGCCATGCAACGCAAAGACCATTTGGATGCGTTTGCCATCGGGCTCTTGATCGCCTGCTGCGCGTTTTGGGGGTTTCAGCAAGTGCTCGTGAAGGCGACGCTGGCCGATTTACCACCCGTGTTTCAGGCCGGGGTGCGCTTTGCGGGGACCACCGTGGTGCTGTGGTTGTGGTGCCGCTGGCGCGGTATCGCGCTGTGGGCGCATGACGGCAGCTTGCGCCCGGGCTTGCTGGCCGGTTTTTTGTTTTCCATGGAGTTTTTCTGTCTGTTTAGCGGTCTGCAATTTAGCGCGGCCTCGCGCTTAACGGTGTTTTTGTACACCGCACCCTTGTGGGCGGCGCTGGTGCTGCACTGGTTTGTGCCCTCGGAGCGCTTGCGCACGGTGCAGTGGATTGGTTTGGTCTTTGCCCTTGGCGCCGTGGCCTTTACCCTGCGCGACGGTTTTGTCGGCGGGCAAACGCCCATGCAGCACTGGGGCGATTGGCTGGGCATCGGTGGGGGCATCGCCTGGGCGCTGACCACGGTGGTGATCCGCACCACGGTGCTCTCGCAGGTGGGCGCCGAGAAAATGCTGTTTTACCAAGTGGCCAGCAGCGCACTGGTGTTGCCGGTACTCTCTTACGCGCTGGGCGAGCACTGGTCCTGGCCCTGGGAATTTAGCCGTTTTGCGCTGGGCTCGCTGGCGCTACAAACCGTGGTGGGTGCCTTTGCCAGCTATCTGTCTTGGATGTGGCTGCTCAGCCGCTATCCGGCTAATAAGATTGGTGCTTTTGCGTTTTCCACGCCGCTTTTTGCGCTATTTTTTGGCGCTTTGTGGCTAGGCGAGCAGATCACACTCTCGCTCCTGGGTGCTTTGGCCATGGTGGGGGTGGGCATCTCGCTGGTCAACCGGCGCAAACCCGCAGCACCGCCAGCATCACAAACCGACTAGCAATTCCTGGCAACCCGTGCCGGCCAGCACCTGGTCCACCGCAGCGCGAGGGGCGGGGCCCAGGGCACGGTAATCGCGACGCAGCCAGCCCAGGCATTTGGCCTGGTAGGCAAAGCTTTGCTGCACCCAGGGCTGGCCGTCCACCACCGCATGGACCTCGCCCTGCCCCGCCGCCAGCGCCTGGGCGTTAGCCAGCATCACGGGAACATAGAGCCGGCCCACCTCTGCCAAGAGGGTGCGCAAACTGGCGGGGAACGCATCCAGCGTCTGCCATTGGTCGGCCTGCGGCTCTAAGCCAGAGAGGTCGTCCATCAGCGCCACCCAGGCACATACACGCGGCGCATGCGCCGTGGCCAGGGCTGTCGGCGTTGGGTCGAACAGGGCCAATTGGGTGAGCTGGCCGTACATGGCAAAGTCGCAACTTCCGGGGCGCGCGCCCATCAAGAAAGCATGGTGGCGCAGATGTTCTTCCAAGGCCTGCAGCACGCGCAGGTAACCCGCTTCTATCACCGGGCCAGTCATGGGGTTGGAGCCAACATAGCGCAAGCGCGGGATCTGGCGCTCAGCAATGATCTTGGCAATGTGGCCCAGCGTGGCGTCGTCCTTGGGCCCCTCGTGCCAACCGGCAAGAACACGCCCGGCCTTGTCAATATCGGCAGCATAGGTCCAGCGGTAATGAAACATGGCTTTGGTCAGCCATTCATCTGCAAAGTCCTCGAGCAAGGCGTCGATAAAGGCCAGCGCGGGGTCGGCCGGCACCACGCTGCGCCTCTCGTAGGCGGCCTCGAATCGCCGGATCAAGGGTGTTGAGTCGGTAACCGCCTGTACCTCGCCGTCGGCACCCTCAAGGTAGAAAGTGGGTAACAGCGGCGGCTTGGCCACCGGCATGCCTGGTATGCCCATGGCCGAGGGGTATATGCGGTACGCAATGCGCCTGTAGCGCAGCACCGCCAGCATTTTTCGCGTGTAGGGAGAGCCCGGGACGCCGTGTAAAAGCAGAGAGGACTTGTCCATAGTGGGCGCTATTTTCCATCGAAAAATGCCGATTTGCCATTGTTTATCATAAATTAATTAATTTAATTCGTGAAAATTGACAAAATCACATTCAGTGGGTCAACAGACTTGCCAAACTCATCAAATGAATGAGTGAGGCCGCCAAGGCCAGCACCAACGCCACCCAGACTCGCGGTCGCAGCGCAAAACTGGCCATCACATGGGTGGGGAAGGAAAAAGTGGCATCTATGCCCGCCGCCTTGAACGGGTGGACTTGCGCCAACTGCGGGTCGCGCGCCAAGCGGATCAGATCGCGGCGGCTGCGGTAGCGCATGGCGCCCACGATATGCCAGCCCGGATCGGGCACCGTATTCCAGGAATCCACATAGCCGCCGACTTTGCGCATCACATGCATCGGATGGCCACCATAGAAGAACAGCAGCTTGACAAAGCGCCGCCCGTATTCCTGCATCAGCGCCAGGCCCTCGGTAGGTTCACCGGTAAATGGATGCGGCACCTGCCCCGGATGGACACGCACCAGATTGCTCATGATGAATTCTTTGCCGTCATCGGCCTCCAAAAAAGCGCGAATCACGGCACGTTCGGTTGTTGCATGGACGTGGCCAGCGGCGGATGTGGCAAAGAACGCATCGATCTCAGCGGCGGTCAAAGGGCCGCGCCAGTTGTCGTACCAGGCGCGAAAGAGCAGATAAACCGCCAGCGCCACGGGCCAAGCCCACCACGCGCCGATCACAGGGCCGCTCCTGCCAAGAGATATCTTTGCACGGGCATCAAGCCTTGGGAACGCGCGAGGCGGGTCGACTGTGGGATTGAAACTTGCAGCATATGCATCCTAAAAAATGAAATGGCACTTTAATTGCCATTTCATTTTGTTGTCAATCACCCAGGCGTCCTCGCCTGAAGCGCCAACACCTGCCGGTAAGCGCGCTTCCTACTTCAACGCTTTGTAACGCATGCGCTTGGGTTTGGCACCCTCTTCGCCCAGGCGTTTTTTCTTGTCGGCTTCGTATTCCTGGTAGTTACCGCTGTAGAACACCCACTGGCTGTCGCCCTCGCAGGCCAGGATGTGGGTGGCAATACGGTCCAGAAACCAGCGGTCATGGCTGATGACCATCAGCGTGCCGGCAAACTCTAAAAGTGCGTCTTCCAGGGCGCGCAAGGTTTCCACGTCCAGGTCGTTAGACGGCTCGTCCAGCATCAGCACATTGCCGCCAGCAATCAGCGTTTTGGCCAGATGCAAGCGCCCGCGCTCACCGCCCGAGAGCATGCCGACTTTCTTTTGCTGATCCGCACCGTTGAAGTTAAAGCGGCCGCAGTAAGCGCGGCTGGCCATTTGGAATTTACCGACGTTCAAAATATCCAAGCCGCCTGATACGTCTTCCCACACGGTTTTGTCGTTGGCCAGTTCGTCACGATGCTGGTCCACAAAAGCCATCTTTACGGTTTGCCCGATCTTGACCTCGCCCGAATCGGCTTTTTCGCGTCCGGCAATCATTTTGAACAGCGTCGATTTACCTGCGCCGTTGGGCCCGATGATGCCCACGATAGCGCCGGGCGGCACTTTGAAGCTGAGGTTGTCGATCAGCACGCGGTCGCCGAAAGACTTGGTCACGTTCACAAACTCGATCACTTCCTGGCCAAGACGATCGGCCACGGGGATAAAGATTTCGTTGGTCTCGTTGCGCTTTTGGTATTCAAAGTCGCTCAGTTCTTCAAATCGGGCCAGACGCGCTTTGCTCTTGGCTTGGCGGGCCTTGGGGTTTTGGCGCGACCATTCCAGCTCTTTCTTCAAGGCCTTGGCACGCGCTTCCTCGCCTTTTTGCTCGGCCTCTAAGCGCGCTTGCTTTTGGCTCAGCCAATCGCTGTAATTGCCTTTGTAAGGAATGCCCGAGCCACGGTCCAGCTCCAAAATCCATTCGGCCGCGTTGTCCAAAAAGTAGCGGTCATGGGTAATCGCCACCACGGTGCCGGGGTAGCGCTGCAAAAACTGCTCCAGCCAGTCCACCGATTCGGCGTCCAAGTGGTTGGTGGGCTCGTCCAGCAGCAGCATGTCAGGCTTGGACAGCAGCAAACGGCATAGGGCTACCCGGCGCTTTTCGCCCCCGGAGAGCACGCCGATATTGGCCTCCCAAGGCGGCAGGCGCAGCGCGTCGGCGGCGATCTCTAATTGGTGTTCGGAATCGGTGCCTGCGGTGGCAATGATGGCTTCCAACTCGGCCTGCTCGGCGGCCAGGGCGTCGAAGTCGGCGTTTTCTTCGCCGTAGGCGGTATAGACCTCCTCTAGGCGAGCTTTGGCGGACATGACCTTGCCCATGCCCGCTTCCACGCTTTCGCGCACGGTTTGGGTCGGGTCTAGCTGCGGCTCTTGCGGCAGGTAGCCGATATTGAGGCCGGCCATGGGAATGGCCTCGCCCTCGATTTCCTTGTCAATGCCGGCCATGATTTTGAGCAGCGTGGACTTGCCCGACCCGTTGGTGCCCAGCACACCGATCTTGGCGCCGGGGAAAAAGCTGAGCGAAATGTCTTTAAGAATATGACGCTTGGGCGGCACGATTTTGCCGACGCGGTTCATGGAGAAAACGTATTGGGCCATTGCGGTAGGTGTCTGTCAGAGCGGTGGGTAAAGGGCCTATTATCGACTGCGCCGCCCAACGTGCGACAATGCACCGGCTGCGGAGCTTCAGTTACCCGCAGCGCCAGCACCTTGCTGGGGACCGCTCCAAGCATAGCGGCCCGCCTTTTGAACCTGCCAGCCTTTGACTGACCGCACACCACTTTCCGTGCGGAACGGCCGGTATGTATGCACCCTTGGGTGCTTCTTTATGAACTTCGACGAATTGAATCTGGCTCCGGCCATCCTCAAAGCCGTGCGCGAGCAAGGCTACGAAACCCCCACGGCCATTCAGGCCCAGGCCATTCCCCTGGTGCTGGCCGGCCAGGACCTCTTGGGCGGCGCCCAAACCGGCACCGGCAAAACGGCGGCCTTTACCCTGCCCATCCTGCAACGCCTGTCCACCACCGAGGCGGCAAGCAACAAATTTGGCGGCACTGGCATCCGCGCCCTGATCCTGACGCCCACGCGCGAGCTGGCCGCGCAGATTGAAGAATCCATCCGCACCTACGGCAAATACCTGGAGCTGACGAGCACCGTGATTTTTGGCGGCGTGGGCATGAACCCGCAAATTGCCAAGCTCAAGCGTGGCGTGGACCTGCTGGTAGCCACCCCCGGCCGCTTGCTGGACTTGCACCAGCAAGGCATGCTGGACCTGGGCCAGGTGCAAATCCTGGTCCTTGACGAGGCCGACCGCATGCTGGACATGGGTTTTATCCACGATGTGAAAAAAGTGCTGGCCCTGGTGCCGCGCGACAAGCAAAGCCTGCTGTTCTCGGCCACCTTCAGCGACGAGATCCGCGACCTGGCCGCCACGCTGCTCAAAAACCCACAAAGCGTGCAAGTCACTCCGCGCAACACCACGGTGCAGCGCATCAACCAGATCATTCACCCGGTGGGGCGCGGCAAGAAAAAAGCCTTGCTGGCGCACATCATCAACAGCCAAAACTGGAGCCAGGTGCTGGTCTTTACCCGCACCAAATTCGGCGCCAATAACGTGGCTGAATACCTCGAGAAAAACGGCGTCAGCGCCATGGCCCTGCACGGCAACAAAAGCCAGGCCGCACGCACGCAAGCGCTGGCCGGCTTTAAAAGCGGTGATGTGCGTGCGCTGGTCGCCACCGACATTGCCGCACGCGGGATCGACATCGACGATTTACCGCACGTGGTGAACTATGAAATCCCCAATGTGAGTGAAGACTATGTGCACCGCATCGGCCGCACCGGCCGCGCTGGCGCAGACGGCACCGCCGTCAACCTGGTCTGCATGGACGAAGAAGGCTTTATGCAGGACATCGAGCGCTTTACCAAGCAAAACATCGAAGTGCAGGTGATTGCCGGCTTTGAGCCCGAAGCCGGCGAGCGTGCCGAACCCATCGCCATGGGCCGCCAGACCATCTGGGGCGGTGCCGGCAAGCCGCCCAGCCGCGACGTGATGCAGGCGGCGGCTAAAGCCGCCCGCACCGAAATGCTGCAACGCGTACGCGAAAAGAAAGGCGCCGCCGGCCCCGGCGGACCCGGAAATGTCCCGCGTGGTCCCTCCGCAGGACGCGGCCCCCGCCCTAATGGTGGCGGTAGCAATGGCCCAGGGCGCCAAGGCGCCAACCGCAATGGCCCGAATCGCCCCCCGCGTGACCCCGGTTTCCCCCGCGACGCTGGCTTCCCACGGGACGACGACGGTCCCATGGCCCACGAAGACCAGCCCCCACGCTCGCATGACGCACGCGCCCACGAGGGGCGCGGGCGTATCGGCGGCAACCCGACCATGAAAAACTTCCCCAGCGAGCCGCGCGTGCCCCGTGCACCGGGCGGCCAGCCTGACCCCATGCGTACCAGCGTGGACATGATGGCCGATCGCGGCGCACGCCGTGGTGGCGGTGGCGGCTACCAGGGCAAACGCCCCGCCGGTGGCGGCGGTGGTGGTGGGTATGGCGGCGGCGGTGGCGGCTTTGGGGGCGGACGCGGTCGCGGCGGCCCCGGTGGCGGCAACCGCGGTCCGGCGCGCTAAGCATTCCAAGCCTGTATGCATGGCAGCATGCATACAGATCGGCCTAGCAGCAGCGATCCAAAATAGCGCGGAGAGGGCCTGATGTGCAATACAGTACGGTGATCCGAGCTCTCTGTACTTCGGCAGAAGGAACCCCCACGCTATGAACCACCCCAAAGCAGAAATATCGGCGGCAGGCCAACGTGACCTGCGCCACCATTTGCACCCCTACACCCAACTGCGCCAGCTAGAACAAGATGGCCCGCTGGTCATCGTGCGCGGCGAAGGTGTGCAAGTGTTTGACGAGCACGGCAAGGCCTACATCGAAGGCATGGCCGGTCTGTGGTGCGCATCGCTGGGCTTTTCGGAAAAGCGCCTGGCCGAGGCCGCGTACAAGCAGATGCTGACGCTGCCCTACTACCACTCGTTTTCAGGCAAGGTGCCGGGCCCGGTCACCGATCTGGTGGAAACGCTGGTGCGCTGGTCGCCTATCCCGGGTGCGCGCTTGCTGTTTGCCAACTCGGGCTCGGAGTCCAACGACACCGCCTTCAAACTGGTGCGCTACTACAACAACGCCAAAGGCCGCCCGCTCAAGAAAAAAATCATTGCCCGCAACAAGGGCTACCACGGCGTCACGGCCGCTGCGGCATCCCTGTCCGGCCTGGGCAGCATGCACCAAAACTTTGACCTGCCCCTGCCCGGCATTGTGCGGGTCAGTTGCCCGCATTTTTATGGCTTTGGCCTGCCCGGTGAAACCGAGGCGCAGTTCGTAGCCCGCCTGATCAAAGAACTCGAAGACACCATACTGCGCGAAGGCCCGGACACCGTGGCCGCCTTCATCGCCGAGCCGGTGCAAGGCGCGGGCGGCGTCATCATCCCGCCGCCCGGCTACTTTGCCGGTGTGCAGGCGCTGCTCAAAAAATACGATATCTTGTTTTTGGTGGATGAAGTGATTACCGCCTTTGGCCGCCTGGGTAAAAACTTCGGCACCGAGGTGTACGACCTCAAGCCCGATATGGTGACCGTGGCCAAGATGCTGACCTCGGCCTATGTACCCATGTCTGCGCTGTATGTGTCCAACGAAATTTACCAAGCGATTGCCGATGCCAGCGCCGAGATCGGCGTCTTCGGCCATGGTTACACCTACAGCGGCCACCCGCTGGCCTGCGCCGTGGCGCTGGAAACCCTGCGCATTTACGAGAGCGACCACATTCTTGCGCATGTGCAAAAGGTGGCCCCGCGTTTGCAACAAGGCATTCAGGCCTTCAAAGACCATCCCTTGGTAGGCAACGCCCGCGGCCTGGGCCTGATCGGCGCTATTGAACTGGCCGCTGACCCGGCCAATCGCACGCCCTTTGAACCCAAGCGCGGCGTGGGTGCTTATTTGGTGAAGCGCGCACAACACCACGGCCTGATCCTGCGGGTGTTGATGGGCGATGTCATCGCCTTCTCACCGCCCTTGATCATCACCGAAGCCGAAATCGACACCATGCTGGCGCGCGCGAAGCTGGCGCTGGACGACACTTTGGCATGGGTGCGGGGCGGCTAAGCGGCTCGCACAAATAGAGTCACCAGCGGGTCCGGCCCCACCTGGCGACTCCAGTGGCCGTGCACGGCGGGGTCAAAAGTGGCGCCCTCGGGCAGTAGGTCGGCGCTGAAAAAGTGTTGGCCTGGCCCGAACACCTTGGAGATGCCACCTTGCAACCCGATTTCCATCTGCCCGCCCAGAATAAACACCCACTGCGGGTGCGTAGTGCAATGAAAACTGCTGCGAAAGCCCACCGGACTGTGGCGTAGCTGGTAGCCGCCGCTGGCAAACACTTGCGAAAGCAGGCTTTGCGGCGTGCCTTGGTCCAGCGCAATGGGCGCCTCCTTAAAGCGCGCCTGGCCGTCCGAGTCGGTGAACAAGACACATTGGGTAAAAGTCGCCATGGTTTCTCCTTGCGTTGGCCCCGAGCGGCGGGCACAGGCCGGCCCCGATTATGGGCGGGCGCTCAGGCAAAATGGCATTTATGCGAATCCTCCACACCATGTTGCGCGTTGGCAATCTCCAACGATCGATTGATTTTTATACCCAGGTGATGGGCATGAAACTCTTGCGAACCTCCGAAAACCCCGCCTACCAATACACCCTGGCCTTCGTGGGCTATGGCAACAACCCGGACCACGCCGAGCTGGAGCTGACCTACAACTGGGGTGTTGAGTCCTACGAGATAGGCACCGCCTACGGCCATATTGCGCTGGGCATGAGCGATATTTACGCGGCCTGCGAGCAAATCAAGGCCGCGGGCGGCAACGTTACCCGCGCGCCGGGCCCCGTTCAGGGCGGCACGACGCATATCGCATTTGTTACCGATCCGGACGGCTACAAAGTCGAACTTATTCAGCGCCTAGGTCCGGTCTAAGCCATGTTGGCCCACGCCATCGACCGGCGCGGCGCGCTGCTGATACTCGGCTCGGCGACCGCCTGGAGCTTTGGCGGCACCATTGCCCGCTTTCTGAGCGTGAGCGAGAGCTGGACCATCGTCTTTTGGCGGGCCTTTTTTGCATCGGTGTTTTTGCTGGGCTTTATGTTGCGCCGCCAGGGTGTGCGCAATACCGTGGGCCTGTTTCGGGCCATGGGCTGGCCGGGCGTGGCCGTGGGCCTGTGCTTTGCGCTGGCCTCCACCTGCTTTGTCGTCGCGCTGGCCTACACCACAGTGGCCAATGTGCTGCTCATCCAGGCCGGCGTGCCGCTGATTGCGGCCCTGATGGCCTTTGTGTTGTTTGGCGAGCGGGTGGCGCTGAGCACCTGGGCGGCTATTGCGGCGGTGATTTCGGGCGTGGCCATCATGGTCTCCGAGTCCATTGGCGGCACCGTCTCGCCCGTGGGCGATGGGCTGGCGGTGCTCATTGCGCTGGCGTTTGCGGGCGCCACCGTCATCACCCGGCGCCACGCCCAGGTGCAAATGATGCCGGCGGTGTGCACCGGCACACTGATCGCCACCTGCGTGGCCGCCCTGATGACGCCCCAGTTTGGCGTGAGCGCGCCCGATTTGGGCCTGCTGTTTTTGTTCGGCGCTTTCAACTTGGGCCTGGGCATGGCCTTGTTTGTGACGGGTGCGCCCCTGCTGCCCTCGGCACTGGCGGCGCTGATCGGGATTGCCGAGCCGGTGCTCGGGCCGCTGTGGGTCTGGCTGATTCACAACGAAATTCCCAGCCAGCGCACCCTGGTCGGTGGCGCGGTGGTGTTTTTTGCGCTGTTGGGCCACATCCTGTGGCAGATGCGCCAAAGCGGCCAGGACGCCTCGGGCACGTAAAGAGACTGCGCCCGCAATGGGTTAGAGTTTGGCCCATGCGCCTGGCCGCCGCCGGGCGCGCCCCCTGAACCCAAGAAACGACGCCACCATGATCCAAATTGACGCCGCCGCCCGGCCCCATGTTCACCTCATCAGCCACCCTTTGGTGCAGCACAAGCTCACGCTGATGCGCAAAAAAGAGGCTAGCACCAACAGCTTTCGCAGCCTGCTCAACGAGCTAAGCAGCCTGATGGCCTATGAAGTGACGCGCGACATGGCGACCCAGGACGTGCAGATCGAGACGCCGCTGGAAGTGATGCAAGCGAAGATGATCGACGGCAAAAAGCTGGTATTTGTGTCGATATTGCGTGCAGGCAATGGCATTTTGGACGGCATGCTCAATGTGGTGCCCGGCGCGCGCGTGGGCCATATCGGCCTGTACCGCGACCACGAAACCCTGCAAGCGGTGGAGTACTACTTCAAGATGCCCAAAGAGATGGAATCGCGCGACGTGGTGGTGGTGGACCCGATGCTGGCCACCGGCAACTCGGCGGTAGCGGCGATTACCCGCATCAAACAATGCAAGCCCAAGTCCATCAAATTCATTTGCCTGCTCACCGCGCCGGTAGGCATCAACACCTTGCACGCAGCGCACCCCGACGTAGAAATCTACACCGCCGCCATCGACCGCGAGCTCAATGAACACGGCTACATCTTGCCAGGCTTGGGTGATGCGGGGGATCGGATTTTTGGGACGCAGTAAGTGAATGAATGTGGAAGGTCAGATTGCGTCGATGGCGCATTTGGGCTTTCGCTTGTTGAACGCTTGCTTGCATTCAGCAAGCCAAGCGGTCAAAGCACCGAGGGCTGAAACGCAGTGGCTTCCTTGCGCTCGCTATAGCGGTCCACCAGATAGTCGGACGCCGAACGCGTTAGCAGCGTGAACTTCACCAACTCTTCCATCACGTCCACCACACGGTCGTAATACGCAGAAGGCTTCATGCGCCCCTTGCCATCAAACTCTTTATAGGCCATCGCCACCGACGATTGATTGGGTATGGTGATCATGCGCATCCAGCGACCCAGCACCCGCATCTGATTGACCGAATTGAAAGACTGCGAACCGCCGCTGACCTGCATCACAGCCAATGTCTTGCCCTGGGTCGGGCGCACGGCGCCAAGAGTCAGCGGTATCCAATCGATTTGCGTTTTCATAAGGCCGGTCATCGCGCCATGGCGCTCCGGCGAACTCCAGACCATGCCTTCACTCCAAGCGCACAACTCGCGCAGTTCCACCACTTTGGGGTGGGTGTCCGGCGCATCGTCGGCCAAAGGCAAGCCGCTGGGGTTGAAAAACCGCGTTTCGCAGCCCATGGCCTGCAGTAAGCGGGCAGCCTCTTCGGCCAGCAAACGGCTGAAAGACTGCGTGCGCAACGACCCGTAAAGCAACAATATTTTGGGCGGGTGCTGCATGATGGGTAGGCCATGCAGCTTGTTGTTATCCGGCTTATCGAATAGAGCGTGACGTAAGTGGGGTAAATCGGCTTGGTGCATCAACAAATAAACTGTTTATGAGGGAGTGGGGGATCGTAAATTTTTTTACTTACTTGCAAGTATGCCTGCAAGTTTTTGCCTCGCATCAAGGCCGCTGCGGGTGGCTGCGCGACGGGCCGCAAATCGGGCTTCAACATCGGCATTAGGAATCAGCTTTCCGGCATTGGCCGAATCGAGTCCCACTTGCACGGCTTTGGCAAACCAGGTGTTGTAGGCCGCAGGGTCTTGCTGCTGCACGAATTCGCCCATGAATTCGCGCATCAACTGCGCGCCGGTAAGGCCCCGCGTTTTGGCTGCGGTGGTGAACTTTTCTTTGAGTGATTCGTCCACCCTAAAAGTGAAGTTAACGTCGCTCATGTCATACTCAATGTGTAAAAAAACTCACGGCTACGCCTATCGCCGTCTCGCCGCCCTCACCCCCGCCAGCCCGCCCAGCGTCCCCAGCACTTTGCCCAGGCGCCCGGAGTCGGCCACTTCGACGGTGAAGGTCATCCAGGCCACGCCCTTAACGCTTTGGGTTTGGACAGCGATGACGTTCATTTTTTCTTTGGAAAACACTTCCGAAATATCGCGTAGCAGGCCTTGGCGGTCTACGGCCTCGATGGCCACATCCACCGGGTAGACCTGGCCGGTCGCTTGGGCGGTGCGGCTGTGGCCCCATTGCACCTCGATCACCCGGTCGCCGCTGCGCTGCACCATGTTGCGCAGGTTGGAGCAATCGGCGCGGTGCACGCTCACGCCTTTGCCGCGCGTAACAAAGCCGCTGATCAGGTCCGGCGGCGCGGGTTTGCAGCACTTGGCCAGTTGCGTCATCAAAGAGTCGACGCCTACCACCAGCACACCGCCTTTACCGCTGGGCGCGGCGCGGGGTTTTTTGAGGTGGACTACGTCGTCGGCGTTGGGCGCGGGCTCGGGCGGGCGCAGCAAGATTTCGATATTGCGCAGCGAAAACTCGTCTTTGCCAACCACCTCAAACAAGTCATCGGCCGCATGAAAGCCCAGCTGCGCAGCCAGATCGTCCAGTTTAAGGGCGGTTTTGCCCTCGCGCTGCAGCAGTTTTTCGACCGCCTCGCGGCCTTTGGCGACGGTTTGGTCCAGCGCCAACGCGTTGAAGTAGGCCCGCACCTTGGCGCGGGCGCGGTGGCTGACCAAAAAGCCCAGCTCCAGATTGAGCCAGTCGCGCGAGGGGCCGCCTTCTTTGGCGGTGGTGATGTCGACTGTTTGCCCGTTTTTGAGCGGCGTGTTCAGCGGCACCAGCGCGCCGTCCACGCGCGCGCCCCGGCAGCGGTGGCCCAGGGTGGTGTGCACGCTGTAGGCAAAGTCCACGGGCGTGGCGCCGGGGGCCAGCTCGACAATGGCCGCGTCGGGCGTGAGCACATAAATGCGGTCATCGAGCAGCGCCGCATCGGCCGCGCTCGGGCCCTGCGCGGCAGCGCCAGCCAGTTCGCGCTCCCAGGCCAGCAGCTGGCGCAGCACCGCAATCTTGGCTTCGTAGGCGCCGCTGGCCGACACGCCGGCGTAGCCTTTGGCGCCCGCTTCTTTGTACACCCAGTGCGCGGCCACGCCGTGCTCAGAATGTTGGTGCATGGCGCTGGTGCGGATTTGCACCTCGATGGCCTGGCCATCGGCATCGCGCACCACGGTGTGCAGCGACTGGTAGCCATTGGCCTTGGGCCGGGCAATGTAGTCGTCAAACTCTTCGCTTATTGGGTTAAAGCGGCTGTGCACCCAGCTCAGCGCCGCATAGCAATCGGGCACCGAAGGCACGATCACGCGCAGCGCCCGGATGTCGTACACCTGCGCAAAGCCCAGCGACTTGCCGCGCATTTTTTTGACAATGCTGTAAATGTGCTTGGGCCGGCCTTGCACCTGCGCGGTAATGCCCTGCGCGAGCAACTCGTCGGCCAGTTGCTGGCGCGCTTGGGCGACAGCGGCCTCGCGCACGCTGCGTTTTTGGTCCAGCCAGCCTGCCACTTCGCGGTAGGTCTGCGGCTCCAGAAAGCGAAAGGCCAGGTCCTCGATTTCCCACTTGATTTCCCACACGCCTAGGCGGTTGGCCAGGGGCGCAAACACCTGCAAAGACTCGGCGGCCAGGCCTGGCGGCACCGGCAACTTGCTGGCCGCGAAATGGCGCAACGTCTGCAAGCGCGAGGCCAGGCGCAGCATGACCACGCGCAAATCGCGCGAAAAGGCCAGCAGCATTTTGCGCACGCTCTCGGTTTGGGCGGCAGCCGTTTGCGCCATGGGCGCGGCCTGGCCGGCGCGGCTGGCGGCGTTTTGGGCGATGCGCGCCATGCGTTGCAGGCGCACGAGTTTGCTGGTTTCTTGGGCCAAATCGGCAAAGTTGGCGCCAAAAGCTTTGCTGATGACTTCGTGCGGTTTGTTCAGGTGCTCGCTGGCGTAGACCAAATAGCTGGCCGCTTGCATGGCCTCGGAGCCGCCGATGGAGCGCAAGATGGCGGCTACCGCGTCGGCATGGGCCAGCATATTCTCGGCGGTATCGAGCAAGGCATTGGCCAGCAAGGGCTCGGCAAAAGCCCGCGCACGCGCGAGCGCATCGGCTGCGGGGGCTGCGTCGGCAGGGGCGGTCATCGCTGGCGGGGTGCTGCGGTTTTTTTATGGCCTAGTCCAGCAAAAAGCCCGCTACGGCGTCGATCTGGTCCGGCGCAATCAGCGTGGGTGCGTGGCCCACGCCCGCGAACTCAAGCAGGCGCGCGCGCGGGCCGCGCTCGGCCATCTGCTGCGCCGTGGCTGGGGACAGCAAGTCCGATTGGGCGCCACGCAACAGCAAGGTCTGGGCGGTAACAGCGTCATAGGCCTGCCAAAGCAGCGCCTCGCCCTCTTTGGCCTGCTGCTCGGTGGTGGCGCCAAAGGGCTGGGCAATCGCCGGGTCGTAATGCAAGGCGTACACGGTCTGGCCGCTGGCGTCTTGCACCGGCTTGACCATGGCCTGCGACAGAGCCAGCCACTGCGCCGGCGAGTGCGGCCCAAAACTGCTGGACACCGCCCACATGGCGTTGGCAGCTTGCTGCACCGATGCGAAATGCCCGCTTTTGCCCAAATACTGGCCAATGCGCTGTAGCGCCTGCCATTCGATGACTGGGCCGACGTCATTGAGCACCAGGCGACGCACCTGCACGCCCACGGTGGGCGCATAGGCGCACAGCAGCATGCCGATGAGGCCGCCCATGCTGGTGCCCACCCAGTCCAGCGTTGCCGGGCGCAGGTGGGCCAGCAGTTCGAGCATGTCGGCCACGTAGGTGGGCAGCTGGTAGCCCTGCGGATCGGCCAAATAGTCGCTTTGGCCGCGCCCGACCACGTCGGGGCAGACCACGCGCAGCGCGCCGCCGGAGCGCTCCACCAAGGCCTGCGCCAGCGCGTCAAAGTCGCGCCCCTGGCGCGACAGGCCGTGCACGCACACCACGGTGTGGGCCGCCTGCGCGTCGCCCCACTGCCAATACGCCATGCGGTGGGGCACCGGCGCGGTGCAAGAAAGATGGTGCAGCTGGGGTGTGTTCATAGGGAAATCAGGCGCGGTGGGGGTCATGAGGGCGTCAGAGACGGCACGATAATGCGCACATCCTAATAGAACCCCCCTACAAAGAACCCCTAAAACGCCGCTGTGCAGAGGAAAGTTTGATGCTTCAAGGAAAAACCGCGCTGGTCACCGGATCGACCAGCGGCATTGGTCTGGGCCTGGCCCAGGCACTGGCCGCCCAAGGCGCCAATATCGTCATGAACGGCTTTGGCGAGGTGGACGCGGCCCTGGCCCAGGTCCGCGCCCTGGGCGTGCAGGTGAGCTACCACGGCGCCGACATGTCCAAGCCCGCCGAGATCGAGGACATGGTGCGCCACGCGCAAGCCACTTTTGGCGGCGTGGACGTGCTGGTCAATAACGCAGGCATTCAGCATGTGGCGCGCATCGAAAACTTCCCGCCCGAGCGCTGGGACGCGGTCATCGCCATCAACCTGAGCAGCGCGTTTCACGCCAGCCGCATGGTTTTGCCCGGCATGCGGGAGCGCAACTGGGGGCGCATCGTCAACGTCGCATCGGTCCACGGCTTGGTGGCATCGGCCGAAAAATCGGCCTACGTAGCGGCCAAACACGGCCTGGTTGGCCTGACCAAGGTCACGGCGCTGGAGAACGCCACCACCGGCGTCACCTGCAACGCCATCTGCCCGGGCTGGGTGCTGACGCCCTTGGTACAAAAGCAGGTGGACGCCAAAGCCGCCGCGCTGGGCATCAGCAACGAGCAAGCCAAGCGCCAGTTGCTGGCCGAGAAAGAGCCTTCTTTGCAGTTCACCACGCCCGAAGAGCTGGGCGCACTGGCGGTTTTTCTGTGCTCCAAGGCGGCTGACAATGTGCGGGGCGTGGCCTGGAATATGGACGGCGGCTGGGCCGCACAGTAAGCGTCATGGCTATTTTGGTTACCGGCGGTGCCGGCTTTATTGGCAGCAACTTTGTGCTCGACTGGCTGGCCCAGAGCGAGGAAACCCTGGTCAACCTGGATAAGCTGACCTACGCAGGCAATCTGCGCAACCTGGAGTCGCTGCAAAACGACCCGCGCCACGTCTTTGTACACGGCGACATTGGCGATACGGCGCAGGTGGGCCAGCTTTTAGCGCGCCACCAGATCCGGGCCGTGCTGCATTTCGCCGCCGAAAGCCATGTGGACCGCTCCATTTCGGGGCCCAGGGCGTTTATCCAAACCAATGTGGTGGGCACTTTTTCTTTGCTCGAGGCAGTGCGCGCTTACTGGCAGGCGCTTGCGCCCGCGCAGCAGGCAGCGTTTCGCTTTCTGCACGTCTCCACAGACGAGGTCTACGGCAGCCTGGAGCCCGAGGCCCCCGCGTTCACCGAGGCGCACCGCTACGCGCCCAACAGCCCCTATTCGGCCTCCAAAGCCGCCAGCGACCACCTGGTGCGCGCCTACCACCACACCTACGGCCTGCCCGTGCTGACCACGCACTGCAGCAACAACTACGGGCCGCTGCACTTCCCAGAAAAACTCATTCCGCTGATGATCGTCAATGCACTGGCGGGCAAAGCCCTGCCGGTGTATGGCGACGGCCAGCAGGTGCGCGACTGGTTGTTTGTCAACGACCATTGCAGCGCCTTGCGCACCGTGCTGGCCGCCGGCCAGCCGGGGCAGACCTACAACGTGGGCGGCTGGAACGAAAAGCCCAATCTGGAGATCGTGCAGCGCGTCTGCGCCCTGCTCGACGAGCTGCAGCCGCGTGCGGACGGGCTGCCCTATGCCAGCCAAATCAGTTTTGTGGCAGACCGCCCCGGCCACGACCGCCGCTACGCGATTGACGCCCGCAAACTCAGCGCCGACCTGGGTTGGAAGCCCGCCGAAACCTTTGAAAGCGGCATCCGCAAAACCGTGCAGTGGTACCTGGACCACCCGCAATGGGTGCAAGAAGTGCAATCGGGCGCCTACCGCGACTGGGTGCAAAGCCACTACGCGCAGGCGGGCAGCGCCGCATGAAGATTTTGCTGCTCGGTCGCAACGGCCAGGTGGGCTGGGAGCTGCAACGCAGCCTGGCCCCGCTAGGCACTGTCATCGCGCTGGCCAGCCGCGCCAGTGACAACCCGCAGGGTCTGTGCGGCGATTTGCGTGACCGCGCCGGTTTGGCGCAAACGGTGCGCCAAGTGGCCCCCGATGTGATCGTTAACGCCGGTGCCTACACCGCCGTCGACAAAGCCCAAAGCGAGCCCGACGCTGCTTTTGCCATCAATGCCCACGGCCCGCAAACCTTGGCCGAGGAGGCCGCCCGCCTGGGCGCCTGGCTGGTCCACTTCTCTAGCGACTATGTGTATAACGGCAACGGAACACAGCCCTGGCGCGAAAGCGCCAGCGGCGCGCCCCTGAGCGTCTACGGCCAAAGCAAGCTGGCCGGCGACCTGGCCGTGGCCGCCCACACCCAACACCTTATTGTGCGCACCAGCTGGGTGTATGGCGCGCGCGGCGGCAATTTCGCCAAAACCATGCTGCGCCTGGCCAAGCAGGGAACGCCCCTCAAGGTCATTGACGACCAAATCGGCGCGCCCACCGGGGCCGACTTGCTGGCCGACGTCTGCGCCCACATGCTGGTGCGCGCCCGCGCCCAGCCCGATCTGGCCGGCCTGTACCACTGCGCCGCCGCTGGCCAGACCAGCTGGCATGGCTATGCCCAGTTTGTGCTGGCGCAAGCGGCCGCTTTGGGGCAAAACTTGCAGGTGCAGGCCAGCGCGGTGCAGCCCATAGGCACGGCCGATTACCCCACGGCGGCAGTGCGGCCGCTGAACTCGCGCCTGGACTGCCAAAAAATAGGTGATTCATTTTCGCTACACTTACCATTTTGGCAACAAGGCGTCCAGCGCCTTTTGCAGGAATCCCCGGAGAACCAGAACGTATGAGCAACTCGGTTTCGCAACGCAAAGGCATCATCCTGGCCGGCGGATCAGGCACGCGCCTGTATCCGGCCAGCCAGGTGGTCAGCAAGCAACTGTTGCCCATTTACGACAAGCCCATGGTGTATTACCCGCTGTGCACGCTGCTGCTCGCGGGTATCCGCGACATCTTGCTCATCTCCACACCCCAGGACACGCCGCGTTTTCAACAATTGCTGGGGGACGGCAGCCAGTGGGGTATTTCGCTGACCTATGCGGTGCAAGAGCGACCCGATGGCTTGGCGCAGGCCCTCATCATCGCCGAGGACTTTTTGGCCGGCGGCCCCAGCGCGCTGGTGCTGGGCGACAATATTTTTTACGGCCACGACTTTGTCCGCCTGCTGCAAGGGGCCCAAACCCAGCAAAAGGGCGCCACGGTGTTTGCCTATGCGGTGCAAGATCCTGAGCGCTATGGCGTGGTGGAATTTGACGCGCAGGGCAAGGCCATCAGCCTGGAGGAAAAACCAGCGACGCCCAAATCGCGCTATGCGGTGACTGGCCTGTACTTTTACGATGGCCAGGCCAGCACCCTGGCGCGGCAGCTGCGCCCCTCAGCGCGCGGCGAGCTGGAGATTACCGACCTCAATCGCCTTTACCTGCAAGCGGGCCAGCTGGACGTGCAAACCATGGGCCGGGGTTATGCCTGGCTCGATACCGGCACGCACGAGTCCATGCTCGAGGCCAGCCAGTTCATCTACACAGTAGAAAAGCGCCAAGGCCTCAAAGTGGCTGCGCCCGAAGAAATCGCCTGGCGCAATGGCTGGATTGACGCGGCGCAACTCCAAAGCTTGGCCCAGCCCCTCATCAAGTCCGACTACGGGCAGTATTTGCTGCGTTTGCTGCAAGAGCAGGTGTTCTGATGGAAGTCACCAAAACGGCCATCGACGGCGTCTTGTTGCTGGCGCCCAAAGTCTTTGGCGATAGTCGGGGCTTTTTCTTTGAAAGTTTTAATGCACGGGTGTTTGCCGAGGCGACCGGTTTGCAACTCGATTTTGTGCAAGACAACCACTCCCGCTCAGCGCGCCACGTGTTGCGCGGCATGCACTTTCAGGTCAATCGCCCGCAAGGCAAGTTGGTGCGCGTGGTGCGCGGCGAGGTGTTTGATGTGGCGGTCGATATCCGGCGCGACTCGCCAACCTTCGGGCGCTGGGTGGGTGAGCGCCTGTCAGAGACCAACCAGCGCCAGTTGTGGGTGCCGCCAGGACTGGCGCACGGCTTTTTGGTGCTGTCCGAAAGTGCTGACTTTTTGTACAAAACCACCGATTACTACGATCCGGCCAGCGAACGTTGTCTGGCCTGGAACGACCCCACCGTGAGAATTGACTGGCCGCTGGAGGGCCAGGCGCCCGCCCTATCGGGCAAAGACCAGGCCGGTTTGGCGCTCGAGTCCTTATGAGCGAGGCCAAAGGCCCGCCGGCCAAGGACGCGGGAAGTAGCGTCTCCGGCATTGCCCGCACCTTGATTACCGCCGGCAAGCTGGACAAAGCGACGGCCCAAAGCGTGCAGGCGGCCGCCCACAAAAGTGGGCAGAGTTTTATCGCCGAACTGGTAGCCTCGGGTGCGGTCTCGGCGCTCACGCTGGCCCAATCGATTTCCAGCGCTTTTGGCGCGCCCTTGCTGGACCTCAGTGCCCTGCGCCCTGAAGCCTTGCCCACGACGTTGCTAGACGACAAGATTTGCCAAGAGTTTCAGCTCATCGTGTTAGGCAAGCGCAACCATGCGCTGGTGATCGCCACGGCCGACCCGTCTAACCAGGACGCGGCCGACAAAATCAAGTTTGCCACCCAAAGGCGCGTGGAATGGGTGGTGGTCGAATTTGACAAACTGGTCAAGTTACTGGAAAACAGCGCGCCCACCGAGGCGGGCAAGTACGAGGCGGCGTTTGCCGACAGCGAGTTTCAAGACCAAGAGGTCCTAGAGGAAGAAGATGCAGCCACTGAGATCGACACCGAGGTGGACGACTCGCCCATTGTGCGTTTTTTGCAGAAAATGCTGCAAGATGCCTTCCAGATGGGCGCCTCGGACCTGCATTTCGAGCCCTATGAGTTCACTTACCGGGTGCGCTTTCGCATCGACGGCGAGCTGCGCGAAATCGCCTCGCCGCCGACGCTCATCAAGGAAAAGCTGGCCTCGCGCATCAAGGTGATCTCGCGCATGGATATTTCGGAGAAGCGCATTCCGCAAGACGGGCGCATGAAACTGAAGATGTCCAAGGACAAAACCATTGATTTTCGCGTCAGCACCCTGCCCACCTTGTTTGGCGAAAAAATTGTGATCCGTATTTTGGATCCCAGCAATGCCAAGCTGGGCATCGACGCGCTGGGCTACGAGGAGCAGGAAAAAGAGCGCCTGCTGCGCGCTATTGCGCGCCCTTACGGCATGATTTTGGTGACCGGCCCGACCGGCTCGGGCAAAACGGTTTCGCTGTACACCTGCCTGAACCTGCTCAACCAGCCGGGCGTGAACATTGCCACCGCCGAAGACCCCTCGGAGATCAATATGCCCGGGGTCAACCAGGTCAATGTCAACGACAAGGCCGGCCTGACCTTCGCCGCAGCGCTCAAATCCTTTTTGCGCCAGGACCCCGACATCATCATGGTCGGCGAGATTCGCGATCTGGAGACGGCCGATATCGCCATGAAAGCAGCGCAAACCGGCCACCTGGTGCTCTCCACGCTGCACACCAACGACGCGCCCACCACGCTCACCCGCCTGCGCAACATGGGCGTGGCGCCTTTCAATATTGCCTCTAGCGTGGTCTTGATCACCGCCCAGCGCCTGGCGCGGCGCCTGTGCGCCAAGTGCAAAAAAGAGGTCGAGCTACCGCGCAATACGCTGCTGGAGGCCGGCATCACCGAAGACGAAATCGACGGCTCCTGGAAGCCCTACCAGCCCGTGGGCTGCGCGGCCTGCAACAACGGCTACAAGGGGCGCGTCGGCATTTACCAGGTGATGCCCATTACCGAGGAGTTGCAGCGCATTATTTTGCGCGATGGCTCGTCCATGGAAATCGCTGCGCAGTCCGAGCGTGAAGGGGTACGCTCCTTGCGCCGGGCGGCGCTCAATAAATTCAAAATGGGACTGACCTCCCTGGAAGAAGTCGTCGCTGTCACCAACGAATAAGTGCTGGGAGGCACACTATGGCAACTCAAACCGCAGCCCGTGGCGCTAAGGCCCCTGTCAACGATGCGCTCTACCTGTGGCAAGCGCAAGACCGCAAAGGCCAGGCCTTGCGTGGCCAGTTGCGGGCCGTCAGCGAGACGGCAGCCAAGGCGCAATTGCGCAAGCAGGGCATGCGCGCGATCACGCTCAAAAAACAAGGCGCCGGCTGGGGCACCACCATCAAGCCCAAAGAAATCGCGCTCTTTACCCGGCAACTCTCCACCATGATGAAGGCGGGCATTCCGCTGTTGCAGGCCTTCGACATTGTGGGCCAAGGCAGCACCAACGCCAGTTTGGCACGCCTGGTCTCCACCATCCGCACCGACGTCGAGACCGGCACTTCACTCAGTGCAGCCTTCAAACGCCACCCGCTGTACTTTGACAATCTGTACTGCAATTTGGTGGCCGCGGGCGAAGCCGCCGGTATTTTGGACACCTTGCTGGACCGCTTAGCCACGTACATGGAGAAGATGGAGGGCGTCAAATCCAAAATCAAATCGGCCCTGACCTACCCGATTGGCGTCATGACGGTGGCGCTGGGCGTGGTAGCGGTGATCATGCTGTTTGTGGTGCCCGCGTTTAAACAGATTTTTTCCTCCATGGGCGGGCAGTTGCCGGGCCCTACGCTGATTGTTATCGGCATCAGCGAGTTTGTGGTGCGCAATTGGTATTTGATGTTTGGCGGCCTGTTCGGTGGAATTTTCATCAGCATCCGCATGCTGCGCGCCAGCCCCGAACTGCAATCCAAACGCGACAGTTTGCTGCTGCGCCTGCCCATGTTTGGCGGGCTCATTCGAAAGTCTTGCATTGCGCGCTGGACGCGCACGCTGGCCACCATGTTCGCTGCCGGTGTGCCCTTGGTCGAGGCGCTCGAGGCCGTGGGCGGCGCCGCCGGCAACCAAGAATACGCCGACGGTACCACCCGAATGCGCCAACTGGTCTCCACAGGTACTTCGCTGACCGCCGCCATGTCGGACTCGGGCCTGTTTCCGCCCATGGTTTTGCAAATGGCCGCCATCGGCGAGGAAGCGGGATCGCTGGATTTCATGCTCTCCAAGTCCGCCGAGTTCTTTGAGGCCGAGGTGGACGACGCCGTGGCCGGCATTTCCAGTCTGATCGAACCCTTTTTGATCGCGTTTTTGGGCGTGGTGGTGGGCGGCATCATGGTGGCTATGTATTTGCCAGTGTTCAAAATGGGGCAAACGATTTGAGCCCCGACGCCGACCTCCTGGCGCTGGCGCCCTGGATTACCGGCATGCTTGGCCTGTTGGTCGGCAGCTTTCTCAATGTAGTCATCCACCGCCTGCCCCGTATGATGCAGCTGCAGTGGGACGCCGAGGTGGCTGCCGCCAGCGGCCAGGGCCCTGCCCCGGAGGCGCCCGCTTTCAATCTGCTGACCCCGCGCTCGCGCTGCCCGCATTGCGGCGCGGCCATTGCCTGGCACCAAAATATTCCCCTGCTCAGCTACGCGTTGCAAGGCGGGCGCTGCGCCGCTTGTCAGGCGCCTATCGGCTTGCGCTACCCCTTGGTCGAGCTTGCCAACGCAGCGCTTTTTGCCTGGTGCGGCGCCCATTGGGGCTTGGGCTTAGCCGCTGCCGCCTGGGCGGCGTTTTGCGCCGGCCTTTTGTGCCTGGCGCTGATCGACTGGGACAGCACTTTGCTGCCTGATGACATCGTCCTGCCCCTGCTGTGGCTGGGCCTGCTAGGCGCCAACCAGCACTGGACGGGCGTCAGCTTGGACAGCGCGCTGTGGGGCGCCATCCTCGGTTACCTTGCCTTGTGGTCCATATACTGGGCCTTCAAACTGGCCACAGGAAAAGAAGGCATGGGCTATGGGGACTTTAAATTGCTGGCCTGTCTGGGCGCCTGGTTCGGCTGGCCGGCCCTGGTGCCCATCGTGCTGATGTCCTCGGTCATCGGCGCGCTGGTGGGCATCGGGCTCAAAATCAGCGGCGGCTTGCGCGAAGGCGGCGTCATGCCATTTGGCCCGTTTTTGTGCGGCGCCGGCCTGGTATGCCTGCTTTTTGGACCCTCGTCGGTGCTCAAGGTGGTGGGGCTATGAGTATGCGCCTAGGCGTCACCGGCGGCATCGGCAGCGGCAAAAGCACGGTGTGCAGCTTGCTCGCCCAAGGCGGCGCCGTGGTGATTGATGCGGACGCCATTTCAAGGGCCTGCACCGCCCCGCAGGGCCCGGCGATCGCCGCTATTGTCCAGGCTTTTGGACCCTCGGTGCTGTCCGCGCCCGGCGTGCTCGACCGCGATGTGCTGCGCGAGCGGGTCTTTAGCGACGCGCAAGCCAAAGCGCAGCTTCAAGAAATCTTGCACCCCCTGATCGGCGCCGAAATCGCCCGCCAAAGTGCCCTGGCCCAGGCGCACAAGGCGGCTTACATCGTATTGGACCTGCCCCTGTTGACCGAATCGCAACGCTGGCGCCCAATGCTAGACCGGGTGCTGGTGGTCGATTGCAGCGAGGAGACCCAAATTGCCCGCGTAGGCCAACGCAGCGGCCTGGCGCCGGCGGCGGTGCGCAAAATCATGGCGGCCCAAAGCAGCCGCGCCTACCGCCGCCAATGCGCTGATTTCCTTATTTTTAATGAAATGGTGACAATTGATGCGCTCAAAGCGCAATTGCGCCAGATGCTCCCCGACTTAGAGATATGATCCCGCCACTGGAAAATTGCGCGTGATTCTGTACGAATATCCGTTTAACGAAAAAATTCGCACCTACTTGCGTTTGGAGCATTTGTTTGCCCGCCTCTTTACGCTGCAGGAGCGCGATGACGCGCTGGACCACCATTTCGCCCTGATCACGCTGTTTGAAATTCTCAATGTCGGCGGCCGGGCGGATCTCAAAACCGACGTTCTCAAAGACCTGGACCGCCAGCGCCAAACCATGGCCGCTTACCGCGGCAACCCGGCTATCGCCACCGAGGTGCTCGAGCGCCTGCTCGACCAGCTCGAAGAATGCTTTGTCAATCTGACCAATGCCTCGGGCAAATTGGGCCACGAACTGGGCGAAAACGACTGGCTCAAAAGCCTGCGCAGCCGCACCAGCATCCCCGGTGGCACTTGCGAATTTGACCTGCCGGCCTACCACGCCTGGCAAAAACTCAGCGTGCAGCGGCGTAAACAGGATTTGCACGACTGGGTGATTGGTCTGGTCCCGCTGTTTAACGGCATCCACCTGCTGCTGGGCCTGCTGCGCGACTCGGGTGCCCCGCAAAAAATGGTGGCCCTCAATGGGCAGTTCCAACAAAACCTGCCCCAAGGGCGTACGTTCCAGTTGCTGCGCCTGGCGCTGGACCCTACCTTGGGCGCCATCCCAGAAGTCAGCGCCAACCGCCTGGTGGCCTCCATCCGTTTTGTCCGCCACGAGACCGACGGCAAGCTCTACAGCAACCCGACCGACACACCTTTTGAACTTTCCCTGTGTGCCTGAAAAAATAGTGCGCTGCCCCCAGTGCGGCGGAGACAGCGTCTACGCGGCGCGCAACCCCTACCGGCCCTTTTGTGGCGAACGCTGCAAAAACCTGGATTTGGGCGCCTGGGCCAGCGAATCCTTTCGCGTCGCGGCCACACCGCCCGCCGAAGGCGACGAACTGGACGGCGGGCCGCCCCTGCAATAAGGCCCGTGCCCGCCTCAGGCGAGCGAATCGCTGGCGCTACCCGACTCCGCCTGCAGCCAAGCCAGCACCGGCAAAGCACCGGGCAGCACAGGCTCCACCTGCACCGGCAAGCGCTGCCACTGGGCCTGCTGGCCTTCACGCATTTGCAACTGGCCGGTCCAGGCGCTGACCTTGAAGAAGTTCAGGCGGACCAGGGCATGGGGGTAATCGACCACCTCGCTGCGCCAAGGCTCCCACTGGCCGGCGCAAATGCCCAGTTCCTCGTACAGCTCGCGGTACAAGGCCTGCTCGGTGGACTCGCCGCTTTCGACTTTCCCGCCAGGAAACTCCCAGTAGCCGCCATAGGCTTTACCCTCTGGGCGCGAGGTCATCAAAAAACTGCCGTCAGGGCGGATCAGCACGCCCACGGCGACTTCGGTCAGGCTGCGCTCGCCGGCCTCGGTACGGGCAATATGGGCATCGGCCACCCGGTTTGCGGCGGGGATACTCATGGCGAAGACGCGTCCAGGCGCCCGGCAAAGTCTTTGGCAAACTGCCAGGCCACCCGCCCGCTGCGCGAGCCGCGCTCCAGGGACCAGATCAGCGCCTCCTCCCGAAAACGGCTGCGCTTAGCCTGTGGCACCCGCAAGGCATCGAGCCATTGCGCCACGATGGTGAGGTACTCGTCCTGCGTAAAGGGGTAGAAACTCACCCACAGGCCAAATCGCTCGGAGAGCGAAATCTTCTCCTCCACGCCCTCGCCGGGGTGCACTTCGCCGCTTTCGGTGTGCTGGTAAGTGAGGTTCTCGGACATGTACTCGGGCAGCAAATGGCGCCGGTTGCTGGTGGCGTATATCAGCACATTGGCCGAGGTTTCAGAGACCGAACCGTCCAGCACCGACTTGAGCGCTTTGTAGCCCGGCTCGCCATGTTCGAAGCTCATGTCGTCGCAAAAGACGATGAATTTTTCAGGCCGCTGGGCCAGGATGTCCACCATGTCGGGCAAGTCGATCAGGTCGCTCTTGTCCACCTCGATCAAACGCAGGCCTTGTGCGCTGTAGGTGTTCAGGCAGGCGCGCACCAGCGAGGATTTACCCGTGCCACGCGCGCCGGTGAGCAGCACATTGTTGGCGCTGTGGCCCAGCACAAACTGCTCGGTGTTGCGGCGGATTTTTTCCTTCTGGATGTCAATTTCCTTCAGGTCCGTCAGCGCCATGGCGCCCACATGCTGCACCGGCGCGATATAGCCCTGCCCCGAGACGCGCTTGCGGTAGCGAAAAGCGATGGCGCTGCCCCAGTCGGGCTGCTCGATATCGAGGCGCAGCGCGGCCTCCACACGGTCCATAAAGCGTTCGGCGCGCTGCAAAAACGGGGGCCAATTGGCAGGTGGATGGTCCATGGCGGCGGTGCTCAGGAGCGGTAGTCGGCGTTGATGCGCACGTAATCGAGGCTCAGGTCGCAAGTCCAGACGGTGTGGCTGGCGTGGCCGCGCCCCAGGTCCACGCGCACCCGAATTTCGCTTTGGCGCATGACGCGCTGGCCCTCGGCCTCTTGGTAGGCCGGGTTGCGCCCGCCCCGGGTGGCCACGTGGACATCGTCCAAAAACAGCTCGATGCCGTCGGTGTCCAGATCGGCAATGCCAGCGTAGCCCACGGCCGCCAAGATGCGGCCCAGGTTGGGGTCGCTGGCGAAAAACGCGGTTTTGACCAGCGGCGAATGCGCAATCGCATAAGCCACGCGGCTGCATTCCTCGGTGTTGGCGCCGCCGTCGACCTGCACCGTGATGAATTTGGTGGCGCCCTCGCCGTCACGCACGATGGCGTGGGCGAGTTTGAGCGCCACCTCTAGCAAACCAGCGTACAAGGCCTGGCCGTCGGCGCTGTCCAGCGAATCAATGATCAGGTTGCCCGCCTGGTGGCTGGCCATCAGCACCAAGGAGTCGTTGGTCGAGGTGTCGCCGTCCACCGTGATGCGGTTAAAGCTGGCCTGCGCCAGCTTTCGCGCCAGGGGCTGCAGCAGCGCCGGGGCGATGCAGGCGTCGGTAGCGATAAAGCCCAGCATGGTGGCCATATTGGGCCGGATCATGCCCGCGCCCTTGCTGATGCCGGTGATGCTGACGGTGCGCCCGCTCAATGGCAGCTGCGCGCCGTAGGCCTTGGGCACCGTGTCGGTGGTCATGATGCCTTGGGCCGCATCGAGCCAATGCGCCGGGCCAGCGGCAGCGATGGCGGCATCGAGCCCGGCCACGATGCGCTCGCTGGGCAGCGGCTCCATGATCACGCCCGTCGAAAACGGCAACACCTGCTGCGCCGAGACGCCCAGGCGCTGCGCCAGCGCCTCGCAAGTGCTGCGCGCGCGCGCCAAGCCATCGGCGCCGGTGCCGGCGTTGGCATTGCCCGTGTTGATCAGCAAGGCCCGAATCTGCCCGCCCGCCGCCAAATGCGCCTGGCACACCTGCACCGGCGCGGCGCAAAAGCGGTTGGCGGTAAAGGCCGCTCCCACACTGGTGCCCTCGTCCAGCAAAAACACCGTCAAGTCCTTGCGGTCCGCCTTGCGGATACCGGCCTGCACCACGCCGATGCGCACACCGGCGATGGGGAAAAGTTGGGCGGGGTTGGGGGGGGGTAAATCAACAGGCATGGAAAAATACGGTGAGGAGTGAAATCAGCAAGCCTGCAAGCGCCTTGCCCTTAATGGATTCTAGTGCTAGCCTTCGCAGCAAGTTTTTGGTTTGGCTCGCCGTTGCGCTAGGGCGCCGCTGCCGCGTCAAATAGGGCGTCAAATAGGGCGTTTAAGGGCAATCTGCGCCATCATTTATCAAACCCGATTGACATCGTATTTCATGGCATTCAAATCTAAGCTCGCGGCCTTTTTACGGCGGCGCGGAAAAATAGCATTCTTGGCGTCACTGCCACCGCAAAGCGCGCTTATGGACGTGGGCTGCGGCAATAATTCGCCCTACCGCACCAAATTAATACGTCCGGACTGCCATTACACCGGTATTGATATCGGTGATTACAACCAAACCCAGCCCAATGCGGCGGACCGGTATGTCTTGACCACTCCAGAGAATTTCGCCAGCGAGATTGGGCAATTTTCCAAGCAATTTGACGCCGTCATTTCAGCGCACAATTTGGAGCATTGCGACCACAGGCAGGCCACGCTCGAGGCCATGCTCCAAGCCATCAAACCTGGCGGGAAAATATATTTGGCTTTCCCCTGTCAAGCCAGCACCGCATTCCCAAAACGCCAGGGCACGCTCAATTATTACGATGACCCGACGCACCAATTGATGCCACCCGACTTTGACGAAGTGATGGCCACACTACGCAAGCGGAGTTTTTCGTTCATTTACACATCACGGCGGTACCGGCCACTGCCTTTCAGAATACTCGGGCTGTTGTTAGAGCCACTGTCGTGGTTTCAAAAGAAAGTATTCAAAGGCACCTGGGAATACTATGGCTTTGAATCCATTATTTGGGCCCGAAGAAACCACTAGTCCACAGGCCAACGAATTTATTGCAATCTGCCATGGCATTGCTTAAATTTCTTCCCGCTCCCGCAGGGGCAGGGCTCGTTGCGGCCTACGCGCGGTAGGGGGGCGGCGCTGGGGGCCAGGTCGGCCAGCGCGATGGTTTCGGGCTCGCCGGTGTCGGTGGGGGCGGTGTAGGTGACGTTGCTCAGGTTTTCACCCTTGGACTCCAGGGCCAAGGCGGCCTCGTCGAGTTGCTGGGCCGATTCGATGCGCACGTTCATCAAAATCTTGGTGACTTCGTTTTTCACCGAATCGAGCATTTGGCCAAAGAGCTCAAAGGCCTCGCGCTTGTACTCTTGCTTGGGCTGCTTTTGGGCGTAGCCGCGCAGATGGATGCCTTGGCGCAGGTAATCGAGGGCGCTCAGATGGTCGCGCCATTGGCTGTCGATGGTTTGCAAAAGCACCATGCGCTCAAACTGGGTGAAGCTGTCAAAGCCCACTTGCGCGACCTTGCCTTCAAAAGCCTGGTCGGCCGCAGCGAGCACTTGCTGCACGATGTCCTCGTCGGTAATGGACGCGGCTTGGGCCACCGTCGCGGCCAGGTCCAGGGCGATGCCCCATTCCTCGGCGAGTTGTTTTTGCAAAGCGGCAATGTCCCACTGCTCTTCGACCGACTCGGGCGGCACAAATGCGCGCACCAGGTCTTCAAAGCTGCCGTGGCGCAGCGAGGTGATTTGGGCCTGCAAGTCGGTGGCGTCCAAAATCGCGTTGCGCTGCTGGTAAATCACTTTGCGCTGGTCGTTGGAAACGTCGTCGTATTCCAGGAGCTGCTTGCGCATATCGAAATTCCGCGCCTCGACCTTGCGCTGGGCGCTTTCGATGCTGCGGGTGACCATGCCCGCCTCGATGGCTTCGCCCTCGGGCATCTTGAGCCGGTCCATGATGGCTTTGACGCGCTCGCCGGCGAAGATGCGCATCAGCGCATCGTCCAGACTCAGGTAAAAGCGCGAAGAGCCGGGGTCACCCTGGCGGCCCGAGCGGCCGCGCAGCTGGTTGTCAATACGGCGTGACTCATGGCGCTCGGTAGCGATGATGCGCAAGCCCCCCAGGCCGGTGATGTGCGCATGGTCGGTGTCCCACTGGGCGCGCAACTCGGCTTGGCGCGCCTGGCGCTGCGCATCGTCCAAGGCTTCGTCGGCGGCCACCTCGTCCAGCGCTTTTTGGATATTGCCGCCCAGCACGATGTCAGTGCCGCGGCCCGCCATATTGGTGGCAATCGTAATCATCTTGGCGCGACCGGCCTGGGCCACGATGTCCGCCTCGCGGGCATGCTGCTTGGCGTTGAGCACCTGGTGGGGCAGCTTTTCTTGGGTCAGCAGCTGAGCGATGATCTCGGAATTCTCGATCGAGGTGGTGCCCACCAGCACCGGTTGGCCGCGCTCGTAGCACTCGCGGATGTCGTCGATGGCGGCTTGGTATTTTTCGGCCGTGGTTTTGTACACGCGGTCGAGCTGGTCCTGGCGCCGGCTGATGCGGTTGGGCGGGATGACCACGGTCTCCAAGCCATAAATTTCCTGGAACTCGTAGGCCTCGGTGTCGGCCGTGCCGGTCATGCCCGAGAGCTTGCCGTACAGGCGGAAGTAGTTTTGGAAGGTGATGGAGGCCAGCGTCTGGTTTTCAGCCTGGATGGAAACACCTTCCTTGGCCTCGACCGCCTGGTGCAGGCCCTCGCTCCAGCGCCGCCCGGTCATCAGGCGGCCGGTAAATTCGTCCACGATGACGATCTCGCCGTCTTGCACCACATAGTGCTGGTCGCGGTGGTAGAGGTGGTTGGCGCGCAAAGCCGCGTACACATGGTGCATGAGCGCGATATTGGCCGGGTCGTAAAGCGAGGAGCCCGCCGGAATCAGGTTGAGCTCGGCGAGCAGGCGCTCGGCGCTTTCATGGCCCTGCTCGGTCAGAAAGACTTGCTGGGATTTTTCGTCGAGCGTGAAATCGCCCGGCGTGATCACGCCCTCGCCGGTACGCAAATCGAGCTCGCCCTCTTGGCGCTTGAGCGCGGGGATGACGCGGTTGATGGCCACGTACATCTCGGTGTGGTCTTCGGCTTGACCGCTGATGATCAGCGGGGTGCGCGCCTCGTCGATCAGGATGGAGTCCACCTCGTCCACGATGGCAAAGTTGAGCCCGCGCTGCACCCGGTCGCCAGCTTCGTACACCATGTTGTCGCGCAGGTAATCAAAGCCGTATTCGTTATTGGTGCCGTAGGTGATGTCGGACTGGTAGGCGGCCTGCTTTTCGGCGCGCGGTGCCTGGGGGGTGTTGATGCCCACCGTCAGCCCCAGAAATCCGTAGAGCTGGCCCATCCAGCGCGCGTCGCGCCCGGCCAGGTAGTCGTTCACGGTGACTACGTGCACGCCCTTGCCGGTCAGGGCATTGAGGTAGACGGGCAAGGTGGCGGTCAGGGTTTTGCCCTCGCCGGTACCCATTTCAGAAATTTTGCCCTGGTGCAGCGACATGCCGCCCATCAGTTGCACATCAAAGTGGCGCATCTTCATAACGCGCTTGGCACCTTCGCGCACCACGGCAAAGGCCTCGGGCAAGATGGCGTCCAGGGTCTCGCCAGCGGCTACGCGGGCTTTGAACTCGGTGGTTTTGCCGCGCAAGGCCTCGTCCGACAGGCTCTCCAGGGGCGACTCCAGCGCGTTGATGCGGGCCACGGTGGCACGGTATTGCTTGAGCAAGCGGTCGTTGCGGCTTCCAAAGAGCTTGGTCAGAAAGGTAAGTGGCATCGGTAATGGGCTGCTGCGCGACCTCCCTCGGTCACGAAACAGCGCTTGGGTAGTCGGTCGTGAAGTTTTTTCGAGGCCGTGGCGGCCAGCGGGCCGTACGGCCTGCCGGCCCTCCCGGCCAAGTGGGCGATTTTAGCGTTTTGCTGTTTTGGCGGCGTTGGAGCCGCCCATGGCCAGAAATTTCTGCGGATCCTGGGGAACGCCGCGTACCAGTACCTCGAAATGCAGGTGCGGCCCGGTCGAGCGCCCGGTGTTACCCACCTCGGCGATTTTTTGCCCGCGCTTGATTAAATCGCCTTTTTTGACAAAGCTGCGCGAGACGTGCGCGTAGCGGGTCAGCAAGTCGTTGCCGTGGTCCACCTCGATCACCTGACCGTACTGCGGGTGCGTCTCTTGGATCACGACAACGCCACCAGCGGCCGAAAAAATCGGCGTGCCCACTGGAGAAGGGAAATCCAAGCCTTCATGCATGGCATTCATGCCGGTGAAAGGGTCGATGCGCCAGCCAAAACCCGAGCCCGGGCCGGCGCCGGGTACTGGCGACTGGGTAGGAATCATCAATTTTTTGATTTTTTGCTCGAACAAGCGCGACTCGATGGCCGTCATCAGGTCGTTGCGCGCGCCGCTGTCCACTTCGATGTGGTCCATGGCTGTTTGCAGCTCTTGCAGCGTCATGTCGCGCCCCAGCACGAGGGTGCCGCCCCGTCCGGGGCTGCCGCGCACGGCCGCCGGGTCCATGCCGGCCAGACCGGAGACGCGCTCGGCCAAAGACTCCATTTGCATGAGTTTGGCCTGCATCTCGCCCATGCGCTTGGCCAGCACTTCGATGTTTTCCCGCACATAGCGGTCGCGTTGGTCAAACTCGTCCTTCACCACCAAACGCATAACGGTGCTGATGACGGGCCAGCCGTCGTGCGCACCTTTGAGCAAAATCCAGTGGTAAAACCCGGCCGAAGCCAGGCTGGCGACCAGAAAAAAACCCGCAAAGCCCAGCGCCAAACCGCCCAGACTCGTCTGAAGCACATAGCTTTTTGAAAGCCGAGGATCCGTGATAATCAGTTGCATACCTGCCCACCTTAGTTTTTATGCGCCGCTCCCATACCTCACTCACGGTGCTCCAAGCCAGCCGTGAGGCCCCCATGCTGGCCCATTTGGCCGATCTGGGCGCCCAGTCCAAAGCGCATTTACGTTGTATCGAAGTCTTGCTACCGCGCAGCCTGCGCTCGGGGGTTCAGGCCGGTCCAGTTGAGGGCAGCGCCTGGTGCCTCTTGGTCGATAGCACCGCCATTGCCGCCAAATTACGCCAGTTACTGCCCAGCCTGCTCGAGCGCCTCGCGCGCGAGGGCCACGATGTTACCGCGATTCGGATCAAAGTCCGCGCCAGCGAGGCGGGCCTAGTCCCGGGGCGCGGGGCCGCGTAAATCGATCACGGCTGCGCGCAGGTCAGCGGCAAATTGGCGCCGCTCGCGCCCATCGGCCTGCTGGGCGACACCAAAACGCAGCACCGCCACCAGCGGCGGCGCGCAAACCGTGCGCCAAACCGAGTCGAGCAAGGTGTCCTCGCCCACATAGCACGGGGCAAAACTGGGGGCGCCGCTGGCTGCGTCCGCAAAGGCCAGCCCCAGCGGCTGCACCGGCGCTTGCGCCACCAGCGCAGCCTGAAATAGGTTGGAATGAAAAGGCAGCACCGTGTTTGCGTCGCCCGTGGTGCCTTCCGGGAAGAAAGCCAGCACATCACCCGCTTGCAGGGCCGCCGCCATTTGGTGCACCACACGCAATGCGTCGCGGCGCGAGGCACGGCTGATGTACAGCGTGCCCGCCGCGGTGGCCAGCGTGCCCACCAGCGGCCAGCTGCGAATATCGTCTTTAGAAATAAAGCGGCAATGCACCGCCGCGTGCAGCACCGCAATGTCCAGCCAGGAAATATGGTTGGAGACCAGCAGCACCGGCGCGGACTGCGCCGCTTCGCCCTGAACTTGCAGCTTCACACCCAAAATATGCAGCATTTGCAGCGACCATTGCTGCACCGCCTGGTCGCGCCGGGCCTGCGGCCAGGCGCCAAAACGCATTTGGATAATCCACATGCCGCGCAGCAAATGCGCCACCAAGCCCAGCAAGCGCCAGGCGCCGCGCAGGCGGGCGATCAGCGCAGCCACCCACGCCACCATCAAGCAGCGCCGTGCGCCCCGGGCAGCGCCTCGTAGGCTACACGCCCGCCCACCACAGTGGCGCGCACCCGGCCGGGCAACTCGTAGCCGCCAAAGGGGGTGTGCTTGCTTTGGCTGCGCAAGGCCTCGCCTGTCACGGTCCAGGCCGCTTGCGGGTCAAAAAGGCATACATCGGCCGGCGCGCCTACGCGCAGATGACCGCCATGGTGGCTGATGTCTTGCCCTGGCTCGGCCAACACCGCAGCGCTGCGGTGGGTGACGCAGCCCAAAGCCTCTACGAGTGGCAGACCACTGTCGGTGGCCCACTTCAGCGCCAAGCTGAGCAAAAGCTCCAGCCCGGTGGCACCGGGCTCGGCTTGGGCAAACGGCAGTTCTTTTTCGTCCGCGCCAACCGGCGTGTGGTCCGAGACCAGCGCGTCGATGGTGCCATCGGCCAGGGCGGCGCGCAAAGCCTCGCGGTCGCGCTGCTGGCGCAGCGGCGGGTTCAGGCGGGTGCGGCTGTCGAAAAAGCCAATGTCCATATCGGTCAGGTGCAGCGAGTTGATGCTGACGTCGGCGCTAAGCGGCAGGCCTTGCGCCTTGGCCTGGCGCACCAGTTCAGCGCCGGCCGCGCTGCTCAGGCGGCACAAATGGACGCGGGCGCCGGTAGCGCGCATCAGCTCAAAAATGGTGTGCAGCGCAATGGTTTCGGCCGCCACGGGCACGCCGCCCAAGCCCATACGCGTGGCCAGCGGACCGCTGGCCGCCACGCCTTTGCCCAAATGCATTTCCTGTGGGCGCAGCCAGACGGTGTAGCCAAACGAGCGGGCGTATTGCATGGCGCGCATCAGTACCTGGGTGTTGGCGATGCCCACTTCGGCCTGGCTAAAGCCCACGCAACCGGCCTCGGCCAGTTGCACCATCTCGGTCAGCGCCTCGCCTTGCAGCCCACGGGTCAGGGCACCCAGCGGCAGCACGCGCGCCTGGTGCAGGCTTTGGGCCCGAAAGCGCAGCATTTCCACCAGGCCGGGCTCGTCCAACACCGGGTCGGTGTCGGGCGGGCACACCAGGCTGGTCACACCACCGGCCACCGCAGCGGCCAGCTCGGAGGCGAGCATGCCCTCGTGCTCGTGGCCGGGCTCACGCAGGCGCGCCGACAGGTCCACCAAGCCGGGCATGAGGATGCAGCCGCCCGCGTCGATGGTGCGCTGTGGGGCAAAACCGGCAGGCGCTTGGCCCACGGCCAGGATGCGGCCCTGGGCCACGGCGAGCGCGCCGGGCGCGTCCAAGCCGGTGGCGGGGTCGAGCAGGCGGGCGTTGCGAATCAAGAGTGTCATGGTGCGGCCCTCACGCTTCGTTACCGGCGACGATGCCCATCACCGCCATGCGCACCGCAATGCCAAAAGTGACCTGCGGCAGGATCACACTTTGCGTGCCGTCGGCCACGGCCGAGTCGATTTCCACGCCCCGGTTGATGGGGCCGGGGTGCATGACGATGGCGTCGCTTTTGGCCAGTGCCAGCTTTTCCGGCGTCAAGCCAAAGCGCTTGAAATACTCCTGGCTGGTGGGTAGCAGGGCGCCGTTCATGCGCTCGTTTTGCAAGCGCAGCATAATGATGACGTCGCAACCCCGGATGCCGTCTTCCAGGTCGTTGAACACGCGCACGCCCATGTGCGCCATGTCGGCGGGCACCAAAGTGCGTGGCCCGACCACGCGCACCTCGGCGCAGCCCAGCGTAGTCAGGGCGTGGATGTCCGAGCGCGCCACGCGCGAGTGCAGCACATCGCCCACGATGGCCACCGTCAGATTGCTAAAGTCTTTTTTGTAGTGCCGGATGGTGTACATGTCCAGCAAGCCCTGCGTCGGGTGGGCGTGGCGGCCATCGCCGGCGTTGACCACATGCACATGCGGGGCCACATGCTGGGCGATCAGGTAGGGCGCGCCCGACTCGCTGTGGCGGACCACAAAAATATCGGCGGCCATGGCGCTCAGGTTGGCGATGGTGTCCAGCAAAGACTCGCCCTTGGAGGCCGAGGAGCGCGCAATGTCCAGATTGATCACGTCGGCCGAGAGGCGGGTGGCGGCAATCTCAAAAGTGGTGCGTGTGCGGGTGCTGTTCTCAAAAAACAGGTTGAACACGCTTTTGCCACGCAAGAGCGGGACTTTTTTGACCTCGCGGTCGCTCACCGAGACAAACTGCGCCGCCGTGTCCAGGATGTGCGTGAGGATGTCGCGGGGCAAGCCCTCGGTCGAGAGCAGGTGAATCAGCTCGCCGTGCCGGTTCAGTTGCGGATTGCGTCGGTGCAGCATGGCTTATTTTTCTTTCACATCGAAGCTAAAGGCGCCCGCCGCGTCGCGCGCCAGGGCCAGCGACTGGTTGGGCGCCAAGCTGACCCGCGCGGCGGCAAAGTCGGCCTGGATGGGCAACTGGCGCCCGCCCCGGTCCACCAACACGGCCAGGCGCACGCTGGCCGGGCGGCCGTAGTCAAACAGCTCGTTGGTCACGGCGCGGATGGTGCGGCCGGTGTAGAGCACGTCGTCCAGCACGACCAAATGCGCGTCTTGGATGGCAAAAGGCAAGTGCGTTTTACCGCCGGCTGCCAGGCCGCGCTGCGCAAAGTCGTCGCGGTGCATGGCCGAGGAAATGGTGCCAAAGCTGCCTTCCAAGCCCAAGTCGGCCTGCAAGCGCTCGGCCAGCCAGGCCCCGCCCGAGGTGATGCCGACCAAACGGCTGCCAGGCTGGCACAGGCCGCGCACGCCGCGCAGCAGCTCCAGGTAGAGGGCTTGGGCATCGAGTACCAGGTTCATGGGTGCAGGCCTCGTAAAAACTGTTCCAAAATAATGCAGGCCGAGGCCGCATCGGCATCTTTGGCGCCGCCGGCCAGGGCCTCGGTGGTGCTGTAGCGCTCGTCCACCTCAAACACCGGCAGGGCAAAGCGGCCGTGCAACTGGCGGCCAAACTTTTGGGCCCGCACGGTATTTTCGTGGGGCGCGCCGTCTGGATGGTAGGGCACACCCACGACCAGAGCGTCGGGCTCCCACTCTTGAAGGCGCAGGGCGATGTCGGCAAAGCGGGCCGCACCCTGCGCGTGAATGGTGGCTTGCGGCTGCGCGCCGCCCAGCATGCGGCTGCCTACGGCGACGCCGGTGCGTTTGAGCCCAAAGTCAAACGCCATAAAACGCTGCAAATGCTGTGGCACCAAGGGCGGTGGCAGCGTCTGCGCGCTCATGCGTGGCCGGCCTGGGGGGCGATCATCCAGGATTTGAGGCCCAGCAAGGCCAGGGCCTGGTCGTAGCGCTCCTCGATGGGGGTATCAAAAATCAGGCTGCTCTTGGCGTCCACGGTAAGCCAGCTGTTGCGGCGCAGCTCGCTCTCGAGCTGGCCCTCGCCCCAGGACGAGTAGCCCAGCGAGACCAGCACTTTGCGCGGGCCCCAGCCGCCGGACATGGCCTCGAGCACGTCGCGCGAGGTGGTCATCTCCAGGCCGCCGGGTATCACCATGGTGGAGGCGTAGCTGGCGCTGGCGCCCACCGACGCGTCGGGCTGCAAGGGTTCGTGCAGCACAAAACCGCGTTCTTCATGCAGCGGGCCGCCCTGAAAAACCGCTGCGTGGGCCAAATCGGCGCGGCGCAGGGGCAAATCGACCTTGCCAAAGAGCTCGGTGAGCTTGATATCGGCGGGTTTGTTGATGATGATGCCCAAAGCACCCCGGGCGCTGTGCTCGCACAGGTAGACCACGCTTTTGGAGAAAAGTCCGTCTTCCAAACCGGGCATCGCAATCAAAAAATGGTGCGTGAGGTTGGTAAGTGCAAAATCGCCGGACATACCACTATTTTAACGACAGGCATGCAAAACACTGATAGCAGCGCACTGGTGTGGCTGCGCCGCGACCTGCGCTTGGAGGACAACGCCGCCCTGGCCGCGGCCTTGCAGTCGGGCGCGCGCCTGCACTGCGTCTTTGTGCTGGACCGCGCCATTCTGGACGCCCTGCCCCGGGCCGACCGGCGCGTGGAGTTCATCCTGAGCACGCTGGCCGGCCTGGATGCCCAGCTGCGCGCACTGGCCGGCCATGCCCGCGCCGGCCTGATAGTGCGCCACGGCTGGGCCGTCGATGAAATTCCCCAACTGGCCGCCGAACTGGGCGTGCACACCGTGGTGTGCGCCCACGACTACGAACCCCAGGCGCTGGCCCGGGACGCCCAGGTGCAAGCGGCGCTGGCGCGCCAGCGCATCGCCTGGCGCAGCGTGAAAGACCACGTGGTCTTTGAGCGCCAGGAAGTCCTGACCCAAACCGGCAAGCCCTACGGCGTCTTCACGCCCTACTTGCGTGCCTGGCTGGCCCGCGTGGGCGAGTCCTTGGTGCCCGAGCATGACTGCAGCGCGCTGGGCCGCGCCCTGGTGCCGCGCCCGGCCGGCCTGGCCAAGCCGCCGCCCAGCCTGCCAGACATCGGCTTTGAACCGACCAATCTGCAGGCCTTGGGCATCCTGCCCGGTGCAGCGGGTGCGCAGGCGCTGCTGGCCGACTTTGCGCCGCGCATGCGCGCCTACGAGGAGGCGCGCAACTTTCCCGCCGTCAAGGGGCCCAGCTACCTGGGCGTGCATTTGCGTTTTGGCACCGTATCCATCCGCCAGTTGGTCAACCGGGCGCTGCCCGCGCACCGCGCGGGTGACCAAGGCGCCAGCGTGTGGCTGGCCGAACTAGTGTGGCGCGAGTTTTATGCGCAGATATTGGCCAACTTCCCGCATGTGGCGGGGGCCAGCTTCAAATCCGAGTACGACGCCATCGTTTGGGAACAGGGCGAGATCGCCCACAGCCGCTTTGCCGCCTGGTGCGAGGGGCGCACCGGCTACCCGCTGGTGGACGCGGCCATGGCCCAGCTGCACCAGAGCGGCTATATGCACAACCGCTTGCGCATGGTGGCGGGCAGTTTTCTGGTCAAGCACCTGGGCATTGACTGGCGCTGGGGCGAGCGCCATTTCGCCCAGCACCTCAACGATTTTGATTTGTCGGCCAACAACGGCGGCTGGCAGTGGGTCAGCTCCAGCGGCTGCGATGCACAGCCGTATTTCCGCATCTTTAACCCGATGAGCCAGAGCGAGAAGTTTGACGCGGCGGGCAAATTCATACGCCGCTATGTGCCGGCCCTGGCGGCGCTGGACGCCAAACACATCCACGCGCCCTGGCTGGCGCCAGCCCTGGTGCTGCAGGCGGCGGGGGTGCAATTAGGCGGGAATTACCCGCATCCGGTGGTCGACCATGCGACGGCCCGGGCGGCCACGCTGGCGCGCTATGGGGTGCTCAAGAACAAGGCGGCGCCTGCTGGGTGAGGCGCAGCGCAGGCCGGCCTGAAGTGCGGCCCGCAAGCAGGCCTTATGCGGTCCTCAAATTTGGACCATCTCAAAGTCTTCTTTGCGCGCGCCGCACTCCGGGCAGGTCCAGTTCATGGGAACGTCGGCCCACAAAGTGCCCACCGGTATGCCGTCATCGGGCGCCCCCAGGACTTCGTCATAAATCCAGCCGCAGATCAGGCACATCCAGGTTTTCGTATCGGTCACAGCATTTATACCTTGAGAATAGAATGGCCGGATTGTAAATAACCGTCCTGCAAGGCCCGCAGGGCCAGAGGCCGGGCGGTTTTACGGTGCCCCTTATTCTTGTCGCGAGCATGAAGAATTCCAATAAAGAATCCAGCGGCCCCGCACCCATCGCCCTGTTGGATGAGGATGGGCCGGCCGACGGCCCGGTCGCCTGCGTCATGGTTTTTAACGCCAACGACCCCAGTGGCGCAGCCGGCATCGTGGCCGACTGTATGGCCATGGCCTCGGTGGGCGTGCACCCCCTGCCGGTGACCACCGGCGTCTATGCCCGCGACACCCGCAGCATTGCCGACCACTTTGCCCTGGACGATGACATGGTGCTCGCCCAGGCGCGCACCATCTTGGAAGACGTGGCCCCCGAAGTCTTCAAAGTCGGCTTTGTCGGCAGCGCCGACAACCTGGGCGCCATTGCCTCCTTGGTCTCGGACTATGCGCATGTGCCCGTGATCACCTACATGCCCGAGCTGTCGTGGTGGCACGAGGACCAGATCGAGCAGTACCTGGACGCCTGCGCCGAGCTGCTGCTGCCCCAAACCACGGTAATGGTGGGCAACTACGGTACGCTGGTGCGCTGGCTGCTGCCCGACTGGCACACCGGCGCCCCGCCGCTGCCGCGCGATATTGCCAAAGCGGCCCAGGATTTAGGCGTGCCCTACACCTTGATTACCGGCATCGCCTCGACCGATCAATTTATTGACAACGTGCTGTGCTCGGCCAGCGCGGTGCTGTGCAGCGAAAAGTTTGAGCGCCTGGAGGCCACGTTTGTGGGCGCGGGCGACACCTTGTCCGCCGCGCTGGCAGCGCTGGTGGCCGTGGGCAGCGAACTGAGCGAGGCCGTGACCGAGGCCCTCACCTACCTGGACCGCAGCCTAGAGTCCGGCCTGCGCCCGGGCATGGGCCATGTGCAGCCTGACCGCCTGTTTTGGGCGCACGCCGACACCGATTCCGACGAGGACGACGACGCCCTCGACCCCGACCAACCCTTTCTTTTTGACCTACCGCCCAATGAAACCCGCCACTGACCGCAACCTCGAACTCTTCCAACGCGCCGCCGCCGTCATCCCCGGTGGCGTTAACTCGCCGGTGCGCGCCTTCAAAGCCGTGGGCGGCACGCCACGCTTTGTGTCCCGCGCCCAAGGCCCCCATTTTTGGGATGCCAACGGCAAGCGCTATATCGACTACATCGGCTCCTGGGGCCCGATGATTTTGGGCCATGGCCACCCAGCGGTGCTCGAAGCGGTGCAAAAAGCGCTGCTCGAGGGCTTCTCTTTTGGCGCGCCGACCGAGCGCGAAGTCGAACTGGCCGAAGAAATCTTGCGCAATGTGCCCAGCATGGACATGGTGCGCCTGGTCAGCTCGGGCACCGAGGCGGCCATGACGGCCATCCGTCTGGCGCGCGGGGCCACCGGGCGCAGCAAGTTCATCAAGTTCGAAGGCTGCTACCACGGCCACGCCGATCCCTTGCTGGTCAAAGCCGGCTCGGGGCTGGCGACTCTGGGCAACCCCACCAGCGCCGGCGTGCCACCCGAAGTGGTGCAACACACCATGGTGCTGGAGTACAACAACCTGCAGCAGCTTGAGGAGGCGTTTGCGCTGCACGGCAAAGACCTGGCCTGCTTGATGATCGAGCCCATCGCTGGCAATATGAACTTTGTGCGCGCCTCGCTGCCCTTTGTCAAGCGCGCCCGCGAGCTGTGCACGCAGTACGGCGCGCTCTTGGTGTTTGACGAAGTGATGACCGGTTTTCGCGTGGCCCTGGGCAGCGCCCAAAGCGTCTACGCCCGCGACCTGCCCGGCTTTGCGCCGGATATCACGGTGCTGGGCAAAGTCATCGGCGGGGGCATGCCGCTGGCCGCATTTGGCGGTAAGCGCGCCGTCATGGAGCATTTGGCACCGCTGGGCGGCGTGTACCAGGCTGGCACCTTGTCGGGCAACCCGGTGGCGACCGCCTGCGGCCTGGCCACCTTGCGCGAGATCAGCAAGCCCGGCTTTTTTGAGCAACTCACGGCCAGCACCCAGTCACTGATGCGCGGCCTGCAGGGCGCGGCAGACAAAGCGGGCGTACCCTTTAGCACAGACAGCGAAGGCGGCATGTTTGGCTTCTTCCTCTTCCCCGAGCTGCCGCAAAACTATGCCAAAGTCATCAGCACCGACAACAAGCGCTTTAACACCTTGTTCCACGGCATGCTCGATCGCGGCGTGTACTTTGCCCCGGCCTTGTACGAGGCGGGGTTTATGAGCGGCGCGCACAGCGAAGCCGATATCGCCGAGACCGTGGCCGCCGCCGCCGAGGTGCTGGCGACTTTGTAATTGCGGCTGGAGCGAACAAAAAAACGGCCCTGGTGGGCCGTTTTGGTTGGTGTGCGGGGCGCTGACCTAGTGCCTAAAGTGCCGCACCCCGGTGTACACCATGGCCACGCCACGCTCATTGGCGGCGCGCACGACTTCGTCATCGCGCATGCTGCCGCCGGGCTGGATGATGCAGGTAGCGCCCGCGTCGACCACGACATCGAGGCCATCACGGAAGGGGAAGAAGGCGTCGCTGGCCACCACGGTGTCCGCCAGGGTCAGGCCAGCGTGGCCGGCTTTGATGCTGGCGATGCGGGCCGAGTCGAGCCGGCTCATTTGGCCCGCGCCCACGCCCATGGTCATGCCGTCTTTGCAGAACACGATGGCGTTGGACTTGACGTACTTGGCCACCTTCCAGGCAAACAGCAGGTCTTGCAACTGGGCTGCGGTGGGCTGCACCTGGGTAACCACCTGCATATCGGCCAGCGTCAGTTCATGGTTGTCGGCGGTCTGCATCAAAAGGCCTGAGCCTATGCGTTTGACATCCACCGCATTGCGCCCCAGGTCCCAGGCGCTGGTGCCGCGCGCTGCGCCGCCCAAGGCGTAGGGCAAGGCAATTTGCAGCACGCGCACATTGGGTTTGAGGGCCAAGGTCTGTAGCGCCTCGGGGCTGAAGGACGGTGCCATCAGCACTTCGACAAACTGGGCGCTGACATGCTGGGCGGTGGCGCCGTCGAGCTCGCAGTTAAAGGCGATGATGCCGCCAAAAGCCGATGTCGGGTCGGTGCTAAAGGCTTTGGCGTAGGCGCTGCTGGCGTCGTGGGCCACGGCCACGCCGCACGGGTTGGCATGCTTGACGATGACACAGGCCGGCGTGTCAAAGCTTTTGACGCATTCCCAGGCGGCGTCGGCGTCGGCAATATTGTTGTAGCTCAGCTCTTTGCCTTGCAGCTGTTGCGCCGTGACCAGGGAGCCCGGCGCGGGGTACATATCGCGGTAAAAGGCGGCGTGCTGGTGCGGGTTTTCGCCGTAGCGCAGGTCTTGCAACTTCACGAAGCGGCCATTGGTCTGGCCGGGGAAGGCGGCCAAAGTGCCATCGGGCTGCACCGACGAGAGGTAGTCGCTGATGGCGCCGTCGTACTGGCTGATGCGGTTAAACGCCGCCACCGACAAGGCAAACTTGGTCGTGCTGCTGACCGCGCCCTGGGTTTGCAGCTCGGCAATCACAGTTTCGTACTGGCTGGCGTCGGTGAGCACGGCCACGTCTTTCCAGTTTTTGGCGGCGCTGCGCACCATGGCAGGGCCGCCGATGTCGATGTTTTCGATGGCCTCTTCCAGCGTGCAACCGGCACGCGCCACGGTGGCTTCGAAGGGATAGAGGTTGACCACCAGCAGGTCGATGGTGTCTATGCCGTGCGCTGCCAGCGCTTGCATGTGCGCAGGCACATCACGCCGGGCCAGCAGGCCGCCGTGCACTTTGGGGTGCAGGGTTTTGACGCGCCCGTCCAGCATTTCGGGAAAGCCGGTCATCTCAGCCACCTCGGTCACCGGCAGGCCATGGTCGGCCAGCAGCTTGGCCGTGCCGCCGGTGGAGAGCAAGCGGATGCCCAGGGCATGCAGCGCCCGCGCCAGATCAAGGACGCCGGTTTTGTCGGAGACAGAAAGCAAAGCGTTCATAAGAGGTGGTGTTCTACAAGTTTTTTACGCAAGGTGTTGCGATTGAGCCCGAGCCACTGGGCGGCCTTGGACTGGTTGTTGGCGGCGGCCACCATCACCACTTCGAGCAAGGGTTTTTCGACGGCACGCACCAGCATGTCATGCATGCCGTGGGGCTCCAGGCCGTCCAGGTCGCGTAAATAGGCTTCCAGGCTGGCGCGCACGCATTCATCTAGTTTGTTATTGCTCATGGCTGGCGCGCTCAGGGACAGGGTTCATGGGGGTCTCTTCTTTCTCGCTGTCGGACGGCGCATCCAGGCGTCGCCCTTGGGTGTCATAGACCACCGGCAGGCGGTCCATCTCAAAACTTAAACGGTCCAGGTAATGGCTGACCGCAGCCACCTGCAAGGCGCTGCTTTCCAGGCCGTTAAGCGCACGGCGAAAGGCCTCGCCACCGGGCAGGCTGCGCAGATACCAGGCGATGTGCTTGCGCGCGCTGCGCACGCCGGTGTACTCGCCGTAGAGGCGGTAATGGTCGTCCAGGTGCTCTATCAACCAGCGGCGCAGCTCTTGCACCAAGGGCGGCGCCAGCAGCGTGCCAGTCTGCAAAAAATGCGTGATCTCACGAAAAATCCAGGGCCGACCCTGGGCGGCGCGTCCCACCATGATGGCGTCTGCGCCGGTAGCGGCCAGTACCTGGCGCGCTTTGTGGGGGCTGTCGATGTCGCCATTGGCGACCACGGGAATATGCAATGCCGCTTTAACCGCTGCAATCGTGTCGTAGCGCGCCTGGCCACGGTAGCCTTGCTCGCGCGTACGCCCGTGGATGGTGACCATGGCCACACCCGCAGCCTGCGCCGCCAGCGCGATGGACAGCGCGTTTTGCTGACTTTGGCACCAGCCGGTGCGCATCTTGAGTGTGACAGGCACGCTCTGCGCGGCACAGGCGGCCACGACGGCCTCGATGATCTGCAGCGCCAGCGCCTCGTCTTGCATCAGCGCCGAGCCAGCCCATTTGTTGCACACTTTTTTGGCCGGGCAGCCCATGTTGATATCGATGATTTGCGCGCCGCGTTCGATGTTGTACTGCGCCGCCTGCGCCATCATGGGCGCGTCGGTGCCGGCAATTTGTACAGCGATGGGGCCGGGCTCACCCTCGTGGTTGGCGCGGCGCGAAGTCTTGAGCGAATCCCATAAATCGCGGCGCGAGGTGACCATTTCGCTCACCGCATAGCCCGCCCCCAAGCGCTTGCACAACTGGCGAAACGGCCGGTCGGTCACACCCGCCATGGGCGCGACAAACACCGGGTTTGCCAAAGGGAATGGACCGATTTGCATGGATAAAAGAGGATGGGGAGTCGGGTGGGCGCCCCTTGCGACCGAATGCGACGCGCGGGGAGGGGGATTGTATCTGCCTATTATTTCAGCACCTTACGCTCTACCTATACTGCCCTGACCATGGAAGCCTGGATGCAATCACTGCTGGATGTGTTGGCCCTGCCCGCCTACGGCCTGTCCACGGTGTTGGTGATTTCTTTTTTGTCGGCCACCCTGCTGCCCATGGGTTCAGAGCCTGCGGTGCTGGGCATGATTCACCTCAACCCGGCACAGTACTGGCCCGTGATTGCGGTGGCCACGGTGGGTAACACCTTGGGCGGCGTGCTGGACTATGCCATGGGCCGCGCCGCCCGCCGCGTGGCTAGCGGCGGCCTGCAAAGCAGCACCGAAAACCGCGCGCTGCGCTGGCTGGAAAAAATGGGCCCCAAAGCCTGTCTCTTGGGCTGGCTACCGCTCATCGGCGACCCCTTGTGCAGCGTCGCCGGTTGGCTGCACATGCCGTTTTGGCGCTGCACACTGTATATGTTGATCGGCAAATTCTTGCGCTACATCGTGCTGACGGCAGCCTTTTTTGAAGGCGTGCAGCACCTGGGTTAAACGACTTAAGGCGCTACAGCATCCTTGATTTCCAAGCGGATGTTGGTCGCCCCCAGCGCCACCGGGCCCGACTGGCCGCTCAGGTCGCCCGGCTGGGCCATGGGGTTGCCGCTTTTGCTCACGCGGGCGCTGACAATGATTTGCCCGGCGCCCGAGAGCAGCGCCGCTGGCGACATGGCTTTGCTGTCATCCAGGGTGAAGGTGTAAGGCAGGTCTTTAACTTGCTTGCGCTCGGCGGCCAAAGGCATGCGGCCATTGACGGCGGCTTTGGCGAAGATAAATACCGTGTCCTCGGGGCTGACCTGAGCGCGCAAAGCGGGCGACAGGCTGACGGTGCCGCTGATCGATGCAGCCGGTGCACCAGGAGCTGCGGGCTGCGAGGCTTGCCTAGGCGCAAACGGCGGGGCGGCAAGCGCTTGGGCTGTGCTGCTCAACGGTGGCAGGCCCGCCAGCTTGCGCGCCTCCTGCAAGCTGGCCACGACGCGCTGCACCAGCACGCTCTCGGGCGCGCCAATTTGCTCCACCCGCCCCCAGTATTTCACCGCCTTGGCAAAGTCTTTGCGTACAAAAGCGTCGGTGCCGGCCATGGCCAGGCCCTTGATGTGATCGGGGTTGATCGCCAAGGCCCGCTGCACCAGCGCCATAGGTTCGCCTTGCAGACTGTGCTGGTTTTTCACAGCCAGGGCGTCGGCGTAATCGACCAGTAGGCCCGGGTCGTCTTTGCGCAGGGCAATGGCTTTTTGGTAGGCAGCCAAGGCCTCGTCGTTACGCTCCATCACGCTGTAGGAGCGCGCCAGCATGGCCCAGCCGTCGGCATCTTGCGGATTGCTTTTGAGCCGCTGGGCCAGTTGTTCCACCATGGCGACCACTTGGGCCGAGTTGGGGCCCTGCTCGGCGCTCTCGGTCTCGCCGGTCAGGGGGCCGCGCGAGGCGTTGTAGGCATAGCCCGCCGCCGCGATGGCCACGACCACCAGCGCCAAACCAGCCATCATGCGCCAAGAGGGTGCGGCAGCGGCGGCATCAGGCGTGCCGGCCTTGTCCAACAACAAGTCGAGTAAACGGCGCTCCAGCGCGCTGCGCTGCGCGTCCCATTGCGCCTGGCTCAGCGCGCCGGCGGCATGCTGTTCAGCCAGCGCCGCCAGTTGGCGCTTGAAAGGGGAAACGAGGTCGTGCAAAGCGTCGGTCATGGGGGCTCTCAGGAGAGGTGCGGATCGTTGGGCGCGTCATCGGCGCCATCGGCTTCGAAGGCCGCGTCGGCCAGGCGGCTGCGCCTGCGCAGCACGACAAAAAGCGTTCCTAGGCCAAGCACCATCATGAGGGCAGGCCCCACCCAAAGCAAAGCGGTCAAGGCCTTAAAGGGCGGGCGGTAGAGCACAAAGTCGCCATAACGGGCCGTCATAAAGTCAATCACCTGCTGCTCGGACTGGCCCGCTTGCAGCATCTCGCGTACCTGGCGGCGCAGGTCCACGGCCAGTTCGGCATGCGAGTCGGCGATGGTCTGGTTTTGGCAGACCAGGCAGCGCAGCTCGGTCGAGAGCTTCATGACGCGCGCCTCCAGCGCCGGATCGGCGCTGGAGGGGGCCGCTTCGTTGGCCAGCGCCCAGCCGCCAGCGCAGGCCAAGACCGCGCTGAGCGCCAGCGCGCGCCACCGACAGAGTGCAATGCGTGCTTTAGCCATGGAGTTGTTTGAGCAGGGGGTCTATGGTGTCCCGCAGCACCTCGGGAGTGAGCGGGCCGATGTGCTTGTAGCGGATCACGCCCTCGCCGTCGATGACAAAGGTCTCGGGCACGCCGTAGACGCCAAAGTCGATGCCCACGCGGCCATCACGGTCCGCCAGCGAGGCGGTGTAGGGGTTGCCAAAATCGGCCAGCCATTTCAGGCCAGCCGCTGGCTCGTCTTTGTAATTGAGGCCATAAATAGGGACCTGCGATGACTTGGCGTAAGCCACCAGCAGCGGATGCTCTTGGCGGCAGGCCAAACACCAGGAGGCCCAGACATTCAATATCCAGACCTTGCCGCGCAAATCGTCTTTGGCAATGCGCACTGCGGGCTGGTCCAGACGCGGGAGCGAAAACGCGGGGGCGGGCTTACCAATCAGGGGCGAAGGCACCTCGCGCGGGTTGAGGCTCAGGCCGGCGCGCAAAAAATACAAAAGTACCAGCAAGAGCCCCAAAGGCACCAAATAGCGCAGGTGCTTCATGGCGCCGTCCCCTGGCTGCGGCGGTAGCGCCGGTCCGAGATGGCCAGCAATCCGCCCAGCGCCATCAGCAGGCAGCCGCCCCAGATCCAGTCGATGAAGGGCTTGACATAGACGCGCACAATCCAGGCCCCGCCGTCCACCGCCTCGCCCAGGGAAACATACAAATCGCGCGTCAGGCCGGAGTCAATGGCGGCCTCAGTCATGGGATTTTGTTGCACGCGGTAGATGCGCTTTTCAGGGCGCAGTTCGGCCACCAGGTGGCCGTCTTTACTGACATGCATTTGCCCCTGCGCGGCCACATAGTTAGGCCCTTGCAATTCTTTGATACCGTCAAAGCGGAAGGTGTAGCCGCGCACGGTGGTGGTGTCGCCCACCGCCATCTTGACATCGCTCTCGATCTCGTAGGTTTTGACCATCACCACGCCAATGCAAAACACGGCGATGCCCAGGTGCGCCAACATCATGCCCGCCAGCGCCCGGGGCAGCTGGCGCAGCCGTGCACCGGCAAGGGCCCAGTCCGTGCCATGCGGATGCACGCGGCCCCACAAATCCGTGGCCACCGAGCCCATGATCCAAAACGCCATGACCAAGCCCAGTGTGGAGACGGGGCGCACCTCGCCAGCCAGCCAGCCCGTCAAGAGGGCCGCCAGCACTGCCACGCCCGCCGCCCAGCGCAAGCGCAGGGCCAAGGCGGGCAGCTGCGCATCTTTCCAACGTGCCAGCGGGCCGATACCCATTAAAAAAACCGCAGGCGCCATCAACCACACAAAGACCGCGTCAAAGTAAGGCGGGCCTACCGAAATTTTGCCCAAACCCATGGCATCGAGCACCAACGGGTACAAGGTGCCCAGCATCACGGCCAGTGCGGCCACCAAGAGCAGCACATTGTTGGCCAGCAGGCTGGATTCTTTAGACCACAGGCCAAAGCGCTTGCCAATGCCTACGTCTGGGGCGCGCCAGGCGTAAAGCGCGAACGAGCCGCCGACAACCGCGGCCAAGAAAGCCAAAATGAACTGCCCGCGGGTCGGATCGGTTGCAAAGGCGTGGACCGAGGACAAGACGCCCGAGCGGACCAAAAACGTTCCCAGGAGCGAAAAAGAAAAGGCCAATATCGCCAGCAACACCGTCCAGGACTTAAAGCTGTTGCGCTTTTCGGTCACCGCTAGCGAATGGATCAAGGCGGTGCCCAAAAGCCAGGGCATGAGCGAGGCGTTTTCTACCGGATCCCAAAACCACCAGCCCCCCCAGCCCAGCTCGTAATACGCCCACGAGCTGCCCAGCGCAATGCCAATGGTTAAAAACACCCAGGCCACGGTGGTCCAAGGGCGGGTCCAGCGCGCCCACTGGACATCCAAATTGCCGCCGATCAGGGCTGCAATCGCAAAGGCAAAAGCCACCGAAAAACCCACATACCCCATGTAGAGCATGGGCGGGTGGATCACCATGCCGGGGTCCTGCAGCAAGGGGTTGAGGTCGCGCCCTTCCAGCGCGGCAGGGAACAAGCGGTCAAAGGGGTTGGAGGTGAGCAGCATAAAGAGCAAAAAGCCCACCGCCACCAGACCCATCACCGCCAAAATGCGCGCCGCCACAGGCAGGGGCAGATGCCGGCTAAAGAGCGCCACGGCCACCGTCCACAGGGCCAGCATCAGCACCCACAGGAGCAAAGAGCCCTCGTGGCCGCCCCATACACCGGCTACGCGGTACTGCAAGGGCAAAGCCGTGTTGGAGTTGGACACCACATAGGCCACCGAGAAGTCATGGTTGACAAAGGCGCTGACCAAGCAGCCAAAAGCCAGGGCCACACAGAAAAACATGGCGTAAGCAAGTGGGCGGGCCAAAGCCATCCAGTCAGCGCGCCCGATTTGCGCGCCGGCCAGGGGTACGGCGCCCATCACCAAGGCAATCCCCAGGGCCAGCCAAAGGGAGAAATGTCCGATTTCAGGAATCATAGTTAGGGGCTCGTGACCACCGTGGCCGCCGCTTTCGCGTTGGCCTGGGCGGCGTTTTTCAGGGCTTGGGCCGCCTCGGGCGGCATGTAGTTTTCGTCGTGTTTGGCCAGCACTTCTTTGGCCCGAAAGACACCGCCTTCGAGCTTGCCTTGGGCGACCACGCCTTTGCCTTCTTTAAATAGGTCGGGCAGGATGCCGCTGAATTCGACGGGCACGTTTTGCGCCGTATCGGTCACCGTAAAGCGCACCAGCACGCCCTCGCGCTGCACGCTGCCGGCCAGCACCAAGCCGCCCACACGGAAGGTGCGCCCGCTGGGTGCCTCGGAGGCGGCAATTTGGCTGGGGGTGTAGAAGAACACCAAATTGCTCTGAAAAGCATTGAGCACCAACGCGGTGACGGCACCCACCACAGCCAAAATGCCCAGGGCAATGGCAAAGCGTTTACGACGTGGCGTCATGGTCGGTTTCCCCTTGCGCAGCGCGCGCACTAAAAATTTCAATGGCGATGCACAAAAGCACCACCCCATACGAGCCCCAGACATAGGGGCCATAGCCGCCCATGGCCCAAAATGCGTCCCAGCTCTCCCAGATCATGCAGCCACCTCCTGTGCCCATTGCGTGTGGCGCTCACGCACCAAAATAATGCTGCGCACCCGGTACAAGGCCATGGCAATGCTGTAGGCCCACAGCGCCAGCGCCATGAGCAGCATGGCCCAAAGCATGGTCTGCGCCATGCTCGACCCTTTGGTGACCGAGACCGAGGCACCCTGGTGCAAGGTATTCCACCACTTCACAGAGAAATAAATAATGGGCACGTTGACCGCACCCACCAGGGCTAACAGGCCACCGGCGCGGTCGGCGCGGCGCGGGTCGTCAATGGCGCTGGTCAGGGCGATGTAGCCCATGTAGAGGAAAAACAAAATCAGCTCGGAGGTGAGCCGTGCGTCCCAGACCCACCAGGCGCCCCACATGGGCTTGCCCCATAAAGCGCCGGTCCACAAAGACAAAAAGGTGAACATGGCCCCGGTAGGCGCCAGCGCCTGCGTCATCATCCCCGAGAGGCGGGTATTGAAGGTAAAGCCCAAAAACGCCCAAAACGCCATGGCCAGGTAAATCACCATGGACATCCAGGAGACGGGCACGTGCACAAAAATAATGCGGTAGCCCTCGCCCTGCTGAAAGTCGGTGGGCGCCACAAAAAAGCCCAGGTAGAGGCCCGCTGCAGCCAAAACGGCCGCAATCAGGCCAAAAACCGGCCACAAGCGACCCGCCAGCGGGTAGAAGGTTTGGGGCGCGGCCCAATGAAACCACCGAATTTTGAAGTTTTCCATTTACTCAAGCGCAATGCGCAATGCCAAAGCACAGGCCCAAGGGCCGAAAAACGCCGCCACGACCAGCATGGCAGTCAGGATGGACATCTGGGCCCCATAGCCCATACCCACCATTTGGGCCTCCACCGCACCGGAACCGAAGACCAAAGCCGGAATATACAGAGGCAATAGGAGCAGCGAGAGTAGCACCTCGCCCCCACGCACACCTAAAGTAAGGGCAGCGCCCACTGCGCCCAATAAAGACAGCAGCGCCGTGCCCAATAGCAGGGAGGAAAAGAGCACCCACATCGTCGCGCTGTCCAGGTCAAACTGCAGGGCCAAGACGGGCGAGAGCAGCGCCAGGGGCAGCCCAGAGAGCAACCAGTGCGCCAGCACCTTGGCCGCCACCAGCAAGGGCATCGGGGTTGGCGAGAGCGCCATCTGCTCGAGCGTGCCGTCCTGGTAATCGGCGGCAAACAGACGCGCCAGCGAGAGCAAACTGGCCAGCAAAGCACCTACCCACAAAATACCGGGCGCGATTTTGCGCAGCATGTCCGGCTCGGGCCCGATGGCCAGCGGGAACAGACTGGCCACCACCACAAAGAAGAACACGGCGGTCAGCACCTCGCTTTTGCGGCGCATGGCCAGGCGCAGGTCGCGCTGCAAGACGGCGGCGACGGCGCTCATGCGTCCAGGCGCAGGCTGCGGCCCCGCGCTCCCAGGTCGACCGGCTGGTGGCTGGTCAGCAAGACCATGCCGCCCTGCGCCAAATGCCCCTGCAGTACACGGGTGATCAACGCATGGGCGGCGCCGTCCAGCGCGACAAAGGGCTCATCGAGCACCCACAAGGGGTTTTGTTGCACTAGCAGGCGGGCCAATGCGACGCGACGTTTTTGCCCCTGCGAGAGCACACGCACCGGCAAGGCGGTTCGGCCGGCCAGGCCCAGCTCTTTCAAGGCTTGCAGCGCCTGCGCCGGTTCGATGGTGCCACCCGCGATGGCGCCGCCAGAGAGCAGGTTTTCCACGGCGCTAAGCTCGTCCTTGAGGGCCAGCAGGTGGCCCAGGTAGAGCATCTGGGCCGGCAACTGGCAGTCGGGGCTGCCCAGCAACTCCCCGTGCCAGCGCACCTCGCCCTGGGCGGCAGGTGCCAAGCCGGCCACGATGCGCAGCAAGCTGGTTTTACCCACGCCGTTGCCGCCCTCCAGATGCAGGCACTGCCCCGGCGCGAGCGTAAAGCTCAGGCCACGAAACAGGGTGCGGTCGCCGCGAACGCAGGACAGGTCAGCGACAGACAGCATGCAGGGGATTATTCATCGGGATCGACGTATTCCTTGGGCAAACGGTGGGCAATGCCTTTGTGGCAATCGATGCAGGTTTTACCCTCTTCTTTGGCCTTCATATGCTTTTTATACGGTGTTTGCTTTTGCAGATCCGGGCTCATGGATTCGAAGCTGTGGCAGTTGCGGCACTCGCGCGAACCGTTGTTTTTCATGCGGTCCCACTCGTGGGTGGCCAACTCCATGCGCTTGGCTTCGAACTTCTCTTTGGTGTCAATCGACCCAGTAAGCTTACCCCATACCTCACCACTGGCCTGAATCTTGCGAACCATTTTATGCGTCCAGTCTTTGGGCACATGGCAGTCCGAGCACACCGCACGCACGCCGGTGCGGTTGGTGAAATGGATGGTTTCCTTGTATTCCTGGTAGACGTTGTCCCGCATTTCATGGCAGGTGGTGCAAAACTCCAGGGTGTTGGTCGCTTCCATGGCGGTGTTAAAGCCGCCCCAGAAAATAATCCCCAGCACAAAGGCGATCGACGAGATCGCCAGCAGCGAGTAGCGGGTACTGGGGCGGTTGATGGCCGCCCACCAGCGCGCAAGGGTTCCACTGGGTTGTTCCATGGGACTGTCTCCTGTTAAAAAAGAATGGACACTGCAGCCGGCAGGCTGCGGTGTCCGGGCTGTGGCCAGGCGGGCCTTAGAAGTTAAAGAGGTAACTGACCGCCACCACCTGCACTTCATAGTTGGGCGCCACCTGGTTGGTCGCCAACATGGAGTTGGGGTTGTAGCCATAGGCCAGGCCGTTGTAGTAATAGTCGCTGCTCAATAGCTTTTGGTAGACATAGCCCAAGGCCACCTGACTGCTCTTGTCCAGGCGGTAAGACGCATTGAGCTTCAAGGCCGCCAGTTCAGCGCGTACGTCCGGCAGCGCGCCGCAAGAGAAGATGCGCGGGTCGGCGCACGTGATGCCACCGGTCGTCGTGGTGCTGTAGTTCAGCGCCGTCGCGTAGTTGGAGCTGCCCAGCGAGTAGCTCAGGTCGGCCACCATCTCCACTTTGCCGCCTACAAGCCCACCTTGGCGCAGGTTCAGGCCCACCGACAGTTCGTCGGTTTTGAGCACATTGGTCCAGGTCGCGCCAGCAGGAATAGCCACTGCGGTGACGCTGGCAGCGCCGGCGCCCTGGGCGATGGAGCGCTGCATATCGGTCAGGTCACGCTGCTGGTACTGGCGTGAGGCATAGGCGGTGAAGGCGCCGTCTTCGGCGTAGTGGTAGGCGCTGTCCAAGTGCAGCGCCCAGCTTTTGCCCGATTGCACGCCGTAGGTGGAGTCGTATTTGTCATCGGTGTAGCGTGCGCCGATGTCCAGGTTCAGGTTCTCGGCCGCTTGCAGGTTCAAGCCGGTTTTGAGCATTTGCTGGGTGCGGCTGGCGTCAAACACCGGGTAAAAGCCCTGGTAATCGCCGCCGTTGAGGCCCTTGATGGTGCCCACCACGGCGCCCACATCGCCACCGCGCACGCCAATCATCGCGACGATGGCGTTGGGGTCGGAGGTGGTTTGGCGCTTGCCAAAGCTGTAGCCCAGGTTGGCGTTGACGTCCTCGCTGGCGGCGAGTTTGTAGCTGGCGCTGAGCTTGTCTTCCTTGGTCGCCACAGCCACCACGCAATTGGTGCCTGCCGCGTAGTTAGTGCCGCCAAGCGCATACTGTTTGCACCAACGCGAGAGCTCGTCGTGGGTGAAGCCCACGCGCAGTTTTTGCCGGCCGTCGATGCGGTAATCGGCCGCCGCTTCGGCCTGGCTTTTCTTGGTGCTCAGGGGCGTGTTGGGGTAATTGGCGATGTTGTTGGCGCCAATGGCCTGGACGTTGTAAATCGAGGACTCGGTTTGGTTGTCACGCCCGTCGTATTTCCAAGCCACCGTCAGCTGCAAATCTTTGCTGCTGCGCTGGGTGAGCTTGAGGTCGGCATGCTGCGTGACCACCACGCCATTGAGCGAAGCCTTCAGATTGCCATCGGCCGCGCTGGGGGTGATGTACATGAAAGCGTCGACTACGAAGGGATCGTTTTGGGTATTGCGCGCTACCGAGACGGTGCCGCTTAAACGGGTGCTGTCGCCCACCGGGTAGCTGCCACCTAGGCTGAGCTGGTGGAAGTCATTGCCCGGGGGCGTGCTCATGGTTTGGGCGTTGGCTGCACCGGCGTAGGTGGTGAACATCACCCGGTCGTCGCTGTTGCGGAAAAACGAGCCGTAATAGGCCGCGTTCAGGTGCGCGCCGTCGGCATTCCACTGCAGCGCGGCATGGATGCTGTTGGTCTGGTAGCGCGTCGGGTTGGGCAGGAAAGAGACCACTTCGCCGCCCGGTGCGGGTGTGGAGCCGTAGGCCGCCGAGCCAAAAGCCATCAGCTTGGCGCCGCTTTGCTCCAGATGGTTGAAGTCCAGCTTGAGCGCCAGGCGCGCATTGATGTCCACGCTGGCACTGGCCGCGCTGCTGCGCCGCGTGCTGTCCACATTCAGGTTGTGGTACGCCGCCAGCTGGTCGGTGGTCAAGGTGGTGGTATTGGCCGCCAGCCCAAAGCCTGGCAGCGTAAAACTGTTGCCGCCGTTGGCGCCTACATACGGGGTTTGGTAGCTGTCCCACAGGTTGTGGCGCAACTCCTCGTAGCGCAGGCCAATGCTCCACTGCCCTTGCTCGCTCACCCGCAAACCGACCGAACCGGCGGTGGTGCCCAGATTGCTACCCTCGAGCTCCCAACGGCCCAGGCCCGCGCCCATGCCGTAGGCGCTGCCGCCGCGCAGGCTGAAGTTGCCGATCAGGCTGGCTTGTGCCTGGTTCAGGCCGTTGTATTCCCCAAACTTGGCAGAGGCCTGCGAGGTGCTGGCCACCCCCACTTCCAGCGTGCTGGCGGCTTGGGTAAGCGCATCGGTTTCCTCATCGGCGGCCAGGGCCACCAAGGGACTGGCACACAGGAGCAGCAATGTGGCGCGTGCCACCCGGCTCAGGGCAAAAGCGTGTTGTTTCGAAGACATGGTGTATTTCCTTCACTCAACGTTGCAGATAGCCGCCTGCGGGGCTGTTAGTGCCATGCACCTGCCGGTGGCAGTTCATGCACGAGCTACCCACCAGGTTTTTGCTGGGGTACAGGGCTGCGGGGGGCGTGGCGGCATTGACCGAGGCCAGGCCACCTTGGCGACCTGCCGCATTGGGGCCGGCCGGGGTGCCGCTGGCATGGGTGCCGTCATGGCACTCTTGGCACAAGAAGGGCGCGCGCGATTTGAGCAAAGGCGCAATATTGGAGCCGTGCGGGGTGTGGCAGTTGGCGCAGTCCTCGGTGACCGGTTGGTGCTCGAACAGGAAGGGGCCGCGTTTTTCCGCGTGGCACTGGTAGCAGGTCTCGGTCACGGTGTTTTTCTTGAGCAGCTTGGGGCCACTGGCGCCGTGCGGGTTGTGGCAGTCCGAGCAGCCCACTTTGCCTTCTGCAATCGGGTGGTGCGAGGTTTTTTTGCTGTCCGCGCGTTGGTCTTTGTGGCAGGAATAGCAGACCTCGGCCTGGGTTTTCTTGTCTTGCAGCTTGTCTTTGGGGCGGTGCACGACGTGGCAGTCATTGCAGGCCACGCCGGCGCTTTGGTGCTGGGCGCCGTCCCACAAATTGCGCTGGCCGCCTTGATGGCAGCTCAGGCATTGGCCGGTGCGGTCCTGGTCGCTGGAGGCGGCGTACACGCCTTTTTTGAACACATGGTCAGGCGCAGGGCGGGTTTTGCTGGTGGCACTGCCCTTTAAATGCTCAGCACTGGCGCCGTGGCAGGACTGGCAACTCGGTGTACGGGCATCACCGCGCACGCCATGGCGGGTTTGGTACAGGCTCAGGACCGGGGCGTTTTCGCTGGCGTCATGGCACTTGGTGCAGACCGCGTCCTTTTTGAGGGCGTCTTGGGCCAGTGCGCTGGGGGCATCGGCGGGCTTGGCGTCTAGCGCCCAGACAGCGGGCGCGAGCAAACTGGCAACCAGTGCCAGTGCGGCCCCAAATTTTTGATGCATGTGCATGGTATTCCTCGTCAAAAAGTTGCGCTTAATCGCGTACAAACTGAACCGGCTTACTGGGCCAAAATCCACTGCACCAGGTTCTTGATCTGGGCCATGTCTTTAGGCGGCGAGGTCTTCACCACCTTGTGTTCTTCCTCGTGGCCATCAGGGAACTTGGCTTTTTCGCCGGACATGATGTGCTCGATCAAACGGGCTTCGGCATGGGCCTTGCCTTTGTATTTCTCAGCCACTTTGTTGTAGGCCGGGCCGTCTTTGTCTTTGTCGATGGCGTGGCACTTGAGGCAGTTGTTTTGGCGGGCCAGGGCTTTGGCGGCCTCGGCGTCGACTTGGGCATGTGCGCTTAGGGCCAGGCCTAGCAAGGCAGTGGCTGCGATGGCGCCCCAAGTGCGGGAAAAAATCGTGCTTTTCATAGGTTCACCTCGTCATGGAAAGGGTTGCGTGGCCGCTGGATCAGGTCCTTTGGTCAGTGAAACGAGTGTGCGCGTGCGCGCCTCTCCCGGCTATCGGACAGGGATGAAAGCGCGCCTAGGAAAACTCCTAGATTGCGACGGGCTGGGGGGGGTGGGAAGCGGCGGGCTAGTCGCGCGGCAAGTCGTCCAGGAGCTGATGCTCCATGGCGTAGCGCACCAGGTCCACCTGGGTGCTCATCTGCATTTTGTGCAGGATGTTGGACTTATGGGCGCTCACCGTCTTGATGCTCAGCGAGAGCTCCTGGGCGATGGCGGTCAGGCTGGTGCCGCGCACGATGCGGCTGAACACCTCAAACTCGCGGTCGCTCAGGCTGGCGTGGGGCAGCCCAAGGCCTTGCGGTGCCACGTCCATGGCCAGCAGTTCGGCCGCTTTGGGGCTGATGTAGCGCCCCCCGCCCACCAGCTTGCGCAAAGCAGGCAGCAGCAAGTCCATATCGCCTTCTTTGGACAAATAGCCCGAGGCCCCGGCGCGCAGCGCGCGCACCGCGTACTGCTCTTCTTGGTGCATGCTGAAAATCAGTATCGGCAGCCGCGCACGCTCCTGGCGAATCAGCTTAATCAGCTCCAGGCCATTGCGTCCGGGCATGGAGATATCCAAGATCACCACGTCCCAGTTGCGCTCGCGCACGGCGGCTAAGGCGGCGTTGCCATTGGATGCCTCGCCGGCCACCACGAAATCGCTGGTGTCGGCCAAGATATTGCGCAATCCGTCGCGGATGATGGCGTGGTCATCGGCGACCAAGACTTCCCAGGCACTCATGCGTCTTGCTCCTTGGCGCGGTCTAGCTGGCGCAGGGTCGGCAACTGCGCCAGCGCGATGCGCACCTCCACGCAACAACCCTCGCCTGGCGCGCTGATCACGCGCAAACGGGCGCCAGCGGCGTGGGCGCGCTCGCGCATGCTCGAGAGGCCCATGCCGGCGTGGCCGCTGGTGCTGGCGATACCCACGCCATCGTCGCGCACGCGCAGCACCAAATCCTCGGCCTCGCAAACCAGCTCCACCCACAGGTTTTTGGCCCCTGCGTGGCGCACCACATTGTTCAAGGCCTCCTGCACGATCCGAAACAAAGCGGTGGCCAGGGCCGCATCGTGCACCCGGTCCTGGGCAGGCAAGTGGATCGCCAACTGCAAGCCGCTGTGCTTGGCAAATTCACGGATTTGCCAGGTCACCGCGTCGCCAAACCCGAGCTCGTCCAGAATCTGCGGGCGCAACTCCGAGGAGATGCGCCGCACCGAGGTGATGGCCGTGTCGAGCATACGGCGCATGCCCTCGACGCTGTCGGCATCTGCGCCGCGCCCCTCTTTGATGCGGTTACCCAGCCAGGCCAAGCTGAGTTTGAGGCCCGTCATTTGCTGGCCCAGGTCGTCATGCAACTCACGCGCGATGCGGGCGCGCTCCTCTTCACGCACGCTTTGCTGGGCCGCGTACAGGGCACGCAGCTCCTGGTTCATCGCGGTGAGCTCGTTGCGCGCACGCCGCTGGGCCGTCACATCGCGTAACACCGCCGTCATTTGCAACTGGCCGCCGATATCGGTCTTGGAAATGGAGGACTCGATCGGGAACTCGCTGCCGTCGCGTCGGCGCCCATAAATTTCCAGCTGCGCGGCCATGGTGCGCGGGCCTTCGGTGGTTTGGGCAAAAGCGCCCATCTGCTGGTCGTGGCGCAGGCGTGAGCGCTCGGGCAACAAGATCGTCAGCGACTGGCCAAGCGCCTCCTGTGCGCTGTAGCCAAACATGGCCTGGGCAGCTGGATTAAAAATTTGAATGCGCATGGCCGTATCGACCGCCACGATGGCGTCTTTCACCGATTCGACGGTGTGCTGGTAGCGCGTGCGGGCCTCCAGCAGCGCCGTCTCCAGCAGCTCTTTGCGCCGGAGCTTTTGGCTCAGGAAAGAGGCCACAAACACGGTAAAGAGGCACAGCACAAGCACCGCCAAAGCAATGGGCACCGCAATTTCGCGCCAGGCGGCCAGACTTTGGCTCTCGTCATCGGTCACGCTGATGAGCAAGTCAAAGTCAGCCACGCGCCCCAGCGCGAACTGGTGGTGCGAATCGTCGCCGCTGCGGTGGGTCAGCGAGCGCACGCCCTGCTCTAGCGTGGGCAGCGTATGGCCTTGCAGCTCCAGGGCCGGCGCGCCCAGATCGTTTTCGCGATGGGGGTAGCTCGCCATCAAGGTGCCGTCCCCCTGGTACAGGGCGATCGGGCGCAGGTAGTCCAGGCGTGCCTGCATGAACAAGGCCTCGATGCGCGAGGCATCGATGTCGGCCACCACCACCCCGCGAAAACTGCCGTCGGCTTGGTCGATGCGCCGGGCCAGGCGCACCAGCCACAAGCGGGAGCGCACCTCGCGGCGCGGCTTGTCCAGGAAAAAACCTTCGCGCTTTTGGCCGGAAAACGCTTTGAAAAAAGCCTGCGCTGACACATCGCGCTCGGCGGCTGGCACCTGGACCGAGGCGTTGACCACGCGGCCTTTGGCATCGACCAAACTGAGCGCGTGCAACTGGCGCATGCCCGAGACGCGGGTAGCCAAGAGCAACTGCGTCATGTCGCTGTCCAGCGCAATCGTGCTGCCAAAGCCGCTACCCAGGCGCTCTTGTACGCCCTGGAGCACTTTGTCGGCGCCCTGCATCGATTGGCGCGTCTCCTCAAGAAACATGGTGGCCAGACTGACGGTTTCGGCGCGCGCATGGGCCAGTTCGCGCTCGCGCAAAGACCAGAGCAACAAGCTGCTGGTCAGCAATGCGCCCACCATGGTGGCTGCAGCCAGCAAGCCTACGGCCTGCGAGGTACGAAGTTGCAAGCGCATCAAATGGCCCAAGGAAAAAAGAATGACCCGCCCATCATGCAGGCCGGTAAGACCACTGTAGCAGAAGGGGTTTAGACGGCGAACACCGGCTCGACCGTGACCTGCACCTGCAGGCTGTGCGCCTCGCCGCCCTGCAACACGCCGCGCAAGGGCGAGACATCGGCAAAGTCGCGGCCCACCGCCAGGCGCACGTAGTCGGGGCCGGGCGTGCCCCAGCCGTGGCGGCAGTTGGTCGGGTCCAGCTCCAGCCAATGGCCCTGGCCGCCCGCTAGCAGCGGCGGCACATACAACGCCACCCAGGCGTGCGAGGCGTCCGCGCCCTGCAAGCGCGCCTGGCCGGGTGGCGGCTCGCTGAGCATATAGCCGCTCACATAGCGCGCCGGCAAACCCAGGCTGCGCAGGCAGGACAAAAGCAGGTGCGCAAAGTCCTGGCACACGCCCCGGCGCTGGGCCAGCACCTGGGTCACAGGGGTGTAAATGTCCGTGCTTTGGGCCTCGTAGGCAAAGTCGCGGTGCATGCGCTGCATCAGGTCGATGGCTGCCCCGTCCAAGGCCCGACCGGCGGTAAAGCTAGGGCGGGCGTAGTCGGCGCAATCGGCTTGCAGCGGCACATGGTGCGAGGCAAATACGAAGGCGCAAGCCGCGTCACCAGGCCGGTCGGCGCGGTACTGGGCGTAGCCGCGCGCACCCTCCCAGGGCTGATCGGCCTGGGGCGAGGCGTCTTGCGCGCTGGCCTGGCGGGTGTGCACCTCGCTGTGGGCGCTGACCGACAAGCTGTGGTGCAGCGCGTCCATGGCCCAGTAAGCGCAGTGGTTGCCAAAGGCGTCCAGGTGGCTGTGCACAGCGGCCTGCAGCGGTCCGATGTCCAGGCGGTGCGCCGTGCAACGCTGCCAGGGCGTATCGGGCGGCTGCAAATGCGCGATGTGCTGCGCCGCACTCACCCCGGCGGCGTAGTGGTAATCGGTCTGGTGGTGTATGCGCAGATGCATCAGGCCCCCACGCTTTGTGAGGCGTTGCCACGGTGGGCAAAGAACAGGCTGTTGAGCGCATCCGAGGTGGCCCGTGCGGCCATGCGGCATTCCTGCAGCAGCGCACTGAGCTGCGGCGCGTCTTGTGCGCCCAACCACGGCGCTTGGACGGGAGGGTGTGGCAGTTGCGGCAGGCGCGCGGCCAGCTCGGCGGTGCGGCCTTGCGCCAGATCGCCCATGTCGCGCAAGCATGCACGCAAGGCGTGCAGCACACAGGCCAAGGCGCGCGGGTTGTCCGGATCACTCAGCACCAACGCCAGCAGCGCATCGAGCGTGCGGCTTGGCGGGTACTGCGCATCAAAGCGGATGGTGCTGTCAAACAAGGCCAGCACCGCATCAAAACCGGCCTGGGCCGAGAGGCTGCCGGTGTGCAGCGCCTGCGCCAGCGCGCCGGCCAGAAAATCCAGGCGCTCGATATACCGCCCGATGGAGAGCAGGCGCCAGCCGTCATCGCGCGCCATGCGCTCGGATTGTGCGCCGGTGAGTGCCGCCAGCAGGCCACTAATGTGGACCAGCACGCGCTGGGCCTGCACCGGGTCGTGCAAGGTCTCGGCCTGGGGCAGGCGCAGGCTTTCTTGCGCCTGCATCACCCAGCCCCAGTGCTCGGGCGACATGCGCTCGCGCACCCGCGAGGCGGCCAGCACCAAGGCCTGCATATTAAAAGCCACGCCAGTGCAATGGCGCGTATCCCAAACTCCCGCCACCAAGGAGCGCTCGAACATGCGGCGCGCTTGCTGCGCTGGCGGTACGCCCGGCGCCACCAGGCCGTGCTGCAGCGCTAAAGCGCTCAGCCAGGCTAGCAAGGGCTGGCAGCTTTGGTCCTCGCCGCCCAGGGCATCCAGGGCTACGCGGCTCAGGCGCACGGTGTTTTCGGTGCGCTCGGTATAGCGGCCTAGCCAAAACAAATTTTCTGCGGCACGGCTGGTGACGATGGGCGTGCGCGCGGCCGCTGTGCCAGCGGCGCCAGGCGCACCCATGGCCGCAGGTGCATCGGCGGGTACTGCGGGGAACACCGTCCAAGCACCAGCCTCGTCGGCCAGCGCAAAGACGCGCCATTGCACCGAAGGCGTCTCGAAGCTGCCGCCAACAACCGGCCCGCCACTGCCATCGCCAGACCACCCCTCGGGCAGGGTCGCAAGTTGTAGCGCCTGGCCAAGCACCTGGCGCGCCAGCGCTGGCATCAAGGCCAGTAAAGCGCTGGACTCCAAAAAACCGGAACCCGGCGCATTGGCCAAGAGCACATGGCCACGGCGCAGCACCTGCACAAGGCCGGGCACGCCTAGCGTCGAGTCGGCACGCAGCTCCAGCGGGTCGAGCCAGGCGTCATCCACCCACTTGATTAAGGCGTGCACGCGCTGCAGGCCTTGCAGGGTTTGGAGGTACAGCATTTCGTCGCGCACCAGCAAGTCGCTGCCCTGGGCCAGGCTCAGGCCCAGGTAACGGGCCAGGTAAGCGTGCTCCGCATAGGATTCGTTGTACGGGCCTGGCGTGAGCAAGGCAATGTGCGCCTGGCCGCCGCCCGGCGCGCGCGCGCTGATGCCGCGCAGCAGGCTTTGGTAGGCCTTGGCCACTTGCTGCAGACCGATGGCGGCATGGGCATCGGACCAGCGGGACGCGACCAGACCCGAGGGCGCTTGCGTGTGCAGCGCGCGCAGCGCCCAGCTGCCCTCGGGGCCGCGCACCAAATCCAAGGCGGCCACATGCAGGCGGCGCCCACCCACCGGTTCGACGCCTTGCAGGGCGTGCAGGTAGCCGGGATGGCCCTGCACCAAGGCAGCGGGTAGCAGGCCGCTGCGCAGCAAGGTTTTGGGGCCATAGACATCGGCCATGGTGTACTCGAGCAGGCGCATGCACTGCTGCACGCCGCCCTCGATCTGGCGCCAAAGCAGGGCGTCGGCCATCGGCGCGAACACCTCGGGCGCACTGTGCGCCAGCGTTGCGGCACGGGGCAGGGCGGGCAAGGGGCTCAGGGGTTCCATCAAGCAAGTATCGCCGCTGCGCTCGGGCTTTGCAGCTTGGCCACCCAGCCCCTAAGGCCGCCCCACGGCTTTGGCTGTAAACACCGCTTGCATCAAGCCCCGCTCATCTTTAGCCTGCGGAAAGTATTTTTTCTCTACCGAAACCTCCACCTCGGGGGCCGATGCGCCCATGGCTTGCACGGCGGCCAGTGCAGCGGCGCTGGCACCCTGCTCGGCCGCTTGCAGTGCGTGGGCCGCCAGGCCAAAGCTTTGGCTCAGGCCCGCGCCCATCACCCGAAACACGCCGCTGCCGTCGCCATGCACCTCCACCTGCACAGTGGCGGCCACCACGCCGGTGGCCGCGCCCACGGCATTGGCCACATCGCCATGCGGCGGGAAAACCACCTCGCAGTCCAGGCGGCGCGCCAGTTCGCCATAGAAAACCTTGACCGGGCCGCCCACCGCCACCACCGGCACGGCCGGCTTGATGCTGATGCGCGCCAGCCCCAGCGTGGCCTCACCGCTGCACACCGCCTGGCTGATGCGGTCATCGGGCAGGCTAAAGCCCAGGGCGGTGTCCAAAATGGCGCGCGCGCTCAGGCGCACGGTTTCGCTCCAGACATCGCGGGCGTACTGCTCGGTGCGCTCGGGGGTGGGGAACTTCATCTCGCGCAGGCGGCAGCCCAGCTGCGCGGCCATCACGGCGCCTTCGCGCGACCAGTTGTCTTGGAGGCCCAGCACATGGCCGGCGTCCGAGGGGGTAAAACCGGCCACCTGGATCAAGCCCTTGCGCTGCAAGCTGTGAATGGCGCGCGTGGCGTTCATGGTGGTGGCCAGGGTGCGCAGCGGCGTGGGCTCGGGGCGCACCTGGGCGAGCAGCTCGCTCTCGCGCGCCGACAGTTCGTCCGAGAGGCGCGGCCCCTTGGCACCAAAAGGCAGCAGCACAAAGCGCCCTTGCATCGAGTTGCCGCCCTCCACATCGGCCAGGTCGGCTTGCAGCAGGTCCAGGGTTTGCGGGTAGCGCGCCGCCAGCAAAGACACGGGCACGATGCGCTGGGGCCGCACCTCGAGCCTGCCGTTGGCGGCCAGCAGCACCTCGCTGTCGCCGCCCAGGCCGATGGTGCGCACATCGATGGCGCGCACCATGGTGCGCCAGCCGCCGACCTCGGCGCCTTCCAGGTTAACCCGGGGCAGCCCGTCGATCAGCGCGCCCACGTCGGTCGTGGTGCCGCCCATGTCCGACAGGATGAAGTTGTCCAGCCCGCTGAGCCAGCGCGCACCCACCAGGCTGGCGGCCGGGCCCGAGAGCACGGTCTCGATAGGCCGCTTGGCCACACTGTGCGCCAGCGCCAGCGTGCCGTCGCCCTTGACGATCATCAGCGGGCAGGCGATGTGCAATCGCGCCATGGCCGACTGCACCGCCTCGATCAGGTGCGTAACGCGCGAGATCAGGCGCGCGTTGAGCGTGGCTGTCAGTGCGCGGCGCGGCGCGTCCAGGCTGGAGGACAGTTCGGTCGACAGGGTGACGGGCTTGCCGGTTTTCTCGACGATGCGGCTGCGCACCAGTTGCTCGTGCGCCGGGTTGCGCACCGCAAAAGCGGCGGCCACCGCAAAGGCGTCGACGTGCGGCGCCATCTGCTCGATGGCCTCGTCCAGGGCGTCCAGGTCCAGCGCCTGGGCTTGCTCGCCATTGTGGTCGTGGCCGCCGGCAATGCGCGCCAGCGCCATACCAGGAAAGGCTTTGGCGATGCCGGTGCGCTCGGCCATGCTGGCGTCAAAGCCCACCAGCAGCACGCCGACGGCGCTGCCGTGGCCCTCGACCACGGCATTGGTGGCCAGCGTGGTGGAGACCGACACCAGCGCTATGTCTTGCGGGTGCAGGCCCTGGGGCAAGCCAGCCATGGCGCGGGTGATGGCGTCGGCCACGCCGATGGACAAATCGCCCTTGGTGGTGATGGACTTGGCCGTGGCAATCACCCGTTGGCCGGCCGCCTCAATGATGGCGGCGTCGGTGTAGGTGCCGCCAGTGTCGACGCCGATGAGGTACTGGGGGGGAGCTGGATTCATGAAGAGACGGTGGCCGCGCAGCGCAAAGCCCGTATTGTGACGAGGCGGCCCCGTCCGCCCGGCGCACATGGTTTTCCCGGTTTGACAGCCCCTGCCAGCCCGGCTAAGGTCTGCGCCCATGAAGACCCTCCGCCAATTCCCGCGCAAAGTGCGCGAAATCGCCCACCAAATCATTCCCATGCCCGATGGCGTCGAGTTATCGGCGCGCATCTGGCTGCCCAAAGACGCGGCCAAAAACCCGGTGCCTGCCATCCTGGAGCACCTGCCCTACCGCAAGCGCGACGGCACCATCGTGCGCGACGCCCTCACCCACCCTTACCTGGCCGGGCACGGCTACGCCTGCATCCGTGTGGACATGCGCGGCAACGGCGACTCGCAAGGCCTGATGGACGACGAGTACTCCGAGCAAGAGCTGCAAGACGCCGAATCGGTCATCGCCTGGCTGCGTGCGCAGCCCTGGTGCACCGGGCGCATCGGCATGATGGGTATCTCCTGGGGCGGCTTTAATAGTTTGCAAGTGGCGGCGCGCCAGCCCGAAGGCCTGGAGGCCATCATTACGCTGTGCTCTACCGACGACCGCTACACCGACGACATCCACTTCAAAGGCGGCTGCCTGCTCTCGGAAAACATGGGCTGGTCGGCCACCATGTTTGGCTACTCCTCGCGCCCGCCGGACCCGGCGCTGGTGGGCAAAGCCTGGCGCGCCATGTGGCTGGAGCGCCTGAAGGCCGAGCCCCTGCTGGCCGTCGACTGGCTCAAGCACCCGCACCGCGACGCCTACTGGAAGCGCGGCTCGGTCAACGAGGACATCGGCGCCATCAAGGCCGCCGTGCTGGCCGTGGGCGGCTGGAACGACGCTTACACCAATGCCGTGCCGCGCCTGGTGGGCACGGTACAGGCGCCGGTCAAGGGCATCATCGGGCCCTGGGCGCACAAGTACCCGCACTTTGCGGTGCCCGAGCCGCGCATCGGCTTTTTGCAAGAGGCGCTGCGCTGGTGGGACCGCTGGCTTAAAGGCGCGCCCACGGGCGTGGAGCAGGAGCCGGCGTTTCGCACCTACATCATGGACCTACCGCGCCCGGGCGCCAGCGTGACGCATATTGGCGGACGCTGGGTGGGCGACAGCGCCTGGCCGCAGGCCGCACAAGGCCAGCGCTTGTACCTGAACGCGAAGGGGCTGGCCAGCCAAAGCGCACCCAAGGCCAAACACACGGTGCGCTCCCCCCAGCACACTGGCGCGGACAGTGGCGAGTACTGCATTATTTGGCTGGGGCCCGAATTCCCCGGCGACCAGCGACAAGACGATTCGGGATCACTCACCTTTGACGGCGCGGCCTTGAAGCAGGACATCGACCTGGTGGGCGCGCCCGTGCTGACGCTGCAATTGAGCGTGGACCAGCCGGTGGCTAACGTGGCGGTGCGGCTCAACAGCATCTGGCCCGACGGCGCTGTGTCGCGTCTGACCTACGCAGTAGCCAACCTCACGCACCTGCACGGCACGGCCAGCCACGAACAGCCGCAGGCCCTGGAGCCGGGCAAGGTGTACACGGTGCGCATACAGCTCGACGATGTGGCCTACCGCGTGCCCAAGGGGCATCGCCTGCGCGTCTCGCTCTCGACCAGCTACTGGCCGCTGATTTGGCCCGCGCCCCAGCCGGTGACGCTGACGGTGCACAGCGGCGCCAGCCACATCGACCTGCCGGTGCGCGCCAAAAAGCGCGGCGAAAAAACGCCTCAGTTTGCCCCGCCCGAAGCGGCTGCACCGGTGCGCCTCAAGACCGTGGACGCACCCTGGAACAAGCGGGAAGTAAGGATTGACCAAGCCACCGGCGAGCGGCGCATGCTGATAGAGGACGACTTTGGCCGCAGCACCGACCTGGAGCACGGGCTGACCACCTGGGGCCGGGGGCGGGAGTCCTACAGCATCTTGCCCGAGGACCCGCTCTCGGCGCGCCAAGAATGCCACTGGAGCATGGAGACCTCGCGCGGCAACTGGGTGACGCGCACCGAGACCTACTCCAGCATGCGGGCCACGGCCACACACTTTCACATCACCGGGCGGCTAGAGGCCTACGAGGGCAAAAAGCAAATTCTGGTGCGCCACTGGGACGAAAAAGTCAAACGGCGCCTGCTCTAGGGAGGGCGCGGGCGCGGCTAGTTTTTCTTGCTATCGGGCAAGACCGCGTCAATGACAGCGCCGCCAGCTTTGGCCGTGGTTTTGACCACGACCGCGCCCACGGTGACCACAGCATCGGCAACCGCAACTACGGCGCAGCCGGCGCTCAAGCCAAGCAAGCCCGCTGTGCATACGATGCGCCATGCGCGGTGAAAAGTACGTTTGGAAAGACGCATAGCAGTCCTTGGCGCTCGATTGCGCATTAATTGATGGTGAACTCGACCAAACGGTAGCCTTTGCGCCCCGCCGTGTCCTCGACATACACATGCAACTTGTGCGTGCCTGCGGGCAGCGTGACCGAGGGCGCACTCACACCGGTGCTGGTCAGCTTGGCCGCCGAGAGCATGCGCTGGGTGATATCGATCTGAAAAGCGCCGTACAAAACCTTGAAGGAATCGGGTTTGACGCTGGACGGATTGGCCGCTTCAAAATTGACCTGGATAGGCGTGGGCGAGCTCAAATTGCCCGCCAGATTGGGGGCCACCACCACGATTTTGGGCGCGTCTTTTTCGGCCACAAACTTGGGGCGCGGCTGGGCGGGCGCGTTCATGGAGTCGCGCATTTCTTGCTCGCTGACCAAGGACTGCGCACAGGCCAGTGGGGACACCAAGGCCAGCAAAAGAATAAGTTTGTTCATGGCTCAATCCAAAGTAGTGATACGAACGCGGCGGTTTTCCATCGCCTGCGGGTTGTCGGGCAGCAGCAATTCGGTATCGCCTTTGCCCTGCGGCACCAGTCGCTCTTTGGCGACGCCCAAGGCGGCCAAATACTCGACCACCGCCTGCGCGCGCTTGTCGGACAGCCCCAGGTTGTACTCGGGCTTGCCCACTCCGTCGGTGTGGCCCTCGACCCGAAAGTGGATGTCCTTGACGCGCTCGGAGCGCATGGCCTCGGCCAGCGCGGCCACCAGCGGTTTGCTGGCGGGCTGCAGCTTGGCGGAGTTGAACTCAAAGTTAATCATCAAGTCCAGCTTGCGTGGCGCGGGAGCCAGGTTGCGTGTGCTGCCCAGGCTGCGGGTGGTGGCCGTGGCCGGCGGCGCCAATTGGTCGGCCAGCTCTTGCGGCGTGGCCGAGCGGATGGTCTGCGCGCCGGCCTGCGCGCACAGCAGCGTTAATAAGAGCAGGTATTTCACTTGGTCTCCTTGATGCTGGTAAGGACGGCGCCAAAGCTTTCAGAACCCGATGCGACGCCGCTGCCGGTCAAAAAGTTGATCAGCGCGGCGCGCCCGGGCAGGCTGTTGAGCGCGTAGGTAAAAGGCGCAGCCGTGCTGGGCGCGGCGATCTCCAAACCGTCGAGCTTGCGCGGCACATCCGAGACCATGACCAGCAATTGGTCGGTGCCCGCTGGGCCGGCGGCTTGCACCTGCCAGTCGGGGCGGGGCAGGCGCAAGGGCTTGTTCGCTTCGATGGCGTTGTTGCCGTCCAGCCCGTTGGGGAAGAGGATGTAAAAGCTCTTGGCATCGCTGCCCAGCATCACCAGGTAGACGTAGCCTGCGTGCTTAGAACTCACGGTGATGTCCAGACTGTCTTTGCCAATGCGCAGCGCCGGTTTGCTCAGGCTGACCTTGACCTGGCGGCGCGGGTTGGCCTGCTGGACAATGTCTTTAAGTGTCGCCAAAGAGGCCATGGCCGGCTCGACGGGCTTGACCGGCTCAGCTTTCACCGGCTCAGGCTTAGCCACCTGCGGCGCGGGCTTGGGCGGCTCGGGGGGCTTGGCCGCTTGCGTGGCAGGTGCTGCAGACGCAGGTGCGGGGGCGGGAGACGGCGACGGTGCGCTTGGCACCGCGGCGACGGCCACCGCAACGGCTGGTGCTGGTGCTGGTGCTGGTACTGGGCTTGGTGCGGGGGCTGCCACTGGCGCAGAAACCGGCGGCTTTTGCTCGGCCGCAGCGACCTGGACGGCCGGCGCAGGCGGGCGCGAGACGGGAATCAGGTTGCGACTGCCCGAGACGGTCACGTGCTGCATGCTGCCGCCCAGCAATTTATTGACTTCGGTTTGCGCGCATTGCTCCACCTCGCGCATGGTGATGGCGCCCGAGCCGTCGGCATCTTTGGCTTGGCCCAGCAGGCAGGCGCGCATGCCCAGGGTGGCCACGCCACCCTGGCCAGGGATGTCGTAGCTCACCTCGGTTTGCAGGGAAGAGGTAATTTGCACCATGTTTTCGGGCAAAGCGCCCAACCGGGTGGCCTCGCCCAGCAGGCTGCGGGTCATCAGGTTGGTGGCTTTGCAGGCATCGCCACCGCCTTTGGCAAAAAACTTGGGTCTGAAGTTGCGCGCAGTCATAGACCGGGTCAACGTGGGTGCCACGCCGCCGGAAAAACAGGCGTCAAACATGGAGATGAATTTGTCCGCCTTGTCGCTCAGGCGCTTGGTGACTGCGGCAATTTCTTGGTGCGTGATGACCTGGAAGTCATGCGTGAGCAGGCCCTCCACGCAGGCGCCGCTTTGCGGATCTTGCCAGCGCGTGCCGTGCCCCGAGTAGTACAAAAAGGTGCGCGCACCGTCGCCGGTGCGCTCGGCTAGCTGGCGCAGCGCGGCCAAGATGCCCACCTTGGTGGCTTGGCCATCGCGCAGCACCACGGTGTTTTGCGGTGCGATGCCCATCGCGTTGGCGATGGCACTTGCGCTTTTCATGTCCTCGGGCACGCCTTGGAGGGTTTCCACCTCCGGGTTGGAATAGGTGCTAATGCCGATGATCAGGGCCGTGCGCGTTTCGGTCTGCGCGCCATGGGCGCCAGTGAGGGCGGCGACCCACAAAGCGGTGCACAGAAAAAAGTTTTTCATAGTGGTCTTTCGATCAGGAACCCAGCACGCTTTTAAGGCCCGAATACAAGGCCATCGCGCCCGAAAATATGGGTGCCAAAGCCGTCGCCAATTCCACCAAACTGGAAGACAACTGCTCCAGCTTGAGTTTGCCGGTCTCGTCTTTTTGCAAAAGCAGCAGCACACCGGTCTTGACGCCGCCGTTGTTAGCCCGTGTGGACTTCCAGCGGGTGTACGTGCTGATGGCCAAGTGGCCGGTAAAAAACGCCAGCATGATAGAAAAAGCGTACTCCACCGTCTCGCGCCACTCACGCAAGTCTTGGGGCAGCCAGGCCACGCCATCTATCCAGTGGGTAATCCACAGCATGGATGCCACGCTGCACACCCCCGCCAGCACCGCCAACAGCGCGCTGAGCCACCCGGGGCGCGCCCTTCCCAGCCCGGCCCACAGGCCCAGCAGCACCGGCACAAAAAAGGTAATTACCCTGAAATACAAAACCGGCGTGTCGTAGACAAACAAAAACACCCAGTGCGCAAGTGACAGAACGCCCACGGTCAGCAGCGGCGCCAGCCACAGGCCGGCGTTGGCGGCCATGCCTGGTGCTGTTGGCTGCACTGGTGTATCGATACCGGCCACTGCCTGCAACAGTTGGCTATGCGCCGGCGCCTGCTGAACCAGGGCCAGCGACTGCGTCAGATGCTCCAACTGGGCCTGCAATTGGTCCAGGCGCACACCTTGGGCTTGGAGCTGGCGAATCAGGGGCTGAAACAGGCTCAGGTCCCGCGTGCAGTGGCGGCAGGCCAGCGCCTGGGGGGCGATATCGCCCAGGCAATAAGGGCAAGCAACCGTGGCCTGGCTCACTTGGCTTGCAGGGTGATCAGGTGCACCGCCTCACGCCCCTCGGAGTCGGCCACGCGCACTCGCAGCGGGTGGCTGCCCGGCGGAACAGCAAACTGCGAAACTTCCAAGACCCGGTCATGGATACCGGCCTTGACACGCTCGGTCAGGTCGATCAGCGGCTGCTTCATGTACTCCAGGCGCACCGATTTAGGGTCGATGTGGGCGCCGCCGCGCGGCTCAAACTCAAATTTCAGGCTAAAGGACTTGGCGCTCACCTCAGGCGTTCCAAGCAATTTGATTCCCGGGCCGCGTGTGATGCCACGGGTGGCCAGCTCGGGGGCATTGGGCCGGCTGGCCTCAGCTTCGCTGACCAGCATGGTTTGGGCGTGGAGAAAACCAGCAGCTGCGAGTAAAGACGTCGCTGCAAAAAGGCCGCGCGCTTGAGGGAAAAAGCACTTGGCGCCTGGGGCCGGTATATTCAGCATGGATACTCCAAATTTAAAATATTTGTGATAAACCATTAAAACCAAAGCATAACCGAAGGTATGCACCCCGTGTTGATCCGCATCGCATACCTATTTCAAGGGAATTTATGGGCTATCTAGACAGTATGTGGCGGCTTAACAAACACGGGTTGGCAGGATTTTTCTGCCTTTTACTTTTTGCTCTAAGCCTTCATCCCGCGATGGCGCAGCCAGTACGCGGAGTCAAATACGCTGATTTTCTACCCCTGGGTTCGGGCCGAAGCGTGCCCTTGCCAGAGGGCAACTGGGAGTTAACCCAAACCAGCAACCTGGCGCGCAGCGGGTTTGAATGGGAAGTCTTTGTCATTCGGAACGCGCAGCCCGACGCAAGCGTTCCCATCATGGTCGTGCGCCAAAGCAGCCGACCGTTCAAATGGGGCGACACCGCGTGCAACACGGACAAAGGCAATACCAACCAATTTTTGGTCAATACCCATAACACCTTGAGCACGCAGTTGGTGAATAAATGCAGCCGAGTTTTTGCCTTGGATAATTTTGAAAAGTGGCTGCAGTCCAAAAGCACCCAGGATTCAGAATACTGGAAAGAATCTTTGGCGGGCTTGGTAGAGCCTGGGCGCCCCAAAAATCAGGGGGTTTTCTTTGCCGAAATGCGGGTGCAGGCCTTTAACAGCCTGGGTTTAGAGGTCTCGCTCTTTATCAATGCACCCAAGGGCGTCGTGCCTTCGGCCTTTCGCGACAACTACAAGGCAGGCACCGTCAACACCGAGCACCAGATTTTGGATAATTGGATGTCCATCTACGTGGAGTTGGTCGAGCAGGCTTTTTTCAACAAGTCGCCCCAAAAACTCATAGCGCTCCAATTTCCAGCAGGAATCAAAGTGGCCAGCGCCCAACCAGCGACGGAAATTCAAACCTTGGGCAACAACCGGCCCAACCGTACCGCAGGCCAGTTCGCTTCGATCAGCACCGAGGCGGCGCCGGCCAGGGTTGCGGCGTCCTCAGTCGCGCCCTACCAAGCACCGGTACCGTCAGGCACCACCGCTGCTTCTGCCACCAACACCGCCTCAGCCGAAGCCGCCAAGATGGATGCCGAGCGCAAAGCCATCGAGAAGGACAAGCTCGAACTGGCCCAGCAGCTGGAAAAAATGCAGCAAATGCTCGCCCAGCTGCAAAAGGCCAATGCCGATGCCGCCAAGGCAGCGCAGGCGGCTCAGGCCGCGCAAGCTGCCCACGCAGCATCAGCTGCCGCTGCATCCACCCCGACCAAACCCGCCGTGCCGCAGGTGTTTGCCAACCGCAAGGCTTTGGTCATTGGCAACGATTTGTACACCGATGTAAGCAAGCTCAATAACGCAGGCGCCGATGCCGAGGCCATGGCCAAAGCACTGGCGGACGTGGGCTACCAGGTCACCAAGCACCTCAACCTGAATGAAAAAGCCTTCAAGGTAGCGCTGCGAGACTTTCGGGCCAAGGTGCAGGGCGGTGACGAAGTATTGTTTTTCTACGCTGGGCACGGGGTGCAACTGGCCAATGCCAATTACCTGCTGCCCGTGGACATCAAGGGCGATAGCGAAGAGCAAATCAAGGACGATGCCATTCAGCTACAGCGCTTTTTAGAGGATATGCAGGACAAGAAAACCAAGTTTGCGCTGGCGGTGATCGACGCCTGCCGCGACAACCCCTTCAAAGGCCAAGGCCGCGCTGTAGGCGGGCGGGGCTTGGCGCCGACCACGGCCGCAACCGGGCAAATGGTGATGTTTTCCGCCGGCTCGGGCCAGCAGGCGCTGGACAAGCTCGGGCCCAAGGATGTGGAGAAGAACGGCCTGTTTACCCGGATTTTTGTCAAAGAGATGCGCAAACCCGGCGTCTCGGTGGACCGGGTGCTGCGCAATGTGCGCAACCAGGTGGTGGAGCAGGCCAAGTCGGTCGGCCACGAGCAAACGCCGGCGCTGTATGACCAGTCGATTGGTGAGTTTTACTTTTTGAACTAAGGCTATAGAAAAGTATACAATTATGCTAACATTGCTGCATGTGGGCAATCAGCTACTACAACTCCAAGGTGCAGGCTGAGGTAGTTGCGTGGCCCGTAGGCATCTATGCCGACTACTTGCGGTTGATTGCGCTGATGCAACACCATGGAGCGGATTTGCGTCTTCCACACTCACGCGCAATGGGTAAAGGTTTATTTGAGTTGCGCTGCAAGGGCCCTGAGGGCATAGGCCGGGCGTTTTATTGCACCATGGTTGATCAGCACATTGTGATATTGCACCAATTCATCAAAAAGACCCAGAAGACACCTGATAAGGAATTGCGCATTGCCAGGAAACGCCTGAAGGAGGTATGAAGATGGATCAAGACACATTCAAACCGGTTGCACTGAACCATGCGCATGCACTCGCCGAGGCGATGAAACGTCCTGGATTTGAGGACGTTTGGAATGGTTTGGAGGAGGAGTACGCTGCCCTGCATTCGCTATTGCAAGCCCGCAAGGCCGCTGGACTATCGCAGGAGGAGGTAGCACTGCGAATGGGAACGACCAAGAGTGCAGTATCGCGCTTAGAGTCTTCTATCCGGGATCAAAGGCATTCGCCTTCTTTTGCCACCCTTAAAAAATATGCCAACGCCTGCGGAAAACGGTTGCTTGTCCAGTTCGTTTAATCTTTCGCAGGCCGCAATCAGCTAAGCAGCAAAACCGTCAAGCCCTTCATATCGGCATGGGGCACGCCGACCACCTCGATCACGGTGGCGTTGGGGTCGCCCACGTGCAGGTAGGCGCCTGGCTCCAGGGGCGTCCAGCCAATGGACTCGGCCTGGATCTGCGCCAGCTCGGCGGCGATGTCGGCCTCGCTGGGCTGGGCCTGGGGGCTAAAAAACAGCTTCATTGGATTTGCAGGGCCAAGGTGATGGTGACGTCGGTAAGCGGCACATTGGCAAAGCCGTTGAGGCTGCCCGTGGGCTGCAAGGCAATGGCATCGACCACGTTCAGGCCCTGCGTCACTTTGCCAAAGACGGCGTAGCCTGGGCTGGCTGCGCTTTGGTAATCCAAGAATTTGTTGTCCACCAGGTTCACAAAGAACTCGGACGTGGCCGAGTTGGGGTCTGAGGTACGGGCCATGGCGACGGTGCCGCGCAGGTTGGAGGGGCCGTCTTTTTGGGTCTCGAGGACGATGGGCGCGCCCTGCCCGGCTTTTTTGACCAAGCCTGCGGTGTAGCCGCCCGCCTGAATGACAAAGCCAGCAATGACCCGGTGGAAAAGTGTCTTGGTGTAATAGCCACTATTAACGTAGCCCAGAAAGTTGTTAACTGTGACGGGGGCGCTGGCCGGGTCCAGCTCCAGGGTGATGGAGTCGCTGCCAGTGGACAGCAGCACCTGGGGCTTGAGCACGGTCAGGGTGGTGGAGTACAAGGCATCGCCCTGCGCGGACTTGATGGTGAGCACAAAGTCGCCGACCTGGGCCACTTTGCAGTTGAGCACTGCTGTATCGGGCGTGCTGGCGCTGGAAAACGTGGGCGAGGTGCAGGCCCAACCGGTATCGACCTGCATGCTGGTGCGCAGGTCTGCGCCGCCTAAATAGATGGTGGCGGTGCGCCCGTATTGCAGCGCGGCGACCTTGATGGCTGTGACTTGGGGTTTGATATCGCTACCGCCGCTGCCACCGCCGCAGCCGGCCAGGGCCAGGCTGATGGCGAGCGGGCACAGGTAGTATTTGTGCATGAGCAAAAAAATTATGTCCAAATTGGCTAGTTCACAGCAATGACCGACAAAGATGTTTGTCAATCAATTGTAGTTGTCACCCGAGCAATCAAGTTCTCCGTCCGCACCTGAACCAAGCTTCGGGCCAACTTGAGGTAATTCAAATTCATCCACTGTGACAAAAACAACCATTTGAGAGTAGCGTAGCCCGGCAGTAGATTGACACCGCGGCCAATTTGTCGATGGGGGGGTGCAAGGCTTGGGTTCAGCAATTTGCAGGAATCCCACACGATTTAGTTGTTTTTATCTGTTTAATTTGTGAATTTCATGAAATTCACATAAATTACCGCTTTGCTTTTCTTTACAGGCGGTAGTTTTCATGAAATATTTCAGTAAGAAGGACGTGCGTCAAAGCATCTTTCTGGGGCTCTGTGCCACTTTGGCCGTCCAAGGCCAGGTTCTGGCGCAGCAGGCTGCGACCGGCACGCTAGAGCGGGTCGAGGTGACGGGCTCCAACATCAAGCGGATCGACTTAGAGACGGCCGCGCCGGTGCAAATCATCACGCGCGAGGACATCAAGGCGACCAACGCCAACACCCTGCGCCAGGTGCTAGACACCATCACCGCCAGCGATAACGTGCTCAAGGACAACGGCTCCGCCTCCAGCTTTTCGGCTGGCGCGACGGGTGTGGGCTTTCGTGGCCTGGGCAAAAGCGCCACTTTGGTGCTGCTTAACGGCAGACGCGTTTCCAACTTCGGCCTGGCCGACGGCGGCAAGACGACTTTTACCAACGTCGACACCATTCCGGTAGACGCCATCGAGCGCATTGAGGTGCTCAAAGACGGCGCATCGGCCATTTACGGCTCGGACGCGATGGCTGGTGTGGTCAACATCATTACCCACCGCAATTTGCAGGGCGGCAGTGTCAGCACCTCCTTCCAAAACAGCTACACCCCCGGCGGCGTGCCCCAGCGCACCTCGAGCCTGGTCGGTGGCGCCGGCAATTTCAATAAAGATGGCTACAACTTGGTGGGCAATGTAGAGATCTATAACCGTGGCGGGCTGATGCTCTCGCAGGTCAAGGACTCTTACCCGGCCTATTACAAAGCCTTCGTGAGCCCGTCTTTTGGCGACCCCAGCGTGGCGTCCTTCCCCGGAAACATCATCAAAAACGGCGTGACGCGCACCGCCAACCCCGACTGTGCGCTGTCTGCGCGCAACTCCACGGGTGCCTGTACCCAGAACCTCAATGACATCAACCAGGTGACCGACCCGGCCGAACGGGTGAACACCTTCTTCTCGGCGCGCTTGAAGCTGGGCCAGGAAACCGAGCTCTTTGGCGATGCCATGTACTCGCGCACGCAAACCGATTACCTGAGCGTGCCCTACGCATTCAATGCGCCGACCACGCCCTTTAGCTGGTATGACGGCCTGGCCAAACAAGTGCGCGTTGTGGCCAAGCCTTTGCTACCCTCTACCCACCCCTTGTTTGCCTATGGCACGGGCCTGGAGTACCGCTTTATGGACCCGGGCCTTGACTGGACCGCGCCGTCCAAAGCGACCCAGTTCCGCCTGCTCGCCGGCGCTAAAGGCGCGGTGGGAGGCTGGGACTGGGAGGCCACTATGGGGCGTGTGGGTGCTGAGGCGGTCAAGGTGGGCCTGGGCCCTTACCTGCCCGAGTTCATCAAGGCCATCGAGTCCAACGAGTACAAAGTCGCCGGTACCAACAGCAGCGCCTTGCTCAACCGAATGTTCCACGACGCGTCTTTGCTTGGCACCACCTGGCAAACCCATTTCGATGCCAAGGTATCGGGCACCTTGGCGGACTTGCCTGCCGGGCCCTTGCAATTGGCCATGGGTCTGGAGCACCGCTCTGAAGGCCTGACGATCAAGTCGGTGGAAGACGTGCTCAACGCCCAAATCATTGGGCGTGGCGGCATTTGGACCGAGGGTATGCGCGACATCGACGCAACTTTTGCTGAGTTGGAGATCCCGATTGCGCCCAAGTTCACGGCCAATACGGCGGTGCGCTACGACAAATCGTCCGGCTTTGACGGGCGCCTCTCGCCCAAACTGGGCTTGCGCATGGAGTTGATGCCCGAGTTGGTGGCGCGCGCCACCAGCAGCCAGGGCTTTCGTACCCCCAATATTCCCGAGTCCATGGGCAAGGTGGGTCTGACAGGCTTCTTTAACGGCACCTTGGACCCCCGCCGATGCGACACCGCCATCGCGATCCGTGACATCCTAAAGACCGGCAACTCCACCGACGCATCTGACGCCTCGCAAGCCTACAACTCGGGCTGCTCGGTGTCGCTGCCCGCGATGATTTCGGCCAATCCAGCTATCAAGCCGGAGGTTTCTAACAGCGCCACCGTGGGCTTGGTGTTCCAGCCCTCGAAAGAAATTTCCATCTCCATGGATTACTTCCTGATTGAGCGCACCGATGAGATCAACTACCGCTCCCCCAGCTATGTGCTGGCCCGTGAGTTGACCGACCCGACCTACGCCGCTTTAGTGGTGCGCAACACGGTAACGGCACAAGACCAGTACTGGGCCAACCGCGCCAACCAAATCAAGCCTGGGGCGAACATTTCCTGGGGCGCAGGCTCCCTGCTCTCGATGGTTCTGCAGTACGAGAACTATGCCAAGACCCAAGTCTCGGGACTGGATATCGACGCCCGCGGCCGTTGGAGCGCTGGTGAGCTGGGCTCATTCAACCTGGGCGTGCAGGCCACGATTAACCAAACCTACCTGGTGTGGGACGTAGCAAGTGCGAAGTACCGCCCCAACTTCATTGGCACCTATGGTCAGCCCCGCGTAGTGGGCCTGCTGTCGGGCTCCTGGACGCAAGGGCCCTGGACGACGGGCCTGTGGGTGAACTACAGCTCCTCGACCGGCCTGAATGGCAGCGAATTGGATCTGGGCACCTGGAGCGAAAGCGCCTGTGCTGCCCGCATCAAAGCGGGTGACCTGCCGTGCTACATCAAGGCCGACTACGTGACCAATGCGAGCGTGACCTACCGAGGCTTTAAAGGCCTGACGCTGAGCGGCTACATCACCAACCTGGATGAAAGCCAGGCGCCTATCGACCTCAAAGGTGGCACCGGCCCCCGCCCTCGTTCGTTTAAGGTGGCGGCTAACTACACCTTCTAATTTGCAGGGCCTGAAAGGGCCCCCAGCAGAAACGCAAAAGCCCGCTTCCGACATGGAAGCGGGCTTTTTTTGTACTCGAACACGCGATTACGTTGGCGCAGATAAGACCTTCATCAGGCATTTGTCGTGAAGTGCAAAATAACGCAAGGCAAGTTTGCTTAGCTCGACCCACTTAAACCGCTCGTCCGTTTCGCCCACACGCAGGGTGATCCAACCCTGAAGTCGGAGTTTTTTCAGGATTCTGAAGTTGGTAATCGTTGTTTTCTGCGCATTGAGTGACATGGCGGCCACGACCCCTAAATGCTGGCCCGTGCTGGTAAACCGCAGAATATCAGCTAGCAAATTCTCTTCCACCGCACCTAAGGCCGGCAGCCCCGCTGCAATTTTGGCCTTGGCTAAGAAGTCAAGATAACGTTCGTAAGTCAATCGGCTTGCGCGGCTGCTGGCAGCGGTGGGGGTCATATCAATTGCCTTGAAGCGTATTGGGGCGGAAGAAGCATCCGAAGGTTTCCCCATCCCGGGTGCCGTTCTTCGTGGACGGTCCCACTGTATGACGCTTGTCCAGGACAAAACAGGGGGGACAGATGTTTCTTTTGTTGTTACCCTGAGAGACCATGCCACAAAGTCCCTTTGTCTTACAGTCAGAAATCGAGCGTAAAACCGGCTTTGGCATTGAACAGCTGCGAAAGTGGCGCCAGCGCTTTGGCTTTCCCCCAGCCCAATATGAGGTCAGCGGCAGGGCTATTTACTCGCGCGACAGCGTCGATAGGTTGCTGGTCATTAAGCACCTGCTGGAAGCCGGGTTGCGCCCGGGTCAAGTCGTGGCCAATACAGCAGCCGAAAATATACAAATCTGCGCTGACCTACAGCGGGTGAAACCTGTTGTAGAGCGCTCAGAGTCCACCAATGTTTTTATCGACCTGCTCGGCCACTCAGACTGTGAGGGATTTAAGGCCTTGCTGCGCAAGCTGCGTGCAAAGCGGACCATGTTGGACTTTGTACAAAATACCATTACCCCACTGATGGTTGGCATTGGCGACGCGTGGAATCGCGGTGAAATTGATGTGTACCACGAACACCTGTGCTCCTCCATGATCGAGCGCTATCTGATTGCTGAAACACTCAAGTCCAAACCCAAGCATGCTTTTCCAATTTTCTTATTTGCACTGCCCCCCGGTGAAAGGCATCAACTCGGCTTGTTGATGGTCGAGGCCGTATTGGCAGACGCGGGTGCCTACATCGTCAACGTTGGAACCGATATCCCCTTGAATAGTTTGAAACTGACAGCTGCGCAATGCAAGGCCGATGTGGTTGCGATGACATTTAGTTTTTCGTATCCGCTGCGCGATGTGGTGCCAACACTGGCACATTTGCGGCGTTTGCTGCCATCGCGAACACTGATCTGGGCGGGAGGGGCCGGTTTATCGCAGGTTAAGCGAATCCCCAAAGGGGTGCAATTTATGACCCATTTTGACGAGGCTATTGCGGCTCTGGGCGCTATGGTGCGGGCTGCGAAATTTCAGTGAAATAGTGCCCAATATCCGAACGTCTGCTAACACTTAACACACTGACGCTTAAGTGACAAGTGGTGCTCTGGATTTACCGATCACTGATCGCCGGCGCAGTTTTCGACTAAAAACCTCGGGGTATGGCTGGATCGGGGTTTGAGACGTTTCATTCAATTCTGCCCCAACAAATCCGCTGGACCTTAAGATTATTTGCCACTACAATAAATCATGCAATTTATCTTTGACCCAAACAAAGACCACCTTAACGTTAGGAATCACGGCATCTCTTTGGATCAGGCCATTTTGGTTTTCAGCGCCCCAAACAAGATGACCTTACAGAGCATGCGCCAAGGGGAAGATAGGTTGATGGACATCGCCCTGGCCGAGGTTCACGGGGTGGTTTTGGTATTGGTTTATGTCATGCGTGCTGAAGATACGGTCAGACCGATCTCTTTGCGTAGAGCGTCAACAAAAGAAAGGACTTTATATGCCCGTTGGATCCAAACAAACTAATCGCCAAAGTGCACCGCACAACACTAATTGGGTGCACCTTAAAAAACAAGCGCAAGACGGTGCGCCTATAGCCTTTGATCCCGATGTGGAGCCGTATGATCCAAACGATGAGGCGGCGGTTGAGGCATATTGGGCCAATGCAACCATCACCCGCGGCAGAGGAAGGCCGCCCCTTGCTGTAAAGCGCCCCACCCTCAATATGCGGGTAGATGCCGAAGTGCTTGAGGCCTTTAAAGCCACGGGGCCGGGTTGGCAGACCCGAATTAACGCTTTGCTGCGGGATGCGGTCAAAGGCGGGATGGTGCGTCCTTAAAGTTGCACTGGGTTCAAGCCTTTAACCGCTACACCAAACTCTCCGCCAAGCCTTTTGGCACCTTTACTGCACTGCCAGCAATTCCACCGAAAAAACCAAGCCGCTATTGGGTGGAATAAGCCCAGGCACACCAGCGGCGCCATAGCCGAGTGCACTGGGAATGATGAGCACCCGAGTGCCGCCTACGCGCATGCCGACCAAACCCTGGTCGAATCCAGCGATCACCGAACCCACGCCCAGCTTAAATTGGAAAGGCTGCTTGCCCACCGAGGTATCAAATTGGGTACCCCGAAAGTTCGCAGCGGTACTTGAATACAACCAGCCGGTGTAATTTACCGTCAAGGTGTTACCAGTCGCGGCCACAGCACCCGCTCCTACCAATGTATCGCTGGTTTGCAGTGCGCTAGGGCCTACAGGTGCAACCGCTGGCGCATCAGAGCCTCCGCCGCCGCAGGCAGCCAGCACCAATGCGGACAGGCTAAGCAGCAAGGTCTGACGCCGTTGAAAGTACTTATGCATAGGATTTTCCTTGGCGCACCGGCCTTGTTCAAATCAGTGATTCGCTTCTTGAATAGCTGGCCGACAAAACTGCGCCGCATCAGAAGCCTAGCCCGCAATTGTAGGTGTCAGCCGCTCAACCAACTTCCCCGCCAACTCTTGCACCAAGCCCTGCGGCACCTCAGGGTAGCGCGTGTCGCTGCCCGGCGGCGGGTACAGCCACTTCAGAGTCGATTCATCAGATAACTCATGGCACGCCAACATCTGGTTGGGTACGGGTATGCGCTGTACGGCGGCCACCCACGGGACTTCCAGCCCAAACGCTTTTTGCCTTTTACTCGGAAAGGCCGAGCATTCAGACTGTTCGCCGTACAGCGGAATTTCACGAATAATCTCTTTTTTGATATAATTGGCTGTGACCCATTGGACCGTCGAGACCCTCAATGCAGTGGTGGACGAAGAATTAGCGGCTCTGCCATTGGACATGCGAGGGCGTTTTGTTAGGGTATCCCAGCTCATAGAAGAATTCGGCCCATTTAATGTGGGGATGCCGCACATCAAAAGCCTAAGCAACAAGCTGTGGGAAATCCGAGTCAGTGGTCGCGATGGAATTGGGCGGGGAATCTACATTGTCGCAACTCAAAAGCGGGTGATGGTTGTTCACGTTTTCATCAAGAAATCACAACATACGCCCGCGAGCGCCCTTAGAACTGCAAACTTACGTGCCAAGGAGGCCAAGCTGTTATGACCCAAATTACGACGCTACATAAACGTTGGCTCAAAACTCCGGGATACAAAGAGGCATTTGATGAGTCACGGATTGAGTTTGAACTGGCAAGACACCTGATCCAAGCGAGAATCAAATGCGGACTCTCCCAAGAAGAGTTGGCCGCGCAAATGGGAACTTCACAGTCGACGATTGCGCGGCTTGAAAGTGGCACCTCTATGCCGTCGATGCGTACCCTAAAAAAATTTGCAGAAGCGACCAATTCGCAGTTGCAGATAGTGTTCAAACCCATTAGCACAGGCAAAACGCACGCGGCATAACCTCAAGGAAAAGTATTTCGCTCGGCACCTCTATTGCACAGCCAGCAATTCCACCGAATTCAACCCGCCTGTTCAAATCAGTAATTCACTTCTTGAATTGCTTTCATGCTTGGAACACGGCCCGCACCAGCGCTGGGCTCGAAGAGGTGCGTATCCACGACCTGCGACACAGCTTTGCCTCTTTTTTAGTCAACGCCGGGCGATCGCTGTACGAAGTGCAAAAGCTTTTGGGCCACACCCAGATCAAAACTACCCAGCGCTATGCGCATTTGTCGCAGCAAACGCTGCTTGATGCGGCTAATGCGGCCAATTTTTCGATGGGAGATTTGTCGGGCGCAGCCAAATGAGTTTTGGTTTGCGTGGCGCGCGCCGGGGTGAAATGGTGCCGATTATCGGATTCGAACTGATGACCTACCGCTTACAAGGCGGTTGCTCTACCAACTGAGCTAAATCGGCACGGGTGGCATTCTACTTCAGGGCTTTGCGTGTTTTAAAACACGCGCAGCAGTTGGCTATTACTTGATACGGGTCAGCGTAGGCCGTGCAGGCTTGGCCGGGTCCGATGCAAGGGCCGATGCATTGACCGCACCGGTCACCGGCTTGACGGGCAAGCCCGATTGGACTGCGTTGCTCGCCTCCACAGGGAAGGTCATGCCCTGCCCGTTTTCGCGCGCGTAAATGGCGGTGATACGGCCCACGGGTACGCTGATGTCGCGGGCCACGCCACCAAAGCGGGCTTTGAAGTCCAGGTACTCGTTGCCGATCTGCAGGTTGCTGGTCGCACCCATGCTGACGTTGAGCACGATCTCGCCGTTTTGCACAAACTCCATGGGCACACGCACGCTGCCATCAACGACGACCACCACATAGGGCGTTAGAACATTGTCCACGCACCACTCGTACATAGCGCGCAACATGTACGGGCGGGTGGAGGTCACGGGCGTTGAAGTGGCCATGGTGTCCGAGCGAGCGCGCCAGAGTTACTTGCGCATGACCTTTTCTGAGGGGGTCAGCGCCTCGATGTAGGCAGGACGCGAAAAAATGCGCTCGGCGTACTTGAGCAGCGGTGCGGCGTTCTTGCTCAGGTCGATGCCGTAGTACTCCAGGCGCCAAAGCAGGGGCGCGATGGCCACGTCCAGCATGGAGAAGCTCTCGCCCATCATGAACTTGTTCTTCAAAAACACCGGGGCCAGTTGTGTGAGGCGGTCACGTATGTGGGCACGCGCCTTCTCCAGCGCTTTTTCGTTGCTCTTGGTATTGCGCGACTCCAGCGCGCTGACGTGTACAAACAGTTCTTTCTCAAAATTGAGCAAGAACAAACGCACGCGGGCACGGTCTACCGGGTCGCCGGGCATGAGTTGGGGGTGCGGAAAGCGCTCGTCGATGTACTCGTTAATGATGTTGGACTCGTACAAAATGAGGTCGCGCTCCACCAATATCGGCACCTGGCCATAGGGGTTCATTACGTTAATGTCTTCAGGCTTGTTGTACAAGTCCACGTCACGGATTTCGAAGTCCATGCCTTTTTCAAAAAGCACAAAGCGGCAGCGGTGTGAGAAGGGGCAGGTTGTTCCTGAATACAGCACCATCATGGCAGGGGACTCCTAAAAATTAAAAAGAGTGGGTGCGCTTTGCAGACCCACTCTGACGCCATGCGCTCGCCCTGGGGCGGGCACGCTTGGCTGCTTGCGAAAAATTACTTGACGTCTTTCCAATACGCGGCGTTCAGGCGCCAGGTGATGGCCGTCAGCACACCCAGAAAGATCAGTACCCAAACGCCGATTTGCACGCGCTTGCTCTGCGATGGCTCGGACATCCACTGCAAGTAGCCCACCAGGTCACCCACCATGTGGTCGTACTCCAGCGCTGTCATCTTGCCCGGGGTAATCTGCTCCCAGCCTTTGAAGACTTCCACTTCGTGGCCGTGGGCTTCTTCGACCGCATAAATCGGAGCGCGCTTGCCTTGGAGTTCCCACAGCACATGGGGCATGCCCACATTGGGGAAGGCCAGGTTGTTCCAGCCCGTGGCCTTGGTGTCGTCCACGTAGTAAGTGCGCAGGTAGGTGTAGATGTAGTCTGCACCTGAGCCCTTGCCTGACGCTGAGCGCGAGCGGGCGATGACCGTCAGGTCCGGCGGGTTGCCGCCGAACCAGTCTTTGGCCTGGCGCGGGTCCATCGCCACTTTCATGGTGTCGCCCACCTTATCGGTGGTAAAGAGCAGGTTGTCTTTGATTTGCTGTTCGGTCAGACCGATGTCTTTCAGGCGGTTAAAGCGCATGAAAGCGGCTGCGTGGCAGTTCAGGCAGTAGTTAACGAACACCTTGGCGCCGTTTTGAAGGGCGCTCATGTCGTTGAGATTGTTGGGCGCTTTGTCCCACACGATACCGCCGGTATTGGCCTGTACGCCCGAAACCAGGGCACAGGCCATCAGAAAGCTGAGTACAAACTTTTTCATTTCAAAACTCCGCTCAGTGGGCAGCAAAGACAACACGGTCGGGCACAGGTTTGGCTTGGCCCATTTGGCTCCACCACGGCATCAGCAGGAAGAAACCGAAGTAGAACAAGGTGCCTACTTGCGAAACGCGCTCGCCCACCTGCGAGGGCGGTTGCACGCCCAAATACGCCAGGATCACAAAATTGATCACAAAAACAGCGTACATATATTTGTGCCAATCAGGGCGGTAGCGGATCGACTTGACCGAACAATTGTCCAGCCAAGGCAGGAAGAACAGGATCACCACCGCGCCGCCCATGACAACGACGCCCCAGAATTTGGCGTCAGTAGACAGCATCATGGCCGTCACGGCGACCGCAGCACCAAGGGCAACGACCTTGAACAGCGCCGCCAGCTTGCCGCGCGTCAGCGCGAGGAAAACAGCGAGCCAAATACAGGCGATCAGCACGTACACCATTTCGCTGGTAATCGCACGCAGCATGGAGTAATAGGGGGTGAAGTACCAGACCGGGGCAATGTGCAGCGGGGTCTTGAGCGGATCGGCCGGAATGAAGTTGTTGTATTCCAGGAAGTAGCCGCCAAACTCGGGCGCAAAGAAGATGATGGCGGTAAAGACCATCAGGAACATGCTGACCGCAAAAATATCATGCACCGTGTAATAGGGGTGAAAGGGAATGCCGTCCAGCGGGTGGCCCTTAGCGTCTTTGGGGGCATTGGGGCCTTTGATCTCGACGCCATCGGGGTTATTTGAGCCCACGTCGTGCAGCGCCAGCAAGTGCGCCACCACCAGGCCCAGCAGGACCAGGGGCACAGCGATCACGTGGAAGGCGAAGAAACGGTTGAGCGTGGCGTCACCGACCACATAGTCACCACGGATCAGAAGCGCCAGATCGGGGCCGACAAAAGGAACGGCCGCAAACAAATTGACGATCACTTGCGCGCCCCAATAGCTCATTTGGCCCCAGGGAAGCAAGTAGCCCATGAAGGCCTCGGCCATCAGGCACAAGAAGATGGCACAGCCAAACAACCAAACTAGCTCACGCGGCTTGCGGTAGCTGCCGTATATCAATCCGCGAAACATATGCAGATAAACCACGATGAAGAAGGCCGAAGCGCCGGTGGAATGCATATAGCGGATCAGCCAGCCCCAAGGCACGTCGCGCATGATGTACTCGACCGACCCGAAAGCCAATGCGGCATCAGGCTTGTAATGCATGACCAGAAAGATACCGGTGACAATCTGAATCACCAGCACCAGTATCGACAAGCCGCCAAAAATATAAAAAAAGTTGAAGTTTTTGGGTGCGTAATACTCGGAAAGATGAACGCGATAAGCGTCAAACGCCGAGGGGAAACGGTTTTCCAACCAGTTGCCAAGCTTGGCACTGGTAGGCGCGTTGGGGGAAATTTCTTTGAATTCAGCCATGGGGTGCTCCGGGGGCGTGGGTTCAGGCTTGCGTGTCTTCGCCGATCAGCACTTTGCTGTCGGAGAGGTACATGTGCGGCGGCACTTCCAGGTTGTCCGGCGCAGGCTTGTTTTTAAACACGCGGCCGGCCATGTCGAAGGTCGAGCCGTGGCAAGGGCACAAGAAGCCGCCTTTCCAGTCATCGGGCAGCGAGGGCTGTGCGCCCATTTGGAACTTGTCCGAAGGCGAGCAACCCAAGTGCGAACAGATCCCGACCACCACCAAAAACTCGGGTTTGATTGAGCGGGCCGGGTTGCGGGCGTATTTAGGTGTGAATTCGTCAGCCTTACGCAGAGAGTTGGGGTCAGCAAGCGCGCTGTCCAGGCCTTCTAAGGAGGCCAATTGCTCCGGCGTACGGCGCACGACCCACACGGGCTTACCGCGCCACTCGACGGTCAGTTTTTCGCCCGGTTTGATGGTGGAAATGTCCACTTCCACCGCCGCACCGGCCGCTTTGGCGCGCTCGGAAGGCTGGAAGGAGCTGACAAAAGGTACTGCGGTGGCCAAGGCACCGGCTGCGCCCACGCAGCTCGAGGTGATGATCCAGGTCCGCTTGCTGGGGTCGTTCGGTGTGGAACCGGCGAGGGTGTCGCTCATGAGAATCCTCAAGAAAAATCACTAAAGGGTAGCCATGCATTGTATCTGAGCCCGGCTGGCACTTCCCTTGCAGCGGGCGTCCTCGCGGCGGGGGTTTTCAGGCGGCGGCCTGCGGTAAAGCCCATTGGCGGGCCATGCGCACGGCGCAAATCAGGCTGGCCGGGTCGGCGCAGCCACGCCCGGCGATGTCAAAAGCCGTTCCGTGGTCCGGGCTGGTACGCACCAAAGGCAGGCCCAAAGTGAGGTTGACGCCCTCCTCCACGCCTAAATATTTCACCGGAATAAGGCCTTGGTCGTGGTACATCGCCACCACGACGTCAAAGAAGCCAGGCCCTTGCGCGCTGGCGCGGGCCTGCATGAACACGGTGTCGGGCGGCCAGGGGCCGCTGGCGTTGCAGCCCAAGGCCTGCGCCTGGGCAATGGCCGGGGCGATGATGTCTAAATCCTCGCTGCCAAACAGCCCGCCCTCGCCAGCGTGCGGGTTCAGACCGGCCACGGCGATGCGCGGGGCCCGGCCGAGCGCGGCGCGCAAGGCGCGGTCGGTAATCAGGATGGTCTCCAGCACGCGAGCGGTCGTCACGGCCTCTATGGCCTGGCGCAGCGCCATGTGAATGCTCACCAGCACCACGCGCAGCTGCGGGTTGGCCAGCATCATGCGTACCGGCATCAGGTCCACGCGGGTACCGGCGTGGGCGGCGGCCAGGGCCTGCAGCATTTCGGTGTGGCCGGGGTAGCTGTCAAACGGCGGCCCGGCCTCTGACAGCGCTAGTTTGTGCAGCGGCGCGGTCACCAAGCCGGCCAAAGCGCCCTGCAGCGCCTCGTGCGCAGCCCATTGGACGCACTGCCCGGCAAAGTGGCCCGCTGCCGCGCTGACTTGCCCGTAGGCTACCGGGCCCAAGGCCGCGCCGATCTGGAACACCGGCAAACAGCCCGGCGGTGCCGACAGCGCCTCGGCCGGATCGCTCAACTCCACCACCGGCCAAGCCGGCATGCGCCCGGCCAGTGCGCTAGCCTGGCGCATAGCCTGCGCGTCGCCGGCCACAAAGCAACCGGCAAACAGCGCCGGCTCGGCGGCAAAGCCTTTGGCAATGATTTCGGGCCCGATACCAGCCGCGTCGCCCATGGTGATGGCCAGCGGCTTGTTGAGCGCCGGGTAAACGCCTGCGGCGGCGCTCATGCCGGGTTGTCCACGTCGATGAATTGGTGGGCCAGCCCCAAGTCGGCCGCTACCTGCGCGGCTAGCGCCTGCACGCCGTAGCGCTCGCTGGCGTGGTGGCCGCAGGCGATAAAGCTCACGCCACACTCGCGCGCGTAGTGCGCCTGAGGCTCGGAAATTTCGCCGGTGATAAAGGCCTGCGCTCCCGCCGCAATAGCCTCCTCAAAATAGCCTTGGGCACCGCCGGTGCACCAAGCCACGCGCTGGACTGGGCCGCTGGCGCCCTGCACCAGCAAGGCGGGGCGGCCCAGCGCGGCCTGCACATGGTCTGCCAGGGCCTGCGCGCTGGCAAAGGCTGCGCCTGGGGGGCTACCGATCCAGCCGATGGCCTGCTCGCCAAAGCGGCCGTCCGCCACCAGGCCCAAGCGCTGGCCCAGTTGGGCGTTGTTGCCCAGCGTGGCGTGGGCGTCCAGCGGCAGGTGGTAAGCGTACAAATGGATGTTGTGGGCCAGCAAAAGCGCCAGACGCTGGCGCATCCAGCCGGTGATGCGCCCGTCCTGGCCGCGCCAAAAAAGGCCATGGTGCACCACGATAGCGTCGGCCTGGGCCGCAACAGCAGCCTCGATCAGCGCCACGCTGGCCGTCACGCCCGATACGAGCTTACGAATCGGGCGGCGCCCTTGCACCTGCAGGCCGTTGGGACCGTAGTCCTTAAAACGGGCAGGCTCGAGCAAAACGTCAAATGCGTGGAGCAAGGCAAGGTGGTCGGTCATGGTGTGGCTGGTGCCCGCTTTAGGAATCAAATGAAGGAGATTTACCGGTCTTTGCATTATCGGCCGGTCGGCGCGCGGCGCGCGGCCTACAATTTCCGATGCCGTACCCTGCGGCCCACGAGGATAAAGTTTGCGATGAAGCGTCTTTGGTTGCTATTTTCCCAAACCACCACGGTCGTGTTGGCGGCGTATTTTGTGGTCTTGACCCTCAAGCCCGCCTGGCTGGCCCCGCGCGGCAGCGGGCCGGTGGCCTTGCTGCAAGCACCAGCAGGGCCCGCTGACGCGGTGCCGGTGGGCAGTTTTCGCGCAGCGGCGCACTCAGCGGCGATGTCGGTAGTGAGCATTAACACCAGCCAGGGACGCCGGCGCGCGCCCGAGCTGGCCGCCCCCTGGAACCGCTTTTTCCACGGCACGCCCGACCCGGATGGCGAAGAGCCCTCCTCGGGCATCGGCAGCGGCGTGATCGTTAGCGACAGCGGCTACATCCTGACCAATAACCACGTGGTCGAGGGCGCCGAGCAAATCGAAGTTATCTTGAGCGACCAGCGCCGTGCGCGGGCCAAAATCATCGGCACCGACCCGGACAGCGACTTGGCGGTGCTCAAAATCACACTCGACAAGTTACCCGTGATGGTGCTGGGCGACTCGAACAAAGCGCAGGTCGGCGACCAGGTGCTGGCTATTGGTAATCCGTTTGGCGTAGGGCAAACAGTAACCAGTGGCATCGTCAGCGCGCTCGGGCGCAACCAGCGCATCAACACCTTTGAAAACTTCATTCAAACCGATGCGGCCATCAACCCAGGCAACTCCGGCGGCGCACTGGTAGACAGCCAAGGCCATTTGCTGGGCATTAACACGGCGATTTATTCCCGCTCGGGCGGCAATTTGGGCATTGGCTTTGCCATCCCCATTGCCACGGCCAAGCAAGTGCTGGAGAGCATCGTGCGCGACGGACAGGTGACACGCGGCTGGATTGGCGTGGAGCCCAACGATCTTTCGCCCGAGATTGCCGAGGCCTTTGGCATAGTGGCCGACCACGGCGTGGTCATCAGCGGCGTCATGCAAGGCGGTCCGGCAGCGCAAGCGGGGATTGTGCCGGGCGATGTGGTGCTCTCGATTGGCGACACGGCGGTCGAAGACGTGGCGCATCTGCTCAGCGCGGTGGCGGCCCTCAAGCCCGGCGCAGTGGCCAAAGTGAGCATTCAGCGCAAAAAAGCAGTCTTGCAGCTGACCTTGACGCCCGGTGTGCGGCCCCGCCCCGGAAAACTACCGCGGTAATTGACCGCGAAAAGCCGCTAAGGCGTCTCGCTGCGAGGCTCGGCCTCGGGTGCTTGCGTGTGGCGGATAAAGACTTGCGCGGCCACAATGCCCAACTCATAGAGCAAGCACATGGGCACCAGCAAGGCGATCATCGAGACCGGATCGGGCGGCGTCACCAGGCCCGATACCGCCGCCGCCGCAACGATGAAATAGCTGCGCCACGCGCGCAACTGCGCCAGCGTCACCACCCCCAAACGCGCCAAGATGACCACCACAATCGGCACCTCAAAGGCTACGCCAAAGGCGATAAACATGGTGATCACAAAGTCCAGGTAAGCCTCGATATCGGGGCTGACCGACACCGAAATCGGTGCCATTTTTTGGATCGCCGGAAAGGCCTGGCCAAAGACAAAAAAGTAGCAAAACGCGGCCCCGCAATAAAACAGCAAGGTGCTGGCGGTGACCAAGGGCATCACTAGTTTTTTCTCATGCTTGTACAAACCCGGCGCCACAAAGGCCCAGACCTGGTAAAGAATCCACGGTAAAGACAGCGCAACCGCAGCCAACACCGTTACCTTGATCGGCACCAAAAAGGGCGAGACCACGCCCACTGCAATCATCTTGGAGCCCTCGGGCAAGGCTTTGACCAAAGGCATAGCCAAATAGTCATAGAGCCGCGAGGGGCCGGGGAAAAACGCCAGCACCGCAAAAATCGCGGCAATGCCATAGACGGCGCGCAGCAGGCGGTCGCGCAGCTCGAACAAATGCTGCACAAAGGGTTGCTCGGTGCCGGCCAACTCGTCATCAGGTGGTTTAGGTTCGCTCATGCCAACCTCTTGGGCGGCCGAAAGCGGGCCACGCGCGCCGCGCCCGACAAGGCCCGGGTGCGCACGCCACTGCGCGCTTTGTACCACTGGGGCGTGGCGCCGATTTTGGCGCGCCAGCGCTTTTTGACCGGGTGGTACATGGAATAATAAGGGACGGGTTCGGCCGTCGCGTCGTCGGTTTGGGCCTGCGCAATCGAGTTTTCGATGGCCGCCGCGCTCTCGTCAATCGAATGCTGCACCGCGTGCGCCGCCTCTTGCAAGGTGCTTTGCGCTTTGCGCAACTCGTCCAGGTCCATGGAGCGGTTGACTTCTTCCTTGACGTCGGCGACATAGCGGCGCGCCCGGCCCAACATCGTACCTATCGTGCGCGCCAGTCCAGGCAACTTCTCCGGCCCAATGACGATCAGGGCAATGCCGCCCACGATGGCGATCTTGGTAACGCCAATGTCAAACACTTAGGGCGTACTCATGCGGTGCGGCAATCGGGCCAACAGCACTCAATGCTTGTTGGTGGCCTGCACGTCGATGGTATCTTTGGCCACCGGGGCGCTGGCGGCGACTTGCTGCGCCGGGGGCGCCGCTTCTGCGGGCTTGTCGCCGCCGTCACGCATGCCGTCTTTAAAGCCTTTGACCGCGCCGCCCAGGTCCGAGCCGATGTTGCGCAGCTTCTTGGTGCCAAAGATCACCACAATGATGACCAGAAAAATAATCAGATGCGTCGTTGACAAACCCATACGGTTCTCCTAGTAGAAGGCGAATTCTAGTCCTGCGGGCAAGCCCCGACCGGACTTGCGGCTTTCAGCCGCGCAACCAGGGCCGGGGGCCGCCCATCACGTGCCAATGTAGGTGGCGCACCTCCTGCCCGCCTTCGGCCCCGGTATTGGTCACCAGGCGAAAGCCGCCCTCGGGGTAGGGATTGCAGCCCTCTTGCAATGCCAGCTGGGGCACCAAGACCATCATGCGGCCCAAAAGTGGGGCATCTTGCGCGCTGACATGGGCCATGGAAGCGATATGCAGCTTGGGAATCAGCAAAAAATGCACTGGCGCCCAGGGGGCGATGTCGTGGAAGGCGTAAAAATCTTCGTCCTCATAGACCGGCCGGGAGGGTATTTTCTTGGCCACGATCTTGCAAAACAGGCAATCGGGGTCGTGCGCGGGGTGGGAATGGGCGTCCATGGCAAACAGATCTCAAGTCAAAAAAGACGTAATTTAACGCTCCTGCGCCTCGCGCAGCACGGCTTTGCGCAGGGCTTTTTCCTCGATGCCGCTGGTGCCCTCGCGCCGGCGCAGCTCGGCGATCACGTCCTGGGGGTGCAAATCGTAGTGCGCCAGGGCGATCAGGCAATGAAACCACAGATCGGCCACCTCGCCGACCAGTTTGGCCGGGTCGCCGCCGTGGTCCAGGTCTTTGGCGGCCATGACCACCTCGGTCGCCTCCTCGCCGATTTTCTTCAAAAAGGCGTCCGGCCCCTTGTCCAGGAGGCGGGCCACGTAGCTGCTCTGCGGGTCGCCGCCGTGTGCCGCTTTGCGGCTTTCGATGACGGCGGCCAGTTGTGCCAGTGCGTCTTGAGACAGTTCTTTGCCCTGGGTGTCCATTTAATTGCCTTTGGTGTAAATCGTCGCGGGATCTTTGAGCACGGGCTCAACGGTTTGCCACTGCCCGTCTTTGAGCAGGCTAAAAAAGCAGCTATGCCGCCCGGTATGGCAGGCGATGCCGGGGCTGTGGCCCTCCTGGGTGACGGTGAGCAGCACCACGTCGGCGTCGCAATCGATGCGGATCGCGTGCACGCGCTGCACATGGCCGGACTCCTCGCCCTTGTGCCAGAGCTTGTTGCGCGAGCGGCTGAAATACACCGCCCGGCCCAACTCGGCCGTCTTTTGCAGCGCCTCGCGGTTCATCCAGGCGAACATCAGCACGTCCTTGCTGCCCTGCTCTTGGGCAATAACGGGCACCAGGCCCTGGGCGTCCCATGTGATGGCGTCTAAGTAGGTCATAAGGGGGGATGTTAAGGGGTGACATATCCGCCTAAAATACCTGTACAGCTAACTGAACAGGTCTCCGCCATGCACGTCATCAGCTACACCGACGCCCGCAACACACTGAAGGCCGTGATCGATCAAGTAATCGACGACCAGGCACCCACTTTGATCCACCGCCGGGAGGGCGGCAATGCGGTTTTGATGTCCGAGCAAGCTTATTCCAGCATGCAAGAAACCCTCTATCTTTTGTCCAATCCCGCCAACGCGCGCGCACTGATGCGATCGGTGGCGCAGGCCAAAGCGGGCAAAGCGAAGGCGCGCATATTATTAGATGCATGAGGGAAATTCGCTTCACCCCGGACGGGTGGGACGCTTATGTGTGGTGGCATGGCCAAGACCGCAAAACGCTCAAGCGCATTAACACCTTAATCAACGCGACCTGCCGAGATCCTTTCACAGGTATCGGCAAGCCCGAAGCCCTGGTGGGCAATCTAGCTGGCTATTGGTCGCGCCGTATTGATGACACGCATCGTCTGGTTTACGAGGCGGATCATGTGGCAGTTTTGGTAGTGGCTTGCCGGTTTCATTATGGGGATTGAGGCCATTTAATTTGCACCTTGCGACTAATGAAGCGGTGCGCTAACTGTCAGCCCACTGCACCCGAAACCAGCGGTTCACGCGACGCAATTGTCGGCAAGCAGCACCGCCAGCCCCTTCAATCCGCTGCGTCCCGCCTACCCCAACCTCACACCCGAACCGGTATCCCACGCTCCCGCATCCGCGCCTTCGCCTGCCCTACGGTGTATTCCCCATAGTGGAAGATGCTGGCGGCCAGCACAGCGTCGGCGCCGCCTTGTTGGATGCCGTCAGCCAGGTGGTCCAAGTTGCCCACGCCGCCCGATGCGATGACGGGCACGGGCACCGCGTCGCTCACGGCGCGGGTGAGCGCCAGGTCAAAGCCGGCTTTAGTGCCGTCGCGGTCCATGCTGGTGAGCAAAATTTCGCCCGCGCCCAACTGCGCCAGTTGCACGGCCCAGGCCACGGCGCACAGGCCTACGTTTTTGCGGCCGCCGTGGCTGAACACATCCCAGCCGGGGCCTACGGGCAAGCCCTTGCTACCCACGCGCTGCTCTTCTTCATGCGAACGCCGTTTGGCGTCGATAGCCACCACAATGCATTGCGCGCCGTATTTGGCCGAGGCTTCTTGGATTACCTGCGGGTTGGCAATGGCCGCCGAGTTGAAGCTGACTTTGTCTGCGCCCGCGTTCAGCAGACGGCGCACATCGGCCACGGTGCGCACACCGCCGCCCACCGTGAGCGGAATAAACACTTGGCTGGCCACGGCTTCGATGATGGGCAAAATCACATCGCGCTGGTCGCTGGTGGCGGTGATGTCTAAAAACGTGAGTTCGTCCGCGCCCTGCTCGTTATAGCGGGCGGCGATTTCGACCGGATCGCCCGCGTCGCGCAGTGCCACAAAATTGACGCCCTTGACCACGCGGCCACCGGTCACGTCCAGGCAGGGAATGATGCGCTTGGCCAGCATGTGCTCGTTGCTTAGTCGCTTAGTCGGCCAGGCGCATGCGCTGCCAACCCTGCCAGTGCGCGCCTGGGGGCACGGCAATCTTCTCAAACACTTGCGCGGCCTCTACGCAGAGCATGTGCTGGTAGGAGTCAGGTACCAGGTCGGGCATGGTGTTGCTCAGCTCCTCGCCGGGGTTCCAGACCACCCAGTTGGCCCAGCTCGGGCTGCGACTGATTTCTACCGGCCCCGACGGGTCTTGCAAATGCAAGGCGCCAGCGGGGGCGGCGTAGACGCGGTCAAAGCGCTCGCTAAATTGCAGCCGCTCGGCGCCCACGCCATGGGTGTCGCGCACGGCGTCCCATTCGGCCTGGCCGGCCAGGCCCACCAGGGCCGCGTTGGGCAGGTCGCTGACCGCCAAATAGGTGTGCAAAGCGCCCGAAAAGTGCAAATCGTGTGCGCCCGGGTTGTGCACGTCCAGCGTGATGGTGAATTGGCCGGGCGCTAGGCTGATGTCCAGGCTGATCGCAAAGTCGTGTGGCCACAGCGCGTGGGTCGCGGCGTCCGAAGCCAAGCGCATGCGTAGCGTGCCGCCGCTGCCTTGCGCAAAATCGGTGTCCAAGGACCAGGGCAGGTTGCGCACAAAGCCGTGGCGGGGCAGATCACCACGCAGGTTGAACTGCGGAAAACACACTGGAATGCCGCCACGAATGGCCGCGTGACCGTCCCACACCGTGCCGGGGCTGAGGTAGAGGCGCTCGCGGCCCCGGCTCGTCCAAGACAGCACATGGGCGCCGTGCAGCGCAACCAGCGCGCTGTCGCCGCCATCCAAAGTAATACGCACGCAGGGGTAGCCCTGAAAGACTTCGTGGGAAATTGTCGCCATGGGCGCTCCAGCAGGGGTGGGCGCGTGGCCCGGGAAATCAGCCATTCAAGCTGTCGGCGTGCGCTTGTGCGGCGGCAAAATCAAGGTCGCCGGTGTAGATGGCGCGCCCGCAGATCACGCCCTCGATGCCTTCGTCTTCCACACTGCACAAGGCCTCGATGTCGGCCATATTGCTCAGGCCGCCCGAGGCAATCACCGGAATGCTCAGCGCCTGCGCCAGCGCCACCGTGGCCTCAATGTTGATGCCCGTGAGCATGCCGTCGCGGCCGATGTCGGTGTAAATAATGGACTCGACGCCGTAGTCCTCAAATTTTTTGCCCAGGTCTACCACGTCGTGGCGGGTGAGTTTGCTCCAGCCGTCGGTGGCCACTTTGCCCTCTTTGGCGTCCAGCCCAACGATGATGTGGCCGCCAAAAGCGGTGCAGGCGTCTTGCAAAAAGCCGGGGTTTTTGACAGCCGCCGTGCCAATGATGACGTAGCGCAAACCGGCATCGAGGTAGCGCTCGATGGTGTCCAGGTCGCGGATGCCGCCGCCTAGTTGCACGTCCACCTCGCTGCCAACCTCTTTGAGGATGCGCCGGATGGCTTGCTCGTTTTTGGGGTGACCGGCAAAGGCACCGTTGAGGTCGACCAAATGCAGGCGGCGCGCGCCTTGGTCGACCCAACGCCGGGCCATGGCCACCGGGTCGTCACCAAAAGTTGTGGATTGGGACATATCGCCTTGCTGAAGGCGGACACACTGACCGTCTTTGAGGTCAATCGCAGGAATGAGCAGCATGGTGCTTGGGCTGAGAAAAGAACAAGTAAAGAGAGCTTAATTCAAAAATACCAGTGTAACGATACACGCAAGTGCCGGCGCCCCGGGAGTTTAGGGCTCCCAGCGCAAGAAATTTCGGTACAGGGCTAAACCCTGATCCGCGCTTTTTTCGGGGTGAAACTGGGTGGCGAAAATATTATCGCGCGCCAGTGCGCTGACAAAACGCCCGCCATAGTCGGTGGTCCCGGCGGCATGCACCGCCTGCGCGGGGTCGGTGTAGTAGCTGTGCACAAAATAGAAGTAGCTGCCATCGGGCACCCCGGCCCAGACCGGGTGCGGCCCTTGGGGCCCAGCGCTTTGCCAGACGCGGTTCCAGCCCATGTGCGGCACTTTGTAGCGGCTGCCGTCGGGCTGCAAGCGCCCGGCCAGTGCAAATTTGCGCACCCGCCCGGGGATCAGGCCCAGACCGGGCGTGTCCAGCTCCTCGCTGTGGTCTAGCAACATTTGCATGCCTACGCACACGCCCATCAGTGGTTTGTGCGCTGCAGCATGGAGCACGGCGGGCAGCATGCCGCTGGCGCGCAGCTCGGCCATGCAGTCGCGCATGCCGCCCTGACCGGGCAGGACCACGCGTTCGGCGGCCATCACTTCTTCGGGGCTGCGGGCCCATACCGCCTGCACGCCCTCTTGGGCGGCAGCGTGCATCACCGCTTGGGTGACCGAGCGCAAATTGCCCATGCCGTAATCGACGATAGCGACCGATGTCATAGCCCGATTGCGCCAGCAGGCAGCACCAAAATCACTTTAGAGCGCGCCTTTGGTCGAGGGGATGGTGCCGGCGGCACGCGCATCGCGCGTGGTGGCCATGCGCAGCGCGCGGGCAAAGGCTTTGAAAACCGTCTCGCACTGGTGGTGCGCGTTTTCGCCCTTGAGGTTGTCAATGTGCAAGGTGGCCCCTGCGTGGTTGACAAAACCCTGAAAAAATTCGTGGGCCAACTGGCTGTCAAAGCCGCCGATCATGCCGCTTTTAAAGTCCACGTTCATCTCCAGGCCGGGGCGGCCCGAGAGGTCGATCACCACGCGCGAGAGCGCCTCGTCCAGCGGCACGTAGGCGTGGCCGTAGCGGTAAATGCCTTTTTTCTCGCCCAGCGCCTGCGCAAAAGCCTGGCCCAAGGTGATGCCCACGTCTTCTACGGTGTGGTGGCCGTCGATATGCAAATCGCCATGCGCCTCGATGTCCAGATCAATCAGGCCGTGGCGGGCGATCTGGTCGAGCATGTGGTCAAAAAAGCCGATACCCGTGGCAATGCGGGCCTGGCCGGTGCCGTCCAGATTCAGGGCGACGCGGATGCGCGTCTCTGCCGTGTTGCGGTGCACTTCGGCGCTGCGCTGCCCGGCAGCGGCAGGGGTGGTCACCAGACTGGATCGTGAGTCGGTCATAAAGAGGCCTCAAGCGCCGCAAGCAGCAGCGTGTTTTCGGGGGCTGTACCAACCGTTAGGCGCAGGCAGTTGGCCAGCAGTGGGTGCATTGTAGAAACGTTCTTGACCAGCACCTGGCGCGCCTTGAGGCCGGCGAACACGCGGTCCGCCGCGCCAGCAGCGCCCTGCACACGCACCAAAATCATATTGGCCTGGCTGGGGAACACCTGCAAACCGGGCAAGGCCGCCAGCGCTTGCGCCAGGCGCTCGCGCTCGGCGCAAATTTGCGCGGCCTGCGCGGCAAAAACCGGCGCATGCTCCAAGGCAAACAGCGCGCACTCGGCATTGAGCACGCTGACGTTGTACGGCGGGCGCACTTTGTCGATCTGGGCGACAAGGTCGGCAGGGCCCGCCATATAACCCAGGCGCACACCGGCCAGGCCGAATTTGGAGAGCGTGCGCATGAGCAAGACCTGGCGGTTGGCCTGCGGGTCTTGCTGGATTTCCTGCAGCCAACTGTGCGCGGCAAAGGGCTGGTAGGCCTCGTCCATCACCACCAGGGCGCCGTAGGCGCTGGCCTGCGCAATCAGGCGGCGCAGCACGGCCGCGTCCCACAAGTTGGCGGTCGGGTTGTTGGGGTAAGCGAAATAGACGATGGCCGGGCGGTGTTGCGCAATGGCCGCGGCCATGGCCGCCTCGTCCAGCGAAAAATCGCTTTGCAAGGGCACGCCGACAAAGCCCAGCCCTTGCAGGCGCGCCGACATGGCGTACATCACAAAGCCCGGCTCGGGCGCCAACACGGTGGCGCCCTGGTGGGCGCAGGCCAGGGCCAGCAGGCTGATCAGCTCGTCCGAGCCGTTGCCCAGCGTGAGCCCGTAGCCGGGTGGCAAGTCCATGGTGGCGGCCAGCGCTTGGCGCAGGTCGTTGATGCGCGCGCCGGGGTAGCGGTTGATGGCGACGCGGCCCAGGCGCTCACCCAGCTGGGCTTGCAAGTCGGCGGGCAGGCCGTAGGGGTTCTCCATGGCGTCGAGCTTGACCATGCTGCCCGCGTCTTGCACCACATAGGCGTGCATGGCTTGCACGTCGGGGCGGATCAAGCGCAGGTCGGCGCTCATGGTTTGGCCGGCGTCATGCGCATTTCGGCGGCGCGGGCGTGGGCCTGCAGGCCTTCGCCGTGCGCCAGCACCGAGGCGGTATGGCCCAGCGTTTGGGCGCCAGCCTCGGACACTTCGATGATGCTGCTGCGCTTTTGAAAGTCATAGACCCCCAGGGGCGACGAAAAGCGCGCCGTGCCGCTGGTGGGCAGCACATGGTTGGGGCCGGCGCAGTAGTCGCCCAGGCTCTCACTGGTAAAGGCGCCCAGAAATATCGCGCCGGCGTGCACCAGCAGGGGCTCCCAGCGCTGCGGCTGGGCGCTGCTGACTTCCAGGTGCTCGGGGGCGATGCGGTTGCTGATGGCACAGGCCTCTTCCATGCTGCGCGTCTGGATGAGCGCGCCGCGCCCGTTGAGCGAGGCGGCAATGATCTCGCGCCGGGGCATCTCGGGCAGCAGGCGGTCGATGCAGGCCTGCACCGCCTCCAGGTAGGCGGCGTCGGGGCAGAGCAAGATGCTTTGGGCCAGCTCGTCGTGCTCAGCCTGGCTGAACAAGTCCATGGCCACCCATTCGGCCGGCGTGCTGCCGTCGGCGATGACCAATATTTCGGACGGCCCGGCAATCATGTCGATGCCTACGCTGCCAAATACGCGCCGCTTGGCGGCAGCGACGTAGGCGTTGCCGGGGCCGGTGATTTTGTCGACACGCGGCACCGTGGCCGTGCCGTAGGCCAAAGCGCCACTGGCCTGCGCGCCGCCGATGGTGAAAGCCCGCGTAACGCCGGCCACATAGGCGGCGGCCAGCACGAGCTCGTTGCGCTCGCCCATGGCGGCCAAAGCGCCCTGCCCCGGCGCGCCGCCGGTAGCCACACTGCCGCGCACCGGCGTAGGCACCACCATGATGATCTCGGCCACACCGGCCACATGGGCGGGGATGGCGTTCATCAAAAGGCTGGACGGATAGGCCGCTTTACCGCCGGGCACATAAATGCCCGCGCGGTCCACCGGAGTCACTTTTTGGCCTAGCAAAGTGCCTTGCGCGTCGCGGTACTGCCAGCTTTGGCCGCAGGCTTGTTTTTGGGCCTCGTGGTAGCTGCGGATGCGCGCGGCGGCGTTTTGCAGGGCTACTTTTTGCGCCTCGGGCAAGGCCTCAAACGCGGCTTTGAAATCGGCTTGCTGCAGCTCCAGGTCGGCCATGCGGGCCGCTTGCAGGCCGTCAAAGCGCGCGGTGTAGTCCAGCACGGCGGCGTCGCCGCGCTTTTGAACGTCGGCCAGGATGTCGGCCACGCGCTGCTCAATGGCGGCGTCGGTATCGGCCGACCAGTGCAGGCGCTGCTGCAAAGCGGCGTCAAAGTCGCTTTGCGTGGTGCTCAGGCGCAGGGGGCGGGCCTTCATGGCAGCGGCGGCGCGGGCTGGGCCAGCGCGTCGGAAAACGCGCTGATGATGTGGCGGATGGGCTCGCGCTTGAGCTTCAAGGCCGCCTGGTTGACGATCAGGCGCGAGCTGATGTCCATGATGCGCTCGACCTCGATCAAATTGTTGGCACGCAAGGTGTTGCCGGTAGATACCAAGTCCACGATGGCGTCGGCCAGCCCCACCAAAGGCGCCAATTCCATGCTGCCATAGAGTTTGATCAGGTCGACGTGTACGCCCTTGCTGGCGAAAAAATCGCGCGCGATGGCCACGTACTTGGTCGCCACCCGCAGGCGCGCGCCCTGGCGCACGGCGTGCGCGTAATCAAAATCGGCGCGCACGGCCACGCTGATGCGGCACTTGGCGATTTGCAAATCTAAGGGCTGAAACAGGCCGGCGCTGCCGCCGCCCCAGTCGCTGGCGTGCTCGAGCAAGGTGTCTTTGCCGGTAATGCCCATGTCTGCGCCGCCAAACTGCACATAGGTGGGGACGTCGGTAGCGCGCACCACCAGTACGCGCACGCCGGGCTGGTTGGTGTCCAAAATCAGCTTGCGCGAGGTCTCCGGGTCGTCCAGCACCGTGATGCCGGCGGCCTGCAGCAGTGGCAAGGTTTCTTCAAAAATCCGGCCCTTGGACAGTGCGATCGTGATCATGGTCGTTCGTGCTCAGGCCTGTTGGGCCACCCACTCGGCGGGGGTGAAGGTTTTCATGGACAGTGCGTGTACTTCGTCGGTTTTTATGCGCTCGCCCAAGGTGGCGTAGACCAGCTGGTGGCGTCCGATCAGGCGCTTGCCCTCGAAAGCGGCCGAGACAATGGTGGCATACCAGTGGCGCCCGTCGCCCTCCACCTGCAAATGCGTGCAGGGCAGTCCGGCGTGGATAAGGGCTTGGAGTTGGTCAGCAGTCATAGCGATAAGGCAGCTTTAGCTGCGGATTTTGTAACCAATGCGCAACAGATGCAAACCGATGGCGAACACCAGCAGCGTCGAGCCGCCCACCACCGCCAGGCTCAGCCAGGGCGACACGTCGCTGACGCCAAAAAAACCGTAGCGCAGGCCGTCGATCATGTAAAAAAACGGGTTGCAGTGGCTCACGGTTTGCCAAAACGCGGGCAGCGAATGGATGGAATAAAACACGCCACTCAAAAACGTCATGGGCATGACCACGAAGTTTTGGAAGGCCGCCAGCTGGTCGAACTTTTCCGCCCACAAACCGGCAATCAGACCCAAAGTGCCCATCATGGCCGCGCCCAGCACCGCGAACACCACAATAAACACCGGCTGCGCAAAACTGATGGGCGTAAAAAACGCCGCCACCGCATACACGCCCAGGCCCACCACCAAGCCGCGCACCACGGCCGCGCCCACGTAGGCCACAAACCAATGCCAGTAGGACAAGGGAGTAAGCAAAATAAACACCAGATTGCCCATGACCTTGCTCATGATCAGCGAGGAGGAGCTGTTGGCAAAGGCGTTTTGCAGCAAGCTCATCATGGCCAGGCCGGGCACCAAAAATGCGGTGTAGCTCACCTGGTCGTAGACCTTCACGTGGTCTTCGAGCGCGTGGCCAAAAATCAGCATGTACAGCATGGCGGTGAGCACCGGGCCGGCGATGGTCTGGAACGCGACTTTCCAAAACCGCAGAATCTCTTTGTACAACAGGGTTTGCCAGCCGTTCATGCCGCTGCTCCTTGGCTGGCCGCTTGGCTGCCGGCGTGTTTTTGCATGACGTCTAAGAACACGTCTTCGAGGTCGGCTTTGCGGATTTCGACGTCCTCGGCCAGCAAACCGGCCTGGCGCACGGCGGCCAAATAGCGCTCGATGTCCACCGCCTCTTTGGCCGGAAATTGCACGATGCGCCCGGTCACACGGGCCTGCGCCGCCAGTTCCGGGGGCAAATGGCCATCGACCTTGAAGCGCAGCACATTGCTGGAGGCGGCCTTGAGCAACTCGCTGGTGTGGTCCAGCGCCACGATGCGGCCCGACTTGAGCATGGCAATGCGCCCGCACAAGGCCTCGGCCTCTTCCAAATAGTGGGTGGTCAGGAGCACGGTATGGCCTTGCTGGTTGAGCTTGGCGATAAATTGCCACAGGGTTTGGCGCAGCTCGACATCCACGCCGGCGGTCGGCTCGTCCAGCACGATCACCGGCGGCTTGTGCACCAGCGCTTGGGCCACCAAAAAGCGGCGCTTCATGCCGCCCGAGAGCTGGCGCATATTGGCTTGGGCCTTGTCGGCCAGGCCCAGGCTCTCGAGCAGCTCGTCGATCCAGGGGCCGTTGTTGCGCACACCGAAGTAGCCCGACTGGATGCGCAAAGCCTCGCGGATATTGAAAAACGGATCGAACACCAGCTCCTGGGGCACCACGCCGAGCTTGCGGCGCGCCTGCGCGTAGTCGCGCTGCACATCGCTGCCCAAGACGCTGACCGAACCACCGCTGGGGCGCGTGAGGCCCGCGAGCATGCTGATCATGGTGGTCTTGCCGGCCCCGTTGGGGCCAAGCAAACCAAAGAATTCGCCCTCTTCGATGTCCAGGCTGACATGGTCAACGGCTAGAAAGGTACTGCCTGCGGGGCCTTTGGGCGAGGTATAGGATTTGGAAATGGACTGAAAGGAAATTGCGGGCATAAGCGGTTAATTTTACGCCCCGGTCACGGACGCGGGCGGCGACCGCCAGAAAGACCTGCGCGCCGGTGGCGCGGCCAACAGGACTAAGGATTAAGCGGCATTCGCCGGAGCCGTCGGCACTAACAAAGCGTGCACGCCGTACAGGCGCGCCAGCGCCAGCAGGCGCTCGGGTGCGTCGGTGAGCACGAGTTCTTTGTTCAGGCCCAGGCACATGCGGCGCAGTTCGAGCACGACCGCGAGCACTGAGGAATCAAATTCTTGCAAATGCTGCGCGTCCAGAGCCACGCGCTGGGGCGCTTGCGGCAACTGCGCGCTCAGCGCCGCCAGGCAGCTATTGGCTAACGCATGGGTGACACGCTGGGGCAGGCTGAGCATGTCAGGACTTTTTGCTGTTGGATTTGTTGCGCGCGGCCAGCGAGTCGATCAGGCCGTCAATGCCTTTGGCATTGATTTCCTGGGCAAACTGGCTGCGGTAGGTCTCGACCAACCAGACGCCCAGTACATTGAGGTTGTAAATGCGCCAACCTGCGCCCTGGCCCGGGGTTTTTTCCAGGCGGTAATCGAGCTGGATGGGGTCGCTGCCGCCGCGCACTTCGCTGCGCACAATGACTTCTTTGTCCTCCGGCGCTGCGCGCAAAGGCTTGATAAAAATCGTCTGGTCGCTAATTTGCGACAGCGCACCCGAATAGGTACGCACCAGCAAGATTTTGAACTCCTCTTGCAATCGCTTTTGCTGCTCGGGGCTGGCCTGGCGCCAACCCGGCCCGACGGCCGAGGCGGTCATGCGCTGGAAATCGACGTGCGGCATGATGCGTGTGTCCACCAAGGCAATGACCTTGCCCAGATCGCCGCTGCGCATGCTTTTGTCGGCCTTGATGGTCTCAAGGACATCGGTCGAGATGCGCTTAACAAAGAGGTCCGGCGCCTCGTCCTGGGCGTGGGCCACGGGGTTGGCGCCCAGCAACAGCAGGCTGGCCGCAAGGGCACAAAAAAAAGTCCAGATCCGGTGATGCATAGTTTTCCCTGAGGTTTTCGAAGGCACTGGCCCCAAGAGGCTGCGCAATACCGGCATTTTAAGGTTGGTCTTCGGGCGGATCGGGATCGTCACCGCCATTGAGCAGATAGCGCTGGCGTTGCAAATAGGAGTCGCGGGTAAAGGTGTAGGGGTCCAGGGCGGCGGCTTTGATCACGTCGCCCGCTTGCAAATAGGTTTCCCGCAGATCAATAAAGCTCATCAGCATGAGCGCATCACGGGCGATGACGCTATCGACATGGTTGGCCACATTGCCCCAGCGGTCCACGGGCAGCATGGCCACCTCGCGCAGGGTGCGGGGGCCCAAAAACGGCAGCACCACATAGGGGCCGGCCCCAATGCCCCAGCGCCCCAAGGTGACGCCTGCATCGGCGGGATGCTTGTCGATGTCCCACTCGGAGGCGACATCAATCAGGCCAAAAACACCGATGGTGCTGTTGACCACCACCCGTTTGATGCTGTCAGCGGTCGCCTTGGGCCGCAGCGCCAGGGCGTTATTGGGCACGGACCAGACATCCGTGAGATTGCCAAAAAAATGGTTCACGCCCCGGCGCGCCCAGTGCGGCAAGACCTGGACATAAACCTGCATAAAGGGTTTGACCACTACGCGGTCCAAGGCGTCATTAAATCCGTAAATCGCGCGGTTCATCGGCTCCCAAGGGTCCGTGGGCGCGGGCGTGGCGGCGCTGCTCAGCCCGCAGGCCAGCGCCACAACCAGCCCCAACAAGCCCTGGCGCAGGCCGGCGCGTACGCCGGGCAGCATTGCAATTGCCATCAATCGCCTTGCTTAGGACCGGCACCGCTGGCCGCTTTGCTGTACAAAAACTGGCTGATCAGGCTCTCGAGCACAACCGCCGATTGGGTACTGGCAATGGTGTCGCCACTGGCCAAAGTGGCCTCTTCGGAGCCGGCCTCGATGCCCAGGTACTGCTCGCCGAGCAAGCCGCTGGTCAGGATCTTGAGCGAGCTGTCCTTGGGAAATGCGTAGCGGCTTTCCATGGACAAGTACACGGTGGCCTGAAAGCTTTTGTCGTCAAACAAGATTTTTTCCACCCGACCGACCACCACGCCTGCGCTGCGTACGGCGGCTTTGGCTTTCAGGCCGCCGACGTTGTCAAACTTGGCGGTCACTTTGTAGGTGGACTGGAAATTGAGGCTAAGCAAATTGGCCGACTGCAGCGCCAAAAACAAAATCGCCACCGCGCCGATGAGCACAAAAAGCCCAACCCAGACATCATTTTTAGAGCGTTGCATGCGAATACTTTCTTCAATGCGCGTCAGATGGTGAACATCATCGCGGTCAATACAAAATCAAGAACCAGGACTGAGAGCGAGGCCATCACCACCGTACGGGTGGTGGCGCTGGCCACACCCTCGGGCGTGGCCTGGGCCTCGTAGCCCTGCAAAAGCGCGATAAAACTCACGGTGAACCCAAAAATAATGCTTTTGATGACGCCGTTGCCCACGTCGCGCCAGACGTCCACGCCGCCTTGGATCTGGCTCCAAAACGAGCCCGCGTCCACACCAATCATCACCACGCCGACCACCCAGCCGCCAATAATGCCCATGGCGCTGAACACCGCCGCCAACAAAGGCATGGCGATCACGCCGCCCCAAAAACGCGGCGCCAACACGCGCTGCACCGGGTCGACGGCCATCATTTCCATGACGCTGATTTGCTCGCCCGCTTTCATGAGGCCAATCTCGGCGGTCAGCGAGGTGCCGGCGCGTCCGGCAAAAAGCAAGGCGGTCACTACCGGCCCCAATTCGCGCACCAGGCTAAGGGCCACCAAAAGCCCCAGCGCCTCGGAGGAGCCGTAACGCTGCAAGGTGTAGTAGCCCTGCAGGCCAAACACAAAGCCGACAAACAGGCCGGAAAACGCAATGATGACCAGCGAAAAATTGCCCAAGAAGTGAATTTGGTCGCGAATCAGGCCAAAGCGCTGCAAGCTGGCCGGGCCGGTGAGCAGCAGGCGCACAAACAGGCGCGCGCCGTAGCCAATGTGGGCCAACTTGCGGCGCACGGCAAAACCGAGGGTGGCCAGGGCGTGGGGCTGCATCAGCGCGCTCCGATTCCGAAATCCTGCGCCATCGGTGGCGCCGGGTAATGAAAGCGCACCGGGCCGTCGGCCAGGGCGTGCACATATTGGTAGACCAGCGGATCGGTGCTTTGGCGCACATGCTCGGGCGTGCCCTCGGTGGCGACGCGGCCGTTGGCCAAAATCACCACATGGTCGGCGATGCCAAAGGTTTGCTCCAGCTCGTGCGACACAAACACGCTGGTCAGGCCCATGGTGTCATTGAGCTGGCGGATCAGGTGGGCCGCCGTACCGAGCGAGATCGGGTCCAGGCCGGAAAACGGCTCGTCGTACATCACCAGCTCGGGGTCCAAGGCAATAGCGCGCGCCAGCGCAATGCGCCGGGCCATGCCGCCAGAGACTTCGCTGGGCATCAGATCACGGGCGCCGCGCAAACCGACGGCATCTAACTTCATGAGCACGATGTCACGGATCAGGTTTTCTGCCAGATCGGTGTGCTCACGCAAGGGGAAGGCGACGTTGTCAAAAACCGACAAATCCGCAAACAAAGCGCCAAACTGAAACAGCATGCCCATGCGCCGGCGGGCGCTGTACAGGGCTGTCTGGTTCATGGCACCAATGTCTTGGCCGTCGAACAAAATCTGGCCCGCCTGGGCGCGGATTTGCCCGCCGATCAGGCGCAGCAAGGTGGTTTTCCCCCCGCCGCTGGCGCCCATGAGCGCCGTCACCTTGCCCCTAGGAATATGGAACGACGTGCCCTCCAGGACAACGCGTTCGCTGTACCCGAATGTCAGGTTGTCGATTTTTACGAGGGGGTCAAGAACGGCCGGCATGGTCTCAATAAGTAACCGGCCATCATAAGGGATCGCCGTGACGCGCAGGCCCAAACCACAGGGGAAACCCTTGCTTGGCTGGCGTCTTTGCACAGTTTTACGCCCGGTTTGCCGCCGGGCGCGGTCGCATCAGCGCGGCAGGTCGCTCTGGCCCATCAAAAATGCATCGACGGCGTGGGCCGCCTGGCGGCCCTCGCGGATGGCCCAGACCACCAGCGACTGGCCACGGCGCATATCGCCGGCAGCAAACACTTTGGCCACGTTGGTGGCATAGGCGCCCTGGCCCTCGGTGCTGGCTTTGGCGTTGGCGCGGGCGTCTTTGGCCACGCCAAAAGCGTCCAAAACGCTGGCAACCGGATGCACAAAGCCCATGGCCAGCAAGACCAAATCGGCTTGGTAGGTCTTTTCGGTGCCGGCAACTTCGACCAGCTTGCCCTCTTTCATTTCCACCTCGACGGTGGTCAGACTTTTGACTTTGCCTTTTTCACCGGCAAAAGACTTGGTCGAGACTGCGAATTCGCGCACGCAGCCCTCTTCGTGGCTGGAGCTGGTGCGCATTTTGAGGGGCCAATACGGCCAGGTGAGCGGACGGTCTTCCACTTCGGGCGGCTGGGGCATGACTTCAAATTGGGTCACACTGGCCGCACCATGGCGGTTGGAGGTGCCCACGCAGTCCGAGCCGGTATCGCCACCACCGATGACGATGACGTGCTTGCCGTCCGCGCGCAACTGGCCCGGGACTTTGTCGCCGGCGTTGAGTTTGTTTTGCTGGGGCAAGAATTCCATGGCGAAATGGATGCCGTCCAGCTCGCGCCCGGGCACCGGCAAATCGCGCGACTGCTCAGAGCCACCGGTCAGCAGCACGGCGTCAAAGTCCTTTTGCAGCTGCTTTGCCGTGATGCTTTCTTTGGCCCAGTTGGTGACCTTGGAGTCTTGGGGCCATTCGCCCACCAAAACGCCGGTGCGCACGGTGACGCCTTCGGCCTGCAATTGGGCCATGCGTCGGTCGATGTGCGACTTTTCCATCTTGAAATCCGGAATGCCGTAGCGCAGCAAGCCGCCGACGCGGTCGTTTTTCTCCAGCAAAGTCACCGCATGGCCGGCCCGCGCCAGTTGCTGGGCTGCCGCCATGCCCGCAGGGCCTGAGCCCACCACGGCCACTTTTTTACCGGTCTGCACCGCTGCGGGCTGGGGCTGTACCCAGCCTTCGGCCCAGGCGCGGTCGATGATGGCGTGTTCTATGGACTTGATGCCAACCGCCTCGTCATTCACATTGAGCGTGCAGGCCGCCTCGCAGGGCGCGGGGCAGATGCGGCCGGTAAATTCGGGGAAATTATTGGTGCTGTGCAAAACCTCAATGGCCTGCTTCCAGTCGCCCTGGAACACCAGGTCGTTGAAATCGGGAATGATGTTGTTGACCGGGCAGCCGCTATTGCAAAACGGGGTGCCGCAGTCCATGCAGCGCGCGCCTTGAATTTTGGCCTGCTCGGCGTCGAGCCCAATAACAAATTCTTTGTAGTTCTTGACGCGCGTGGCCACCGCCTGGTAGCCCTCCTCGATGCGCTCAAATTCCATGAATCCGGTAACTTTTCCCATGGTGCTGGTCCTGTGTGATCGGTGGTGTCGGTTGGGTCCGCGCGCTTAGCGCGCGGCAGCGGCGGCGCGCTTGGGTTTGGCCGGCGCCGACGCGGGGGCGGCCGCTTTGGCAGCGTGGATTTCGGCCAGCGCACGCTTGTACTCCAAGGGGAAAACCTTGATGAACTTGCCGCGTGCGCTCTCCCAGTCGTCCAGCAGGGCGCGGGCGCGCTTGCTGCCGGTCCAACGGTTGTGGTCTTCGAGCAACTTGCGCAGCTGCGCCTCGTCGCTTTGGCCACGGTGCCACACGGCTTTGTCGACCTGGATTTCCTGCTCGCGGCTGCTGAGCACCGACTCCAGGCTGACCATGGCGGTATTGCAGCGACTGGCAAACTGGCCATCCTCGTCGTACACATAGGCAATGCCCCCGCTCATACCGGCGGCAAAGTTGCGTCCGGTCAGGCCGAGCACGGCCACGGTGCCGCCCGTCATGTATTCACAGCCATGGTCTCCCGTGCCTTCGACGACGGCGGTGGCGCCCGATAAGCGCACCGCGAAGCGTTCGCCAGCGACGCCGCTGAAAAAAGCCTCGCCACTGGTGGCGCCATACATCACGGTGTTGCCCACGATGGTGTTGCGCACCGCGTCGCCGCGAAAGTCGATGCTCGGGCGCACCACCACGCGTCCGCCCGAGAGGCCTTTGCCGGTGTAGTCGTTGGCGTCGCCAATCAGGTAGAGCGTGATGCCGTTGCACAAAAACGCGCCAAAAGACTGCCCGCCCGTGCCTTCGAGCTGGATGCGGATGCTGTCATCGGCCAAGCCTTCGGGATGCACTTTGGTCAGCGCGCCCGAGAGCATGGCGCCCACCGAGCGATTGACGTTGCGCGCCACTTCCATGAACTGCACGCGCTCGCCTTTGTCAATAGCGGCGCGGCTTTTCTCGATCAGGCGCACATCCAGGGCTCTTTCCAGACCGTGGTCTTGGGTTTCGGTCTGGTAGCGGGCCACCTGGGCGCTGACCTGCGGCTGGGCAAACAAGCGGCCAAAGTCCAGGCCGCGCGATTTCCAGTGGTCTATGCCTTGGCGCATGTCGAGCAGGTCGGCGCGGCCGATCAAGTCGTCAAACTTGCGGATGCCCAGCTGGGCCATGATGTGGCGCACTTCTTCGGCAATAAAGAAGAAGTAATTGACCACATGCTCGGGCTTGCCCGAGAACTTTTTGCGCAGCACCGGGTCTTGCGTGGCCACGCCCACAGGGCAGGTGTTGAGGTGGCATTTGCGCATCATGATGCAGCCCTCGACCACCAGCGGCGCTGTAGCAAAGCCGAATTCATCGGCACCGAGCAAAGCGCCAATGGCCACGTCGCGGCCGGTTTTCATCTGGCCATCGACCTGCACGCGGATGCGGCTGCGCAAGCGGTTGAGCACCAGGGTTTGCTGGGTTTCGGCCAGGCCGATTTCCCAGGGGCTGCCCGCGTGTTTGATGGACGACCAGGGCGAGGCGCCCGTGCCGCCATCATGGCCGGCGATCACCACATGGTCGGCTTTGCACTTGGCTACGCCGGCGGCAATGGTGCCCACGCCGATCTCGGAGACGAGCTTGACGCTGATGCCCGAATGCGGCGCCACATTTTTCAGGTCGTGGATCAGCTGGGCCAGGTCTTCAATTGAATAAATATCGTGGTGCGGCGGGGGCGAAATCAGGCCCACGCCGGGAACCGAGTAGCGCAGCTTGCCGATGTACTCGGACACTTTGCCGCCGGGCAACTGGCCGCCCTCGCCCGGCTTGGCGCCCTGGGCCATCTTGATCTGAATCTGGTCGGCGCTGACCAGATACTCGGTGGTCACGCCAAAGCGGCCCGAGGCCACCTGCTTGATCTTGGAGCGCATGGAGTCGCCCGCTTGCAAGGCGTAGTCGACCTCAAAAATCTCTTTGCCCAGCAGGTCGGACATGGTCTGGCCTTGCTGGATAGGGATGCCTTTGAGCTCGTTGCGGTAGCGCAGCGGGTCTTCGCCGCCTTCGCCGGTATTGCTCTTGCCGCCAATGCGGTTCATGGCCACGGCCAAAGTGCTGTGTGCCTCGGTGGAAATAGAGCCCAGCGACATGGCGCCCGTGGCAAAGCGTTTAACGATTTCCGAGGCCGGCTCGACCTCGTCGACCGGGATGGCCTTGGCCGGATCAATGCGGAACTCAAAGAGGCCACGCAGCGTGACCTGGCGCCGGCTTTGGTCGTTGATGATCTGGGCGTATTCCTTGTAGGTGTTCCAGTTATTGGCACGCGTGCTGTGCTGCAGCTTGGCGATGGCGTCGGGCGTCCACATATGCTCCTCGCCGCGCACGCGCCAGGCGTACTCGCCGCCTGCATCCAGCGCATTGGCCAGCACCGGGTCTTTGCCGTAAGCCAGTTTGTGCGTGCGGATGGCCTCTTCGGCAATGTCAAACACGCTGATGCCTTCAACGCGGCTGGGGGTGCCGGTGAAGTATTTGCTGACGGTTTCGCTGGACAAACCAATGGCTTCGAACAACTGCGCGCCGCAGTAGCTCATGTACGTGCTCACACCCATTTTGGACATGATTTTGGACAGACCTTTGCCCACGGCTTTGACGTAGTTGTAAATGGCTTTTTCGGCGCTCAGGGCACCGGGCAGGCCCGCGCTCATCTGCGCCAGAGTTTCCATCGCCAGGTAGGGATGTACCGCTTCTGCGCCGTAGCCGGCCAGTACCGCAAAGTGGTGCACCTCGCGGGCGCTGCCCGTCTCCACCACCAAACCGGCGGTGGTGCGCAAGCCTTCGAGCACCAGGTGCTGGTGGATGGCCGAGAGCGCCAGCAAGGCCGGAATGGCCACCTGGGTGGCGCCCATGGCGCGGTCGCTGACGATCAGGATGTTGTTACCGCTCTTGATGGCGTCCACGGCTTCAGCGCACAAGGACGCCAGCTTGGCTTCCACGCCTTCGTGGCCCCAGGCCAGCGGGTAAGTGATGTCCAGCGTATAGCTGCGGAACTTGCCCTGGGTGTGGCGCTCGATATCACGCAGCTTGGCCATGTCGGTGAAATCGAGCACCGGCTGGGCCACCTCCAGGCGCATCGGCGGGTTGACCTGGTTGATGTCCAGCAAATTGGGTTTGGGGCCGACAAAGGACACCAAAGACATGACGATGGCCTCGCGGATCGGGTCGATCGGCGGGTTGGTCACCTGGGCAAAGAGCTGCTTGAAGTAGTTGTACAGCGGCTTGTTTTTGTCGCTGAGCACAGCCAAGGGGCTGTCGTTGCCCATAGAGCCCAGGGCTTCTTCGCCATTGGCGGCCATGGGCGCGATCAGGAACTTGAGGTCTTCTTGGGTGTAGCCAAAAGCCTGCTGGCGGTCTAGCAAGGTGTCGGGGTGCGCCAAGGCGGGCGTTGGGGCTTGGGCGGGGGCGATATTGTCGATTTTGATGCGCAGGTTCTCTATCCACTGCTTGTAAGGGCGGCTGTTGGCCAGGCCGGATTTGAGCTCTTCGTCGTCGATCATGCGGCCTTGTTCCAGATCGATCAGGAACATCTTGCCCGGCTGCAAGCGCCATTTGCGCACGATTTTGTTTTCCGGCACCGGCAGCACGCCGGATTCCGAGCCCATGATGACCAGGTCATCGTCGGTAATGCAATAGCGCGAGGGGCGCAGGCCGTTGCGGTCCAGGGTGGCGCCGATCTGGCGGCCGTCGGTGAACACGATGGAGGCCGGGCCATCCCAGGGCTCAAGCATGGCGGCGTGGTACTCGTAAAAAGCGCGGCGGCGCTCGTCCATGGTGCTGTGGTTTTCCCAGGGCTCGGGGATCATCATCATCATGGCCTGGCTGATGGGGTAGCCGGCCATGGTCAGCAATTCCAGGCAGTTGTCAAAAGTAGCGGTGTCAGACTGGCCGGCAAAGCTGATGGGATACAGCTTTTTCAGGTCGGCAGCGAGTACCGGCGAAGACATCACGCCTTCGCGGGCTTTCATCCAGTTGTAATTGCCTTTGACGGTATTGATCTCGCCGTTGTGCGCCACATAGCGGTAGGGGTGGGCCAGCGGCCACTCGGGGAAAGTGTTGGTAGAAAAACGCTGGTGCACCAGGCCCAGTGCAGACATGCAGCGCACGTCCTGCAGATCGTAGAAATACGTGCCTACCTGGTCGGCCAGCAGCAAGCCTTTGTAAATCACCGTGCGGCTGGACATGCTCGGGACGTAGTATTCCTTGCTGTGCTTGAGGTTGAGGTGCTGAATGGCGGCGCTGGCGGTTTTGCGAATCACATAGAGCTTGCGCTCGAGGGCGTCTTGCACGATGACATCGTTGCCGCGCCCGATAAACACCTGGCGGATGATGGGCTCTTTCTCGCGCACGGTGGGCGACATGGGCATGTCGGCGTTGACCGGCACATCGCGCCAACCTAAAAGCACCTGGCCCTCGGCTTTGATGGCGCGCTCCATCTCTTGTTCGCAGGCCAGACGCGATGCGCGCTCTTTGGGTAGAAAAATCATGCCCACGCCGTATTCACCAGCGGCGGGCAACTGCACGCCCTGGGTGGCCATTTCCGCGCGGTACAGCGCGTCGGGCAGCTGAATCAGGATGCCGGCGCCGTCGCCCATGAGCTTGTCCGCGCCTACGGCGCCCCGGTGGTCGAGGTTTTCGAGAATCTTGAGCGCGTTGCTGACGATGCTGTGGCTTTTCTCGCCCCGGATGTGGGCCACAAAGCCCACGCCGCAGGCGTCATGCTCGTTCTGGCCCGAATACAAACCGTGTTCTTGCAAATGTGCGATCTCGGCGGCCGTGCCCATACGCTGCTCCTGAAAATGACAAAAGGGTTGCAAGAATAATGCATTGCAGCATTTTTCACGAAAAATTCAATTGGGGTCAGACTCCATTTATATTAATGGGTAGGTTTAGGCATCTAAAAATAGGGACAGATAAGTCAATCGGGGTGGCCCTCGCGCACCCGAGCGCGGCTTAAGGCGTCTTTGACGCGAGGGGTCGCCCCGCCTGCCCTTTGCTGACGCGGCGTGGCGTCAGTTTTTGCAAATTTGCAACAAATTGCGCATCGCCCAGCGCCCATCCGCGCAAAGCGGCATCGGTCAGGGCCGCCTGGCTGGCGCTGTCCACACCCGACTGCACGAGTTCGGCATAGCGCGCTTCGCGGGCAAACGGCGTGTTGCCCAGCGCCCAGGCCTGCGGGTGCGCGCTGACCAGCGGGTCGGCCCGCGCGCCGCTGTAATGTCCGTAGGACGACCAGGCGTAGTCCTGCGCCTGTTGGCATAGGCCAGCGCGTACTGGGTTCAGGTCGATGTACACCATACAGGGCAAAACATAGCGCTCGGGCTGCAGCACGGTGCAGCGGTAGCGGCCCTCCCACAAAGTGCCGCTGCGCTGGTGTCTTTGGTTGAAGTAGCGCACATAGCTGCGACCCAGGGCCTGCATCATGCGCGCCAGACCGGTGTCCTCTTGGGGCGTGGCCAGCACGTGAAAGTGGTTGGGCATGAGCACATAGCCATGCACGGCCACCTGGCAGGCCTGCGCCTGCTGGCGCAGCAGCTCGAGCATGCGCTGGTAATCGGCCGTGTCGACAAAAACCGCCTGCCCATTGTTACCGCGCTGGATGATGTGGTGGACGTGGCCAGCCAGCGTCAGGCGGGGAAGGCGTGCCATTGGGCCTGTTTATCGGGGCGCTTTGCTCACGCGCACTTTGTTGCCGGTGGTGACGATGATGACCGGGTCACCGGCGGCCAGCATTTCGCTGCCTTTGGCCTGGACGATGGCACGGCGCTCGCCGTTGCGCAGTTGCACAATCACTTCGAGCGCCTCCTCGCGCGTACCCATGCGCTCGATGGCATTGCCCGCCACGGCGCCGGCCACACCAGCGAGCAAGCCCAAGGCGTTTTGCTCGCGCTGCACGCTGCTGCCTGCGCTTCCCGCAAGTGCGCCCACCACGCCACCCACGGCTGCGCCCATGCCCGTTTGGTTGCCATCCACGGTGACAGTGCGCACGGTAATCACCACCGCGTCCTGCACCTGCGACATGGTTTGCGTGTCCTGGCGGCGAATGACGTCGGGGCTGCTGGTGGCGCAGCCACCCAGCGCGGCCAGCAATGTCAGGCCCAAGGCGCAAGAGGTCCAAGTTTTCATGTGAAAGCTCCGAAAAAAATAGTCAAAAAAGAGGCAAGACCCTGCGGGGTCTCAGATCAGGGATTGTCAATGGGCAAAGTAAACCGTGTGTCAAGCAAGGTTTCCAGGCCGAATTGTTCTGCAATGTCGGTTAGGCGCTGGGCGGCTAAGCGCATTTTCTGGCCGGTGTAGCGGGCGATGATGAGTTCGTTTTTCATGCTGTGTTCCCACCCCACCAGCTCGGTCACCGTCACCTGGTAGCCCTGGGCCTGCAGGTACAGGCAGCGCATGACGTTGGTGATTTGGCTGCCCATCTCGCGGGCATGCAGTGGGTGGCGCCACAGTTCGGCCAGCGGGGTGCGGCCCAGCATCAGGGCGCGGTTGCCGCCCAGGTGGCGCGCTGCCTCGGCCTGGCAGCACGGCACCAAGGCCATGGCGCGGGCCTTTTTGGCCAGGCCAAAGGCGATGGCGTCGTCGGTGGCACTGTCACAGGCGTGCAGCGCCGTAACCAGGTCGATCTGCGCGGGCAACAGTTCAGAGCCGATGGATTCGGCCACGCTCAGGTTGACAAAACCCATGCGCCCAAAGCCGCAGCGCTGGGCCAACTGGCGTGCAGACTCCACCAGTTCGGGCCGCGTCTCCACGCCATAGACCCAGCCACGGTCGCGCGCCTTGAAAAACAAGTCGTAGAGAATGAAACCCAAATAGGACTTGCCTGCGCCATGGTCGGCCACCGCCAGGCCGTGCGGGCCAGGGGGAACGTCGGCTTCGATTTGCACAAGCAGTTTTTCGATGAACTGAAACAGGTGGTAAACCTGCTTGAGCTTGCGCCGCGAGTCCTGGTTGAGTTGGCCCTCGCGGGTGAGGATGTGCAATTGCTGCAACAGCGCGACCGACTGGCCCGGGCGCAGCGCCTGTGCAACCGCGGGGCTCAGGATGGACTCGGAAGCGGCGCTTGGGGAGGATGCTGTCATGCGCCCTGCCCCGTTGGCGCAGGTTCGATCGGGCTCGCGTCCTTGCCCACCCCCAGCGCCGCCCATCCTTGCGGCCCCAGAGCGCGCAAAGTAGCCATATTGCGCTCATATATCGAGGCCGCATCGGGGAAGGATGCCATCGCTTCTTCAATGCTGTCTTCGCGCAGCAAATGCAGCGTCGGGTAGGGTGCGCGGTTGCTGAAGTGGCCCATATCGCCGGCAGGCGCGTCGCCAAACTCAAAATCCGGATGGAAGCTGGCGATCTGAAAAACGCCTTCCAAGCCCAATTGGCGCAACAGGCGATCCGTACGCTTTAAAAATTGGTTGAACTCCCAAAAGTCGGCCAGCAGCGTCGGCAGCACAAGCAAGGTGGTCTCGCACTGCTGGCGATCGCAGGCTTGCAGAAATTGCAGCGCCTGGGCCAGCTCATCGAGCAGCGCTTCTTCGTCAGTGGCGCGGCTCACCGCGCAGCGGATTTGGCCACGCACCTGCACCGCTTTCGCAAACGGGCAGAGGTTCAGGCCAATGACGGCGCGGGAAAGCCAGCCCTCCATGGCGACAAGCACCGCCGAATCGCCCGCGCTGGCGGGGCTCACGGCAGCAACTTTCGGCCGGTCAGGCGCTGGTGTTCTTTGCTGGCGAAGCGGTCGGTCATGCCCGCAATATAGTCGGCCACGCTGCGTTCCAGCGTCGGCGCAAAGGCCAGGGCTGGGCCGGCGTCGGCACTGCCCGCTTTCATTTGCGCCGGGTCGGCCAAGTAGGCGGCAAAAAGCTCGCGCACCACCTGCATGGCGCCTTCCATGGTGTGCACCACTTGCGGGTGGCGGTAGAGGGCGCTGAACAAAAAGGCCTTCATCTGCACGATGTCTTGCTGCATTGCCGGGCTAAATTGCACCAGTACCGGGTTACGGCGCACTGCCTGTAAATCGGCCGGCTGGCTTTGGCGCAGGGCGGCTTGGGTGCTGTCGATCAGGTCGTACACCTGGCTGCTGAGCATCAGGCGCACGGTTTCATAAAGCCAGCGCCGGGCATTGCCGCTGTGCGCTAGTGCCGGATGCGCCTGCGCCGATTGCGCGCTAAAGCGGCCAAACAGGGGGACTTCTTGCACCTGCTCCAGGCGGATGAGGCCAGAGCGCACGCCGTCGTCGATATCGTGGGCGTTGTAGGCAATCTCGTCGGCCAGGTTACACAGTTGGGCCTCCAAACTGGGGCTGCTACGCTCTAAAAAACGGACACCTACCCCGCCCAGGCCGTCGGCGTAGGCGTGCTCCTGACTTTCTAACAGCTGCGCGTTGCGGCGCCCGCAGTGCTTCAAAATACCTTCACGGGTTTCGAAACACAGGTTCAGGCCGTCAAAGTCGGGGTAACGCTGCTCCAGGTGATCGACCACGCGCAGGCTTTGCAGGTTGTGCTCGAAGCCGCCGTAAGCTTGCATGCAGTCGTGCAGCGCGTCCTGGCCGGCGTGGCCAAAAGGCGTGTGGCCCAGGTCGTGCGCCAAGGCGACGGCCTCGACCAAATCTTCGTTCAGCCCCAAAGTGCGCGCCATTGAGCGGCCCAACTGCGCGACCTCTAAAGAGTGCGTCAGGCGCGTGCGGAACAAATCGCCCTCGTGGTTCAGAAACACCTGGGTTTTGTACACCAGCCGCCGAAAAGCAGTGGAGTGCACGATGCGATCGCGGTCGCGCTGGAACTCGCTGCGCGAGGGTGCCGGGCTTTGCGCAAACCGGCGCCCACGCGTGCGGGCCGGGTCGCTGGCGTAAGGCGCCAGCATCAGGGCACGCAGCAAAGGTCGATCACGGTGCGCACCTGCGCGTCGCTGGCGCCGCGCAGCAAGGCCTGGCCGCTGCCGTCCACCACGACAAAGCGGATGGCGCCGTCCTGGGCTTTTTTGTCAACACGCATCAGCTCCAGATAGCGCCCGGCGTTGTCGTTCGCGTCCAGCATCGGGCCGCGCACCGGCAAACCAAAGGCGGCGATGATGCGCGTGAGCCGCGCCACAAAAGTGGCGTCCACCAAACCCAGCGCCTGGGACAAATGCGCCGCCATGACCATGCCGCAGGCTACGGCCTCCCCATGCAGCCACTGGCCATAGCCCATGCCCGCCTCGATGGCGTGCCCAAAGGTGTGGCCAAAATTCAAGATCGCGCGCAAGCCGCCTTCCCTTTCGTCCTGGCCGACCACTTCGGCCTTGATTTCACAGCTGCGGCGCACGGCGTGGGCCAGGGCCTGCACATCGCCCGCAAGCAGCGCGCTGGTGTGCGCTTCGATCCAATCGAGAAAGGCCATATCGGCAATCGGGCCGTACTTGATGACTTCGGCCAAGCCAGCAGCCAATTCGCGGGCAGGCAGGGTCGCCAAGAGAGACAAGTCGCAGACTACGCGCTCGGGCTGGTAAAAAGCGCCGATCATGTTTTTGCCCAAAGGATGGTTGATGCCGGTTTTGCCCCCCACCGAGGAGTCCACCTGGGCGAGCAAGGTGGTCGGAATCTGCACAAAGGGCACGCCGCGCATATAGCTGGCAGCGGCAAAGCCGGTCATATCGCCCACCACGCCGCCGCCTAGCGCAAAAAGCACCGTCTTGCGGTCGCAGCCGTGCGAGAGCAGGCAGTCAAAAATCTGGTTGAGCGTTTCCCACGTCTTGTAGGCTTCGCCATCGGGCAGCGACAAGGTGTGCACATCGCAGTAATGCGGCTGCAAAGCGCTGTAAAGCGCTGCCGCATAAAGCGGTGCCACCGTGGTGTTGCTCACGATGAGCGCGGTGCTGGCGGCTGGCAGGCCGGCGAAGGTGGCCGGCGAGGCTAGCAAATCGCTGCCGATGCTGATGGGGTAGCTGCGCGCGCCCAGCGCGATGGTCAAAGTGTGCAAAAGCGGGGAGTTCATGGCGGCGAGTTTAGGTCCTGCGGGGGTGAGAGCTCGAGCTGCGCCAAGATCAGGTTGACCAGGCTTCCCACCGACGGTCGACCAGTTTCCACCACGAAGTGCGCGGTCTCACGGTATAGCGGGTCGCGTTGGGCTTGCAAGAGGCGCAAGGCAGCCATGGGATCGGCCACCTGCAAGAGCGGGCGCTTGCTGTCGTGGCGCAAACGGCGCATCAGGTCCTCAGGTTGCGATTTGAGGTAGACCACTGCGCCAGCTGCACGCAACTGCGCCCGGTTCTCGGGCCGCAACACCGCACCACCGCCGGTAGCGAGCACACCTTGGTGGCTCGCGCAAAGTTGGGCGATCACTTCCTGCTCGATGTCGCGAAACCGCGCTTCGCCCTCGCGCTCAAAAAACTCGCGGATGGGGCAGCCCAGGCGCTGCTCGATGGCCTGGTCGGCGTCGGCAAACGGCAATTGCAGTCGTCGGGCCAACTGACGGCCGACGGTCGATTTTCCGGATCCTGGAAGGCCTACGAGTGAAAGCACGTATGTATTTGCTCGATTGAAAGTAAAGCGCGATGGTGGCACATCAAGAAAAAAGGCGGTCGTTGCCGGCCGCCTGAGGGATTTTACGGGGGCGTTTGCGGCGCCCGACTTAGGGGATGATGTAATTTCCCATGGACACCACCCCGGAGGGTGATGTTGCGGTAATACTCAGGGTCTTTCCTGAGCAAGTCTTGCCGTCTGTGGGTGTCAGCAAAACCGAGTGAAAGGAACCAAGTTGGGCATTGCGATCTAAGGTAGACGCAACCGCGCTAACCACCTCGGGTACCGGTGTTGCGGCGACGCATTCAGCAACTTTTGACGTGGTCGCACTTAAGCGTGTTCCGCTCGCCAACGGCAGACACTTTGAACCGTCTTCACAGGCCGTGGTGCTGTTGACTCTAAAACTTGCCGCACTGGCAGGACTTGTCCACTCTGAAAACTCTGCTTTGCTGGTGGCCATCAACAGCACAATCTGCCTGCGCACGGTGGTCGCTGCGGTCCGGCTATCGCAGGTGTTGGACCTTGCAGGTACACCCCCTGCACCCGTAGGACAAGAATCAATACCTCCGCGAGGCAACACAAACTCCCCAGCGTCGTAGCTACCGTTCTCGTTGTCGTCACGGTAAGCGTCGCCCATGTCGGTCAGCGTGTCTGCGCCGACGTCAAAGCTGTTGTTGCGATTGTTGTCAACATAGATTTTGACGCCCTCCGCAAACGCCAAAATCGGAACTCTTCCATACTGCGCCGCAGGCCGGGGCTGCTGGCTGGAAAAAGTTACCGAGCACGATGAAATGCCGTTAGCCTTGGTAGTAGCGCAACTAGGTTGAATTTGTCCGCCGCCGGATGTGAAATTAATGACGGTTCCGTCCGGCACCGCATTGCCTTGCCGGTCGGCGACCCGGATGGTCAGCGTCGTAGTGATTCCATCGATGTCCTGCCCCTCCAGGTTGTAGCTGGCTGCACTCAGGCTGAAGCGGTCTTGGGCCGGCGGGCCTGATTGCACGGTGATATTGCTGGAAAAAGCGTACGCCAAGTCATTGAGACTGACTTTGACTTGAACCGGCCCAGGCACGGTTCCTGCATAAATTTGAAAGTTCACCAAGCCCAAACTGTCGCTTGTCAAGGTCAAAGGTGCTGTGGAGCCCGCAGCATTGAGGCCGACACCTCCCGGATTCGCGGTAATTGCCGCAGTGACAGTTGCATTCGGATAGATGGCTCCTGTTGCGTCTAAGACCTTGAACTTCAGCGTCGCCTGCGTGCTCGCTCCCGAGCCCTGCACATAAATCACCGGCGAGGAAGCCGATACAAAGTTCACCGCGCTCGCAACGGGCGCCGCCACCGAAAGTTCGGGCGCATCCAGCGTGCTGCCAGACGCAGTCGCCGAGAGTTTGACGCTGCCGCTGCACGAGGTGCCATCGGCCTTGAGTGAGGAATAAGTGGAAGTCGCCTGCCCGCTGCCATTGGTCAGTGCAATCGCGGGACTCAGCGAGCCGCAATCAGCGCTAAGACTGATCGGAACACCGCTGACCGCAACGCCACCGGCCTTCGCCTTGATCGACACCGAGGTGGTGGCACCGGAGGCCAGGCTTTGGGAGCCCAAGGTGAAGGCTTCCAGATTGACGGCAGTGGCCGCAACGGCAAAGTCCAAAGTTGTGCTCAATGGCGTCGTGCCCACGGTTACCGTCGCACTCGCGGTGGCGGCGCCAACCGCTACCGCACTGCTGGAATTGATGCCTACCGTGGCGATTCCGTCCGCACCGGTTAAGGCTGAATCTGCTTGCAAAGACGCCAAGGTAGGCCCCGCTGTGACGGCGAAGGTCACCCGCACGCCCGCGATCGGGCTGCCATCACCTTTCTTGTAGCTAAAGCGGAGCAACTGATTTGCACCAAACTTCAACGCGGAAGACTTTTGCACGCCGTTGACATCGGAGAGCTCCAATGCCAGGACATTGGGCACTTGTACCGGCGTCTTGATAGACACGTTGAGTATGGACACCACATTGCTCACCCAGCCGGTCACGGTGACTGCAGCGGCCGTGGAGGCGTTTGCAGGGCTCACATCGATAAAGGCTTCCCCTTTGTCGTTTGTCAATGCGGAACTGACGATGATCAAATCGGTGGCCGAAGAGCTCGAAAACTTGACCACTGCATTGGCGATGGCGCTGCCATCGGCCGCCCGGTAAACCGCCTTGATGCGCTGCCCACCGCCAAAGCTGACCGTCGGAACAATGGCGTTGGCCGAATTTTCCAATGTCAAGGTCAGGGTGGGGCTGCCCTGGGCATTCACTGCAAAGTCAACCGTACTGCTCGCATTGCCCGCCGTAGCGCTGACCGTTGCCGCGCCAGATACCGTGGGGTCTACCGGATTGATCGCGACATACACGGTACCGTCGGCATCGCTCAGGCCCGAGCTCCTTTGCAGCGTCATCCCAGCTGCACCCATGGTCACCTTAAAACTCACCGTCGTATTTGCGACGGGGTTTCCCTCGCTATCGATATACACCGCGCGGATAAGCTGCCCTCCGTTGTAACTGATCGCCGGCGAAGCAAGCGCCACGCGATTTTTATCGACCACCGAGAGCGTCAGCTTGTTCAGCCCGGCGGCCTTGGTCTTTACGGAAACATTGAGCATCCCGACGACCGTGCCCACAAAGGCTTGTACCGTTGCCCCGCCGACGGTCGTGGCGCTGACGGGCGCGACGTCGGCATACGCAAAGCCCCTGGCGTCGGTTATGGCTGCGCTGACCACCGTGAAATCGGTGGAGCCGCCCGTGGAAAACTTGACCAGGGCGTTGACGATAGGTGTACCTGCGGCAGACAAGTACAGCGCGCGGATGCGCTGACCGCCGCCATAACTCACGGTCGGAACACTTCCACTGGTCGAGTTCTCCAGCACCAAGGTCAAAGTTGGACTGCCCTCGGCAGTCACCGCAAAATCGATATTGCTACTGCTACTGCCAGCCGTTGCATTGACCGTGGCAGCGCCCGCAGCGGTGGGTCCGGTAGAGCTAATCCCCACATACGCCACCCCATTGGCGTCGGTCAGAGCCGATGAACCTGCCAGCTTGGCACCCTCTATCCCTTTGCTTACCGAAAAGCTCACGGTAGCGCTGGCGATAGGATTTCCGGTCTCGTCGCGGTACAAAGCGCGGATGCGTTGGCCAGTTTGGTAGCCAGTGGACGTAGTGGGATTGCCCGCCGCATCAACTAAAAAGAGACTGAGCGTCGAGGATCCTCCGCCCACAATCCGAAAATTGAGCAGGCCAGTGACAGATGCATTACTGGCAGTGACCGTAACAGCTCCCGACACTTTCGCGTCGGTGGCGTCTACGCCAATAAATGCTACGCCCGAGGCATCGGTGAGCGCAGAGCCTGAACCGAGCACCGCACCCGACCCGAAGCTAATCGCAAAATTCACCACCCGCCCGGCTAAGGGGGTTCCGTTGGCGTTGGTATAGACAGCACGAATTTTTTGCCCACCACCAAAATTCACATTGCTGGTGGCTGCGCCACTGGCGGTAACCAAAGACATGGACAGCACATCGCTGCCCTCCGGCGAGAGCACAAAATTCACCGAGGATGTAATGCTGTCTGCTGTGGCAGATACGGTGGCGACACCGGCGACAGACGATCCACCGGAACGCACCGGCAGGGTTGCAACGCCGGACTCATTCGTTAGCGCCGAGTCGCCGCCCAATACCACCCCCGTCCCCGAAGTCACTGAAAAAGCAATCCGTGCACCTTTGATCGGCGCACCCGAGGCGTTGAGATAAGTTGCTTGCAAGGTTTGTCCGCCAAAGGTGACTTTGGTCACCGAGGTGCCGACGTTATCGATCACCGCTAGCGTAATCGACCCATTGACTGGTGACATGCTGGGATCCACATAGCCGTTGACCGAGGACCCCATCGGCTTGCCGGCACTGCCACCACCGCCACCACAGGCCGCCAGCGCCATGGCCAGAACTGCGCCGCATACCATCTGAATTATTTTCATCATCTCTCTCCCAAGCACCTTAAATATGTGAACGGCGAATCAACGCACTGCAGTAGCGTCTGAGATCAGCTTAGGCGTCAAGAACACGAGCAACTCGGTCTTTTTTACCGTATTGGAGCGGTTCTTAAACAGCGTCCCCACAAAGGGCAGATCGCCGAAAAATGGCACCTGCGTCACGGTTTGCTGGTCGTTTTGCTCATAAATTCCGCCGATCACCACCGTGCCACCGTTTTCCACCAACACCTTGGTTTGGATGTGCTTGGTATTGATGGAGGGGCCGGCGGCCGTGACGGTACCCACACTGTCTTTGCTCACGTCCACTTCCAGACTGATATTTCCGTCGGGCGTGATTTGTGGCGTAACCTCCAACTTGAGCACGGCTTTACGAAAGCTCACTGCGGTGGCCCCGCTGCTGGTCGCCATTTGGTAGGGCACCTCGGTGCCCTGCTCAATCAGGCTTTTGACTTTGTCAAACGAGGTAATGCGCGGGCTGGAAATCACTTTGCCGGTGCCATCAGACTCCAAGGCTGAGATTTCCAAAGCCATCAAGCGATTGGAGGCAGCGCTGAAAATTGTCATGGCCAAGCTGGCAGGTGAAAAGCCGCCCTGACCCGTCGCAGGAAGATTGATAAAGCTGCCGCTGGTGTCAACCGTGCCACCGGTCGATGAAGAGACTGCGTTGCCATAGCTGGTGCCAAAGGCCACCCGGTTTTCTCCCCCAATCGAATAGCCACCGCTGCCGCCTTGCTGCGCCCGCAAATCGACACCGCCGAGCTTGACGCCTAGCGATTTACCAAAATCATTGGTGGCCTCCACAATCCGCGCCTCGATCAGCACCTGCCGCACGGGCACATCGATTTTTTCGAGTAATTGACGCACCTGGTCGAGCTTGGAGGCGACATCCGTCACAAACAGCTGGTTGGTGCGCGGCTCGGCAATCGCACTGCCCCGGTTGCTCAGAAGCCGCCCCCCCACACTGGCATTTGCCGCAGAGCCCGAACTGCCTGCTGAAGGCGCCGCACTGGCCGCCCCGCCGCCGGCGGTCAATTGCGGCGCGATATCAGTGGCCTTGGCGTAATTGAGCTGGAACGACTGGGTGCGCAAGGGCTCCAGGCTTTCGCTGGAGGCTTGGGCCTCGTATTCCGCTTTTTCTTTAGCGGCAATTTCCTCCTTGGGCGCGACCCACAGCACATTGCCGTTTTTGCGCACGGCCAAGCCCTTGCTGCGCAAAATAATGTCCAAGACTTGGTCCCATGGTACGTTTTGAACCCGTAAAGTCACGCTTCCCGCTACCGAGTCAGAGGTAACGACGTTGAACTTGGTGAAGTCTGCAATTACCTGCAAGACCTGGCGCACATCGATATTCTGAAAATTCAGCGAGAGCTTTTCACCACTAAAGCCCTCGCCCTGGGTCAGCTTTCTGGTGTCGGGCTTGTAGGCTTTGATGTCAATCACCAATTGCCGGTCGGTCTGGTAGGCGGTGTGTTCCCAGGCCCCCTGGGGCGAGATCAGCATGCGCACCCGATCGCCTACGGTGCTGGTGCTGATGGTCTGCACCGGGGTGGCAAAGTCGATGACCTCCAAGCGCTTGCGCAAGCGCTCGGGCAGGCTCACGTTACTGAAATCGACGACCAAATTGGTGCCCAGTGCCCTGATGTCCGCAGCCACGTTGCTATTGGGCAGATTCACAATAATCCGTCCGGCCCCGTCGCTGGAGCGCTGAAACTCGATGTTGCTCAAAGGTTCGCTGGGGGGGCGCACGGCCAGCTCGCCAGCGCCAGACACCGGGGCGCGCACTACGGAGGTCTCCTCGCTCAGCATGGGCTCCAAAGTGATTAAGAGTGATTTGTCGGCCAATGCGAGGCGGTAGTTGGCCGGGCGACGCAGGTTCAGCACCACGCGGCTGCGCTCATCCGATTGGGCGACCAAAGCCGAATCGACCAGCACTTGCGCCAGCGCGACGCGCCCCATACCCATGGCACTGCCCACGCCCGGAAAATCTAGCGCGATACGGGCCGGGTTTTGGGTGGAAAAGGTCTTGGGAAGCGCCGTCAGCGCCGTAGCAAAGTCGATACGAACCTGTTCCTGCCCGCCATCGCGCGAGCCGGTGATGGCAATCACCGCGTTATCGGCAAACGCCGCCGAGGCAACCCAAACCATTGCCCATGCAAGCCAAATGCGTGCGAGAGTGGATGTGCGAAAAAAGAGGTGCGTCATTTGCTTGCTTCCTGCAATTTGAGTTCGACGATGCGCTCGGTCCATTGGCCATTGGCATCGAGCGTTATTTCACGCAACTTCATGCCGTTCTCGTCCAGACGGGTGACCTTGCCCAGGTTCTGGCCCATGTACGAGCCCAGCGCCACTTGGTGCACCATGCCATTGACCCGCACCAAGGCGATGCGCTTACCGTCCTTGGCCAAGGTGCCAACAAAATTGATGGACTCCAGAGGGAAGCCCTCGAGCAGTTGCTTGGCGCGACCGCGCTCGACCTCCAAGCCAGCGGGTCGGGGCACCGCACTGGCGACAACCATTTCTTTCATGAAGTTGGTCTTGGAGAAGGGGTCAATTTTTCCCTGGCTGTCGTACTCCAGGCGCTCAAAAGGGCGCGGTGTCGGAATCTTTTTAATGCCGGGAATCACCGCTGCACGCTGCTCGGCCAGCCAGGTGCGTAACTGTTCTTGGGTGGAGGGGCCGCAGCCAAGCAGCGCGGCGCTTAGCGTCGCCAATGCCAGCCAACGTAAGCCGGTCATTTAGCCGCCCCCGGCGCACTGACAGCCTTTTGGGCGGCCACCTCGGCGGCATCGAGGTAGCGGTAGGTTTTAACCGTTGCCTCAAAAACCAAAACGCCCTCGCCCTTGGGCTGCACCGCGATATTGCTCAAGGTCACGATGCGCGGCAATTGCGCAACGTCGGCTGCAAAATTGGCGAATTGGTGGAAGCCACCCACCACCCGGATGCTGACGGGAATGATGGCGTAATAGGTTTTCTGGGTGGGCGGGCCCGGCCGAAAGAGCTCGTACTGAAGCCCGCGGTCGTCGCCAGCCTTGTTGACACTGGATAGCAATCCTGCCATTTCCGCCTGGTTGGGCAGCAATTTTTCGAGGCCCTCCACCGTGGCGGCCACTTCATCGCGCTGTTTTTTCAACAATTGCAAACTCGCCGCCTTGCGCAATTTGTCTGAGAAATCCTCGCGCAGCTTGGCCTGCTGGGCATGGGCTTGCTCCAGGTCGTTGGCAAAATCACTCAGGGGGTAATACCAAAGTATGCCAGCCACCGCGATGCTGACAGCGACGAGCAAAAGCACGCGCGGCAGCACAGGCCAACTGGGTGGATTTTGTGGATCCAGTCCGCGAAATTGTTCGGCCAACGCGGCGGCCCGCGCTTGAAATTCCATGCGTTTGCTTGAAGCTTGGGCCATAGTGAATTGCTTGTTGACAATGGGCTCAGCCGCGGCTGGCAGGCATGGCAGAAGTAGGTGTCGACGCTGCAGAGGCGCCTGTGGCCGGTCGCTCTAGCGCCTGGGTTCTCAGCAAGGCCACTTTCAAACTGAACTTGAACAACTTGACCTGCTCTTTGGACGCCAAGGTTTGGACTTCAGAGCTGATTTCCACCAACTCCGGGCGTACAAACCAACCTTCAGGCCGACCCAGGTTGTTCATCAATTCGGCGACTTTTTCATTCGACTCAGCCGAACCTTCAAGCACCAAATCCAAGTCCTTTTGGCTCAACTTGGTCAGCATCACGCCTTTGGGTAAATTGGCCGAGAGTTCGGTGAGCATGCGCACGGGTGAATTGCGGTCTGCCTGGATATCCTCCACTGCACGCTGGCGCGCTTGCAGGGCGGCGATTTGCCCCTCCAAGTCTTTGATTTCTTTGATTTCGTTTTCCAGAACCTTGATCTCGCCTTCGAGCACCGCGATGTTTTCGCGCTCCACATCAATGGCCGCGACCAAAGCGCCGTACACAAGAAACGCAATAACTCCTCCAACGATAGCAGCCAAGACCACCGCCGCATTGAATTGCTCTTGCTGGCGTTTGCGCTCGGCCTCGCGGTGCGGCAGCAGGTTGAGGCGAATCATGCTTGGAAGCGCCGCAGCGCCAGTCCACAAGCGCCCAGGTACATGGGCGCGCTTTGCAGGCCTTCTTGTTTGCGCAAACTGGCGCCCAGCGTCATGCCCTCAAAAGGATTGACCACGCCGCACGGCGCCTGCAAAGCACTCGAAATCGATGCCGCCAAGCCACCCACCAGCGCACCGCCGCCGGCTAGAAAGACCTGGTCGAGCTTGTTAAACGCGGTGCTGTTGAAAAACAAATGGGTTCCGCGCTCAAAGACCTGCACCATCGCACCCACAAAGGGCGCGAGCACCGCCGATTCATAGTCCTGGGGCAGATTTCCCGCCTGTTTGCGTTTTTCGGCGTCCGATGGGGAGTAACCATAGTGTTCAGCAATGCGCTGGGTTAACTGGTCGCCACCCACGCCTTGGTCCCGCTCATACACAATCTCGCCACCGCGCGAAACTTGCAAGACCGTGCGGCTCGCGCCGATTTTGAACAAGGCACACAAAATGTCTTTCTTGTCCTGAAATTGCAAGTTGACCAGTCGCTCCATCGCGCTTTGCAGCGCGTAGGACTGCACATCGACCACCACCGGAACCAAGTCCGCCAAGTCGGCCAGCTCTTGCAGACTCTCCACGCGCTCACGCCGCGCCGCAGCAATCAGGACGTCCGCCAAATCGTCACGCAAGGGGTTGGGGCCAATTTCGCAAAAGTCCAGGCGCACGTCCTCCAGCGGAAAGGGAATGTACTGGCGCGCCTCGGCCTCGACTTGGTCTTCAAGGTCCAAGCCTTGCAAATCGGCCCGAATGGTGATTTTCTTGGTAATCACTGCGGCAGAAGGTAAGGCCAGGGCGACGTTTTTGGTTTTGATCCGGTGCTTGGCCAGCAAGGTGCGCAAGGCGTTGGCCACATCGTCCATTTTTTCGATACCCGCATCTCCGATGCATCCGGCAGCAAGCGGCGCACTGGCGAGGGTTTCAAGCACCGGGTTTTGGGCCGATCCGCCCAATCCGACCGCTTTGATACCCCAGGAACTGAGGTCAATACCCAGTATTTCCTCCGGTCCGCGCTTGAACAAGGATTTCAAATCCATTAATTACCGCCCTAAATGTCGTGATTTTGATAGTTTTTCCGCGATGATTACCAATAGTACCATTAAATTTAGTAATTAATGCCATTTACAACGTGCGCCGAATCGGCCATGGCAAGGGGGGCATCGGGGTTTGCCTCGGCAGTGTTCGAGGGCAACTGCGCCGAGGTCCGGCCTGTTGAGGCGACAATTGCACTTTTCTACCGTTTGATGTATGTCCGAGACGCCTGCCGCCCCTCCCGAGCCCAAGCCCCCAAAATCCGCCCCCGCACGCACGGTGTGGGGCTGGATGGGACGGATCGTGGTCGTTCTTTTCGGGCTGCTTGCTGCCGGGCTGGCCTCCGGTGTCATCCTGGTGGCCATCGTCATGGCCATGGCCTACCCCAATTTGCCTGATATTTCCGATTTGGAGGACTACCACCCCAAGCTGCCGCTGCGCATTTTTTCTGCCGAAGGTGAGTTGATCGGGGAATTTGGCGAAGAGCACCGCACGCTCACGCCCATCGAAGAGATTCCGGCGGTGATGAAAAACGCTATTCTGGCGATCGAAGACGCCCGCTTTTTCCAGCACGGTGGCGTCGATTACCTGGGCATGATCCGGGCGGCGGCGGCCAACGTGGGCCGCTCCAAGAGCCAAGGCGCCTCGACCATTACCATGCAGGTGGCGCGCAATGTGTATTTGTCCTCCGAGAAGACCTTTACGCGCAAGATTTACGAGGTATTGCTGACCTTCAAGCTCGAGCACAACCTGACCAAAGACCAGATTCTGGAAATCTATATGAACCAGATCTTCCTGGGCAACCGGTCCTACGGCTTTGCCGCTGCCTGCGAAACCTACTTTGGCAAACCGCTCAAGGACATCACCATTGCAGAGGCGGCGATGTTGGCTGGCCTACCCAAGGCGCCTTCGGCCTACAACCCGATCAAAAACCCGCGCCGCGCGCGCATCCGCCAGCAATACATCATCGAACGCATGCTGGAGAACGGCTTTATCACTGCTGAGGAGGCCCAAAGCGCCAAAGCCCAGGTCTTGCAGGTGCGCACGGCCGCCAACCGGCCCCAGGTGCATTCCGAATACGTGGCCGAAATGGTGCGCCAACTGATGTACGACCAGTATGGCGAAGCCACCTACACGCGCGGCCTAGACGTCATCACGACGCTGGTGGGCGCGCAGCAAGAGGCGGCTTACAAGGCTTTGCGCCGCGGCATCATGGACTTTGAGCGCCGCCAGGTTTACCGGGGGCCCGAAAAATTCTTGACGCTGCCCACCGAGGCGCAGGAATTGGAAGACGCCATCGATGAGGCCCTGGACGAGCGCCCCGACAACGGCGACGTGCTCTCGGCGGTGGTCATTCAGGCCGAGGCCAAGCGCGTCATCGCCCAGCGTACAGGGGGCGAAGTACTGGAAATTACCGGCGAGGGCCTCAAGCCCGCGCAATCGGGCTTGTCCGACAAAGCAGCGCCCAATATCCGCATCCGCCCTGGTGCCATCATCCGCGTGGCGCGCACCGCCAAAGGCGGCTGGGAAATCACCCAATTGCCCGAGGTAGAAGGCGCGTTTGTCGCCTTGGACCCGCGTGACGGCGCCATCAAAGCGCTGGTGGGCGGCTTTGACTTTGCCAAAAACAAGTTCAACCACGTCACGCAGGCCTGGCGCCAACCGGGCTCCAGCTTTAAGCCCTTTATTTACTCGGCCGCGCTGGAAAAAGGCTTCACGCCCTCGACCGTCATCAACGACATGCCCTTGTTCTTTGATGCCGGCACCACGGGCGGCCAGCCCTGGGAACCGAAAAACTACGACGGGACGTTTGAAGGCCCCATGAGCCTGCGCAAAGCCCTGGCCAAGTCGAAAAACATGATCTCCATCCAGATCCTCAACTCCATTGGCACCCAGTACGCGCAAGAGTGGATCAGCCGCTTTGGTTTTGACGCCGACAAACACCCGCCCTACCTGACGATGGCGCTGGGCGCCGGCTCGGTCACGCCCATGCAAATGGCCACCGCCTACGCGGTATTTGCCAACGGCGGCTATCGCGTGCGGCCCTGGTTGATCACCCGCGTGAGCGAGCAGCGCGGCAAAGTCCTGCTCGAGGCGAGCAGCCCGCCGCGTACCGAATCGGACACCGCCATCGAGCCGCGCAATGCTTTCATGATGAGTAGTTTGCTGCAAGAAGTGACACGCTCGGGCACGGCCGCACGCGCGCAAGCCACGCTCAAGCGGCCCGACATTTACGGCAAAACCGGTACCACCAACGACTCGATGGACGCCTGGTTTGCCGGCTACCAGCCCACACTGGCGGCGGTCACCTGGATTGGCTATGACACGCCACGCAAGCTTGGCGACAAAGAAACCGGCGGCGGGCTGAGCCTGCCGGTGTGGATCAGCTTTATGGAAACTGCACTCAAAAATGTGCCGGTGAAGGAGCCCGAACCGCCCGAGGGCGTGGTGTATCTCAACAATGAGTGGTACTACGAAGAATTCGCCAAAGGCAGCGGCATAGGCGCCGTTGGCGGTGAAAAAAATGGCGCAGCGCCCGCCCCGCGTTCGACCACTTCAGCCGAAGAGCAGCGCTCTATCCTGGATTTGTTCCGCAATTAATCAGGGCGTAAAACGTAGCGCCTGCCCGGCCTGCGCAGTGGCGTCACGGCTGAGCAGGTCAAAAAACTCGCCCTGCCCTTTGGTGTCCTGCCACTGGCCCTCGCGCCAGCAAAAATGGTAGCCGCCCGAGCGCGCCGCCATCCACACCTCGTGCAAGGGCTTTTGCAGGTTGACGATGATCTGGCTGCGGTTGGGCCACACGAGGGTGACCATGGCGCCAACGCGCTGGTTGTCGATATCGACCTCGCCCTGGTCGTTGATACGGTCGCAGCATTGCTCTATGGCATGCAGCAAAGATTCGGCGCGGTCCATAAACTCCTGGTCGGTCATTACAATTTCACCATGTTGAAACCCCAAAAACACCTGCGCGCGGTCCTCGCGGCAGTCCTGGTAGCACTGGGGCTGTGCGCCTGCGGGCAGTCGGGGCCTTTGTACCTGCCGCCCAAAACCACGCTGGCTGACGCAGCAGCCACTCACAGCGCTCCGCTTGCAAGCCGAACCTTAACGCATTGGCCCCAGGGCCGCACCGTCTTATGAATACAACCCTGCCCGGCGCACCCGCTTTTCACTACCAGGACGGGCAGCTGATGGTGGAGCAGCTGCGCCTGTCCGATCTGGCCCGCGAACACGGCACGCCCTTGTTTGTGTACTCCAAGGCCTCCATGCTGGCTGCGCTGGCGGCCTACCAGGCCGGCTTTGCCGGACGTAAATCCCAGATTTGCTACGCCATGAAAGCGAACTCCTCCCTGGCCGTGCTGCAGGTGTTTGCCCGCGCGGGCTGCGGCTTTGACATCGTCTCCATCGGCGAGCTGGCTCGCGTACAGGCGGCGGGCGGCGACGTGGCCAAGGTGATTTTCTCGGGCGTGGGCAAAACGCGCGCCGAAATGCGCAGCGCCTTGCACGCCGGTATCGGCTGCTTTAACGTCGAGAGCGAGGCCGAGATCGACGTCCTCAACGAAGTCGCGCTGCAAGAAGGCCTGCGCGCGCCCATCAGCATCCGCGTCAACCCCAACGTGGACCCCAAAACCCACCCCTATATTTCCACGGGCCTCAAGGGCAACAAATTCGGCATCGCCCATGAGCGCACGCTGGCCACCTACCAGCGCGCGGCGCAGCTGCCAGGCCTGAAGGTGGTGGGCATTGATTGCCACATCGGCTCGCAAATCACCGAGGAGGCGCCCTACCTGGACGCGCTGGACCGCATGCTGGACCTGGTCGAGGCCATCGCCGCCAGTGGCATTGCGCTGGAGCACATCGATTTTGGCGGCGGTCTGGGCATCCAGTACCAGGCAGAAGAGCCGCCCCGGGCCGACGCGTTGTGGGCCAAGCTGCTGCAAAAAATCGATGCGCGCGGCCTGCAAAACCACACCCTGATGATCGAGCCGGGCCGCTCCTTGGTAGGCAACGCGGGCGTGTGCCTGACCGAAGTGCTGTTTATGAAACCGGGCGAGCAAAAAAACTTTTGCATCGTCGACGCCGCCATGAACGACTTGCCGCGCCCGGCCATGTACCAGGCTTTTCATGGCATCGTGCCGCTGGTGCAGACTACAGACAGCGCGCCCAGGCTGCTGTGCGATGTGGTCGGCCCCGTATGCGAAAGCGGGGACTGGATCGGCAAAGACCGCAACCTGGCCGCGCGCGCAGGTGATGTACTGGCCGTGATGTCGGCCGGCGCTTATTGCATGAGCATGTCGAGCAACTACAACTCGCGCCCGCGCCCGGCCGAGGTGCTGGTCGATGGCGCCAGTGCCACGCTCATCCGCCCGCGCGAGCAGATCAGCGACCTGTTCCGGGGCGAGACGCTCGCCGCCTGAGCGCCTCGCGCACGCGCCAAGCGAGCAAAGCAGCCAGCACGGTGGCGTACACCGCCACCTCAGCAAAGTTGCGCTTGCCGGCGCGCATCCAAAAAAAATGCAGCACCGCCAGCACCGCCACCAGGTACACCGCCCGGTGCAAAGCCCGCCAGCGCGCCGCGCCCAGCCAGCGTTGCGCAGCATTGAAGGAAGTCGCCGCCAGGGGCACCAGTAGAAAAAGCGCGCTCACACCGACCAAGATAAATGGCCGCTTAGCGATATCAGCGCTGATATCGACCCAATCCGCGCCCTGGTCCAGCCAGGCGTAGGCTGCAAAGTGCAGCAGTGCGTAGAAGAACACAAACAGCCCGAACATGCGCCGCATACGGGCCAAGGACTGCCAACTGAGGGCTTGGCGCAGCGGCGTGATCAGCAAAGCGATGCACAGCATGCGCAGCGTCCAGTCGCCACTGCCACGCACCAGCGCTTCGGCCGGGTTGGCGCCCAGTTGGTCGAGGTAAGCGGCGCCCAGCAGATAGGCCAAAGGCAATAGCGCGGCGCCAAACAGCACAGATTTGGCCCAGCGCCCGGCCAACCATGGGTTCACGCGGGCAGCGGCGATCACCGGGGCGCTCAGTAGTATTTCTTGAGGTCCATGCCGGTGTACAAAGACGCCACCTGCGCCTCATAGCCGTTAAAGGGCAGGGTTTTGCGCCGTTTGGCGAGCAAGCCGTCCTCGCCCAGACGGCGCTCGGTGGCCTGGCTCCAGCGCGGATGGTCCACCGCCGGGTTGACGTTGGAGTAAAAACCGTATTCCTGGGGCGCAGCCTGGTTCCAGGCAGTGGCTGGCTGCTTTTCGGTAAAGCGGATTTTGACGATGCTCTTGGCGCTCTTAAACCCGTATTTCCAGGGCACGACCAGACGCAGCGGCGCGCCATTTTGCTTGGGCAGCACCTCGCCGTACATGCCAAAAGCGAGCAAGGTCAAGGGATGCATGGCCTCGTCCAGGCGCAGCCCTTCGGTGTAGGGCCACTGCAGCACGCGGCTGCCCACAAAAGGCATGGTCTTGGGGTCGGCCAGGCTCACCAACTCGACGAACTTAGCGCTGCCCAGAGGCTCGACTTTGCGAATCAGCTCGGCCAGCGAAAAGCCTACCCAGGGAATGACCATGGACCAGCCCTCGACGCAGCGCAGCCGGTAGATGCGCTCTTCCATGGCGCTCAGGGCCATCAAATCCTCGAGCGCCCAGCGCCCGGGCTTCTTAACCAAACCTTCGATATCGACTGTCCAGGGCGTGGTCTTGAGCGTGTGGGCGTTGGCCGCCGGATCGGATTTGTCCGTGCCGAATTCGTAGAAATTGTTGTAGCCCGTGGCATCCTGGTAGGCGCTGGGCTTGTCCAGGGCCTGGGCGCCGGGCACCTGGCTGGGTTTGTGGGCCAAGGGCGGTAACTTGCCGGGCGCCTGTGTCTGGCCCGTGGCCCAAGAAGGAGCGGTCAGCGCGCCTGCGCCCAGCAGCAGATGCTGGACCGCCTGGCGCCGGTTTTCTACCAGCGCGCGCGGTGTAATTTCGGAAGGTGGGGGATGCATGCGACCTCCGGGTTTAAAAAAGCCACTGAAAACGACAGGCTACCGGGAGCATGCAAGCGCCAAAGGAGGCGCCCGGCTTAGTGCAAACCAGCGACGTAATCAGCCAAGGCCTTGATTTCACGGTCGTTGAGCTTGGCCGCGATTTGGTTCATTTGCAGGCTGTTTTTGCGCACGCCGTCGCGAAACGCGGTCAGCTGCGCCGCAGCGTACTCGGCGTGCTGGCCGCCAATGCGGGGATATTGGATGGGCAGGCCCGCACCATTGGGGCTGTGGCAACCGGCACAGGCGGGTACCTGACGATCGGCGATGCCGCCACGGTAAATTTTCTCGCCCAGGGCAACCAACTCTTTGTCCTTCGCAAAACCGGGCTTGGCGGCTTTGCTGCCGACCCAAAACGCGATGTTGCGCATGTCATCGTCGGACAAGGTAGCGGCCAAACCGGACATCACCGCGTTGGCCCGCTTGCCGGCTTTGAATTCTTGCAATTGCTTGACCAGGTACTCTGGGTGCTGCTGTGCCAGCTTGGGGTTCGCCGGCGTGCCGGAATTACCGTCGGCGCCATGGCAGGCGGCGCAAACGGCGCCAAAACTGGCTTCGCCTTTGGCCAAATCGGGCTTGGCGGCTTTGGCGGAAGGCGCAGGCGTATTGGCCGAAGCGTTAAATACGCTGGCAGCCATGGCTGCGACGAGGAACAAGGGGGCAATCGACTTCATGATGCAATGCTTCTTCGGGTGGGCAAAAACACCACCATTCTACAATGCGGCACGGGACTTGCCCGCCATAACAACCATAACAGCATGACCTCCCTTCCCAAGCCAAACCTTGCCGCCGCCAAGGAAATCGCGCCCGGCGCCAAAAGCGCCGCCGTCACCGCCTTGGGCTGGCTGCACACCGCGCGCTTTTTGACCACCGCGCCGCAGCTGCACTTCCTGCCCGAACTCGATGTGCCCGAAATCGCCTTTGTGGGGCGCTCCAACGCCGGAAAATCGACCTGTATCAACACCTTGACGCAGCAAAAACAGCTCGCTTTTGCCTCTAAACGGCCCGGGCGCACCCAGCACATCAATTTGTTTGCGCTGGGAAAACAAGGTGGTACAGACGCGGTTTTGACCGACTTGCCCGGCTACGGCTATGCCGCCGTGCCCAAGCAAGACAAGATCCGCTGGCAGCAAGTGATGGCCAATTACCTGGTTAGCCGCAGCAACCTGCAAGGCATTGTGCTGATGTGCGACCCGCGCCACGGCATGACCGAGCTCGATGAGATCTTGCTCGACGTGATCCGCCCGCGCGTGGAAGAAGGCCTGAAGTTTCTGGTCATCCTGACCAAGGCCGACAAACTGACCCGCAGCGAGGGCGCTAAAGCCCTGTCCATCGCCAAACTGCAGGCCGGCGGCGGCCAGGTGCGGCTTTTCTCTGCCACCAAGCGCACAGGCTTGGAGGACGTGGCCACACTGTTGTGGGACTGGGCGCACCCGACTGGCGGGGCTGGCGCGGCTGGTACCAACCTGGCTTGGCCCTCCTCGGGCGCGACGCTGGACACCCCCGGTGCCCCTGACGCCGCCCAAGCGCCCGCGCCTCAATAAGGCGGCGTTTGCCCGGCGGGCCGGTCTTTAAAGCGCTTGTGCACCCAGTAGTACTGGGCCGGGTCCTGGTCGATGTAGCGTTGTAGCTCTTGGTTCATGCGCGCGGTGTCGGCCGGCACATCATCACCCGGAAAGTCGGTCCAGCGCGGGTAGACCTGTACCTCGTAGCCCTCGGGCGTCAGGCGCGAGACCATGGATATCACCTTGGCGCGGCCCATCTTGGCCACCCGCGAGAGCGAGGGCAGCGTGGCCGCTTGCACGCCATAAAACGGCACAAAAAACGAGTCGAGCGGCTCGTAATTCATATCGGGCAGCAGGCACAGCGGCTCGCCAGCACGCAAGGCCACCAGCACCGGCTTGAAGCTGTCTTTGCGGTCAAAGGGCCGCCCGTTGGGGAAACGGCGTCGGCCGCGCAAGATCCAGGCATCCACCACCGGATCGTTTTGCGCGGCATAGACGGTGGTGTAGTGGCGCGGCGTTTGCTGAGTCAGCCCCGTCCAGACGGCTTCCATGCCCATGAAATGGGGGACAAAAATCAGGGTCGGGGCCTCGCCGGCCAGTTCTTCTACGGCACCGGTCAAGCGTATGCGCTGGCGCAGCAAGGCCTCGTCGCCGTGCCACATCCAACCCCGGTCGAGCCAACTTTGTGCGAAAAGCACAAACACCCGGCGCGCGGTGCGCAAGCGCTGTTGCGCGCTCCAGTGTGGGAAGCACAGCGTCAAGTTGATATGCACCACCCGACGGCGCTTGGCCAGCAGCAGGTACAGCAGCCAGCCCAGCGCCCAGCCCACAAGGCGCAGAAGCGGCAAGGGCAAGCGGCCCAACTGTACGGTGAGCCACAACAAAAAATGCACCAAATTACGTTTCATCACGCGGCTGCTTGTAGCGGGCGTAGCCCCACAGGTATTGCTGCGGATGGCGCCGGATTAGCGCTTCCATATCGCGGTTGACCAAGGCCACATCGGCGGCGGTGTCACCCGTCAAAAGACCCGACAGCGGCTGCACATGCACCACAAAGCCCCGGCCCCATGGCAGGCGCTCGCCCCAGGCGAGCAGCACCGTGGCATCGCATTGGGTGGCAAGACGCACCGACAAGGTCATGGTGTAGGCCTCTTGCCCGAAAAACGGAGTCCAGATGCCCAGCCCCTTGGGCGGCACTTGGTCGGGCAAGATGGCCACGCATTGGCCACGCTGCAAGGCCCGCACCATGGCGCGCACACCAGCCCCGGTGGTAGGTGCACTTTGCAAGCCCGGTCGGGTGCGCGCGGCCGCCACCACCGCGCGCAGCCAGGACTTGCGCGGCGGGCGAAACAGCACCGTCATGGGTTGCAGCGTTTGTCCAAAATCAGCGGCATAGGCGATCGCGGCGGCCTCGAAACTTCCCAAATGCGGCGTCAAAAACATCAAGCCCCGACCTCTGGCGAAAGCTGCGTGAATGTGCTCATCGCCCGTCCAGCTTGCGGCCACCGGTCGGCCCATCCACAGGCGCGGCAGTTCGGTGATCAGCTTGCCCGCCTGACCTACGGCAGCGCGGCGCGCGCCATCGGTGACGCCAGCCAGGGCACTGTGCTGGTGCACACGGCTGCGGTAACTGGGCGATAGTGCGTACGCCAACCAGCCCATGCCAGCGCCTAGCGCGTGCAAAAACCACAAAGGGCAGTGGCCGAGCAAACGAAAGAAGAAAGTCATGCCTAGGCTAAGATAGAGGCTGTCGCTGAGTTACCGAACTACTTGCAGGGCGACAAACGGAGAAGAAAGTGCCATGCCAGCCATTGTGCCTTGTCGCCGTGCCCCCACTGCTAAAGCGTTCGCTGAAAGCCAAAAGCCCAAGCAACGCGCCTTGAACTAACTTTTGGAGAAACTTTATGGCGAACGATTTTTTGTTCACATCCGAATCCGTGTCCGAAGGCCACCCCGACAAAGTGGCCGATCAGATTTCTGATGCCATCTTGGACGCGATTTTCAAGCAAGACCCCAAGTCGCGCGTAGCCGCTGAAACCCTGACCAACACCGGTCTGGTGGTGCTGGCCGGCGAGATCACCACCAACGCCCATGTGGACTACATCCAGGTGGCACGCGACACCATCAAGCGCATCGGCTACGACAACACCGAATACGGCATCGACCACAAAGGCTGCGCCGTAATGGTCTGCTACGACAAGCAGTCCAACGACATCGCCCAGGGCGTGGACCATGCCAGCGACGACCACCTCAACACCGGCGCGGGCGACCAAGGTCTGATGTTTGGCTACGCCTGCAACGAAACGCCTGAGCTGATGCCCGCGCCGATTTACTACGCCCACCGCTTGGTCGAGCGCCAAGCGCAGCTGCGCAAAGACGGTCGTCTGCCCTTTTTGCGCCCCGATGCCAAGAGCCAAGTCACCATGCGCTATGTGGACGGCAAGCCGCACAGCATCGACACCGTGGTGCTGTCGAGCCAACACAGCCCCGACCAGTCCGAAACGGCGACCAAGATGAAGGACTCGTTTCGCGAGGCCATCATTGAAGAAATCATCAAGCCGGTGCTGCCCAAAGAGTGGCTTAAAGACACGCGCTACCTGATCAACCCGACTGGCCGCTTTGTAGTCGGCGGGCCCCAGGGCGATTGCGGCCTGACCGGGCGCAAAATCATTGTCGACACCTACGGCGGTGCCTGCCCCCACGGCGGCGGTGCGTTTTCGGGTAAAGACCCCAGCAAAGTGGACCGCTCGGCCGCTTATGCCGCGCGCTACGTGGCCAAAAACATTGTGGCGGCCGGTTTGGCCAAGCAATGCCAAATCCAGGTGGCCTATGCCATCGGTGTGGCCCAGCCCATGAACGTCACGGTCTACACCGAAGGCACCGGCGTGATTTCCGACGAGAAGATTGCGGCCCTTATCAGCGCGCACTTTGACCTGCGCCCCAAAGGCATCATCCAAATGCTGGACCTGCTGCGCCCGATCTACGAAAAGACCGCCGCGTATGGCCACTTTGGCCGCGAAGAGCCCGAGTTCACCTGGGAGCGCACCGACAAGGCGGCCGCCCTGCGCGCTGCTGCCGGTCTGTAATTTGGGCCAAGCATGAAGCTGCAGACACAAAGGCGCATTGACCGCTGGCTGGGCCAGGTCTTGTGCGCTGTAGTGTCTGCCTGGGTGGGTTTGCGCAGTCTGTGGGCGGCGCCTGTGCACATGCCCGAGCAGCCGCGCCATATTTTGGTGATCCTGCTCTCGGAGATGGGCAGCATCGTGCTGGCCGGCCCCATGTTTGGGCAGCTGCGCCAGCGCTATCCGCAAGCGGCCATCCATGTGATGCAGCTCAAGAAAAACCAAGAGGTCTCCAAGCTGCTGCAGCTCACCGATGGCGCCTACATGCATTCCATCGACGACAGCTCGGGCGCCAGCCTGGTGCGCGACATCCTGCAAGTGAGTGCGCGCCTGCGCAGCCTGAGGATCGACGCGGTCATTGACTGCGAGCTGTTCTCGCGCGTCAGCGCCTTGCTCTCATTTGCCTGCGGCGCCCCGGTGCGCGTGGGCTTTACCCCGCACACCCAGGAGGGCCTGTACCGGGGCAGCTTTATCAACCACGCCATCCCCTACAACCCCTACCAGCACATCAGCCTGCAGTTTTTGTCGCTGGTGGACGCTTTGCAGTCGGACAGCACGCCGCGCAGCAAGGCAGCGCCCATCCGGCCCTTTCCCGCCGAGACGGGGCTGTCAGTGCCCTTTGCACCGGGCGAACTCCCCGCCTACGGCGCAAAGCTGCACGCCGACCACCCCAGCGCAGCGGGGCACCGCCTGGTGCTGATGTATGCCGGTGGCGGCATCCTGCCCGAGCGCGCCTGGCCCAAAGAACATTACGCCCGCGTGGCCAAAGGCCTGTGCCAGGCCGGCTTTGCCGTCGGCCTGATCGGGCTCAAAGACGATGCGGCATTGGCCCAGCAACTGCGCACCCTGATCGATGATGCGCTGTGCATCGACCTGACCGGCTACACGCGCAGCATCCGTGAGTTGTTGATGCTGTTTCACCACGCCGATTTGCTGATCACCAACGACGGCGGGCCTGGGCACTTTGCCACGCTCACGCCGATTCAAACCATGGTGTTTTTCGGCCCCGAGACCGGCAAGCTCTACGGCCCCCTGGGCCCGCGCAACCAGGTGCTGGAGTCGGGCATCGCCTGTTCGCCCTGCCTGTCGGCCTACAACCACCGCCTGACTTTTTGCGATGGCGACAACCAGTGCTTAAGGCGCATCGCGCCCGATCCGGTACTGGACCAAGCCCTGGCCTTCTTGGGCCGGCGCGCGGCCGTTGGCGGCGCGGCATGAGCGCGCTGTCCGGGCGTGACCGCCTGCTGGCGCTCTTGCGCTGGGTGATGGGCCTGCGCTACGTTAAATTTGGCTTGGTGGGCGCCAGCGGCACGGTGGTCAATATCGTGATGCTCTACCTGGGGCATGAATACCTTTTCGCCTCGATCGAAGGTGCGGGCGGCAAGCCTTTCGCTTCGCTCGCGCTGGCTATTGCAGTGGCCACAGTTAACAACTTTACCTGGAACCGCTTGTGGACCTGGGCGGACCGTGTGGCCCACACCGACACCCCCACCGAAGGTGAAGCCGACACGGCCCTTGGGCGCCCCTCGCTGCTCAAGCAGCTGGCCAAGTACGCGCTGGCCTCGTGGTTTGGCATTGGCTTGCAGTACGCGCTAACCCTGCTCTTGGCGCACAGCATGCACTACATGCTGGCCAACATCATTGCCATCGTGCTTGCCAGCGTCAGCAACTTTTTGGCCAATGACCGCTGGACTTTCCGCCAACGCCCGGACCCCGGTCCTACGCCCTGAACACTTGCCTATGAGCGCCGCGCACAGCCCCCGGCTCTGGCCCTGGTGCCTGCTGCTGGCCGGCGCCATCGCGATATACATGCTGGGGCTTGGCAGCCACTACGCGCCGACCAATGGCGACGAGATGGTCTACATCCATATCGCCCGGCTTACCGCCGCCTCGGGGCATTGGCTGCCACTCGTTTCTGACCTGGACCAGATGCGCAACACCAAGCCGCCGCTGCTGTTTTGGCAAGCCATGGCCAGCGGCGACTGGTCGGGCCAGGGCGGCTTGGCCTCGCTGCGCTGGCCCAGCGTGGTCTACACCCTGCTCACCGCCGCAGGCCTGGGCGCCATCGCGTTGCGTATCAGCGGTCAGGCGCGCACGGCGCTGCTGGCCGCGCTGCTCTACCTGGCGTTTTTTTCCACCTTCCGCTATGGGCGTGTGTACCTGACTAGCGCCCCCGAGACCTTTTGGCTGGCTCTGCCCATGGGCTGGCTGCTGTGGCTACAAAGCCGCGCGCGCGCTGCGCACCCCGCCGCCAGCACCCCGCTTGCGCCGGGTGTTGGTTTTTACGTCGTGGCTGGACTGGCCATGGGCCTGGGCCTGCTCTACAAGTCTTTTGCCTTGGTCGCGCCGGCCGCTGCGACGCTGTGGTGCGCGCTGGTATTGCAGGCGGGTAGGCCGCTGCCTGCAACGTGGCTGCGCATTAGCGCAGGCGCCATGCTCAGCGCCTTGCTGGCACTGGGCGTTTTTTCGCTGTGGTTTGTGCTCGACCCGGACCCGCAGGCAGTCTGGCAAGAGTTTGTCGTAGGCGAGAACGGCGGTAAATTGGGCAGCGGCATGGGCTACTGGCAAGCCGCCTGGGCGGGCGATCATCCGCTGTGGCTGCAGCTCTTGGCCTACCCGGAAAACGCGGGGCTGTTGTTTCCAGTCGCACTGGGCCTGTGTCTATACGGCGTGCGCGCAGCATGGGGCAGTCAAACGACCTTATGGCGTAGCGGAGCGCAAGGCACGCTGCTGGTGTGGGTGCTGCTGTGGCTGGTGGTGTTTTGCATTCCCAGCCAGCGCTCGGCGCGCTACCTGATGCCGGCCATGCCCGCCTTTGCGATATTGCTGGCCTTGTACTGGGAGCGGCTGGGGCGGGGCTGGTTTGTAGTGACCCTGGTCTTGAGCGCCATGGCGTCGGTATTGCTCACGCGTTTTGCCTGGGTGATATCCGAGCTGAGCGAGGGCGCACCCTGGGCCCTGCCCTGCGCGCTGCTGGCCTGCACGGTGGCCTGTACAGCCTTGCTGGCCGGGTTGGGGCGCAGTGCTTGGACGCGGGCGGCAGCCCTGGTTGCCAGCCTGGCGGTTTATGCCAACTTTATCGCTATGGCCGCGCCGCTGGACAGCCCGCAGGCCGATTTAAACGCCGATGTGCGCGCGCAAATGCAAGGGCGCACCCTGGCCGTTCCCAATGGCTTTAATGCGCAGTACGAGCGCTATGCCTTCGTGTTTCCGGGCAGCCGCCTGCTGGCCTATGACGTGCAAGGCCGCCAAACCGGCGCGCTGCGCCCAGAGCTTCCCGATGTGCAACGCCTGCCCTTTCTGCTCACCCAAGCCGACGCAGTAGTTTGGCAAGACCCCGATGTGGCGCGCACGGCGCCCGTTTGCGTGCCCACATGCGAGGTGCTGAGCGGCCGCTGGTACGTCAAAAGCCGGCACCGCGCTGGCGAGGTCACGCTGTCCAATCTATGGCAGCCCCAGCAGTGGCTGCTCGGCCGGGAGTGGCTGATAGCGCCCAAGCCTTAGCGGAGCATTAGCCCCGGCGCGCCTACGTTGGACGCCAGCGCCGCCAAGCCAGCCAGTGTAAGTACAGCCAAAGCCCTGGGTCGAGCACGGCGTCCAACGCATTGCCCGTGGGCCAGCGGGTAGGCATAAAGAGCAAAAGTGCGAGCAAAAACAGCAGTGCGCCCCGGTTGCTGCGCCAGGCCGCCCCGCCTCCGACCACACCGGGTAGGACAGCCACCAACAACAAAACCAAACCGGCCACAGGCGCAAACCCGAGACGATAGACAGACCACGGCAGCAATGCAAAAGTATCAAGAAGCAAAAGCCAACCCAGCACCAGCAGCATGGCCAAGCCGATCCGATCCCAGATCCGACGTGGCGCGGCCCGCGCCGCCTCGGCACCCGCGTGCCACTGCGGGAACAAAAAGGCATTGGCCAGGTAGTTGGCTGCCCAGAGTGTCGCAAGCAAGCTCGGAATCTGAAAGGCCAGGCCCAGCCAGTACGCCAGCCCCCATACTCCGGGCACACAGGCCCACAACGCTATGGCCAGCGGCAGCCAAGGACGGCGGTGCAAGTGGTAGGCACGCAAACGCGGCAGACGCCGGCACAGCGCCAAAGCCATGGCGGCGCACACCAGCGCCCAACTGGCATGGCGTACCAGGCGCAGAGCATCCATGGCGGGGAGCCAGGGCGCGGCCTCCCACAGGGTTGACCACAGCGGCGCAAAGGCCAAGTTCATGGCGAGCCCTTGGTTTGCGGCATCCCAGGCACCCAGGCGAAACGGCGCCAGGCAATGGTTTTGCGCTGGTCGGTATAACTGATCCACAGACTGCCATCGGCCAGGGCCATGGCGGGATAGGAATATTCGTGGCCCGGGGCCGCATCTTCCAACTCATGCAAGGTTTGCCATTGCAGGCCGTCTGACGAGCCTGAAAGCCGAATTTTGTGCCGGCCTTGGGTTGTGGGGTTGTAAACCAACAGGTGCTGCCCGCCCACCGACAAGGTAGCCACGCTGGAGTTCGGGTTGTCCAGCGGCAAGTCGCCCAGGGCCTGCCAGCTACGCCCGCCGTCTCGGGTGCCGGCCACGCGGATGCGGCCGGCCGGGCTGCTGTCGCGCATCAAGGCCCGCCATTGCTGCGCATCCAAAGGCAACAACGCCGGTTGCAAGGCCTGCGGCCCGGTGCCCATGCGCACCATGTTCAGGAGCTGCCCGTCGGCGTCAAAGCGCAAGCCGACCGGGAATTTGCGCGCCAGCTCAAAATACACCGGTAGCACCATGCCGCCGTCCTGCAGCGGCATAGGCCCCGTGCGCACCAGATAGGAAATATTCCACAACCAGGACAACTGCAGCATGCGCAGCGGCTCCCACTGCAGCGGCGCGCCGGGCGCGCCCGGCCGCTGACGCAGATGGACAATGCGCCCCGCCGCCCAGCCGCCCGCCCCGGTGGCTACGACAAACAAATGAACCCGACCGTGACCGTCCAACCAAGCCACCGGATTGCCCAGACGGCGCAGGCCAAAGCCCAGCGTGTCGGCCACCTCCCAGCGGTCCACCACCATGCGCGCCGGGCTCCAGCGGTCGCTGGCGCGGTCCATTTCGGACATGGCAATTTGCACATTGGGTGCGCTCTCGCGGTCGCCGGCAAACCAAAACGCCAGCACCGAACGCGGATCTTTGGCAGGCAAGGCCACCAAAGCGCTGGCGTGTGCCGCTAATGCCCCTTGGGGAATAGGTAAGCTGCCTTTTTCGATCAATTTCCAGACGCCCGGGCCCTGCCCCAGCGACGGGCCTGGCGGCGCGTCGGGCGACTCGGGCGCGCCAAATGCACTGCCGTGGGCCGACAAACTGGCCTGCGCGGGCGCGGGCAGCACGCGCTGGGCGCAATCCCACGCAGCCAAGCCGGCGACGAGTGCGCCAGCCAGGAGGGCACGCCAAACGGCACGGAGTGAAAACATAGCGCGATCTTAGCGGTGCGCTAGGGCGGCGGCGCAATACACTTTAGGTGGCCATCGTCAGCACACCATTGGCCCCACTTATGCAAGGTTATAACTATGCCCTCCGACGCCATCCTCCAAATCGAAGCACTGGCTTTCCCGTGGCAAACCTTGGACCCTTTTTTGTTTTGCGTGCACCACGATGACGCCTACCCGGCGGGCAATGCGCAGATGGGGCCCCAGGCCAGCTTGGAGGGGCGCGACATCGGGCAGGATTTCGCCGGCAAAGACGGCTGGCGCATGTACCACGGCAACACTGTGCCGGGCTTTCCGGCGCATCCGCACCGGGGTTTTGAGACGGTCACCATCGTGCGCCAAGGCTTTATCGACCACTCAGACTCGCTGGGCGCTACCGCCCGCTTTGGCCCGGGCGATGTGCAGTGGCTGACCGCTGGCAAAGGCATCGTGCACTGCGAAATGTTTCCGCTGCGCAATGCGCAGTCGCCCAACCCGGCCGAGTTGTTCCAAATCTGGCTCAATCTGCCAGCCCAAAGCAAGATGGTGGAGCCCCACTTCACCATGCACTGGGGCGAGCAGATTCCTGCGGTCAAGCATGTGGATGCACAAGGCTTGGCCACCGAGGTGCAGGTGGTGGCCGGCGCTTTGGAGGGCGCACAGGCCGCCGCCCCGCCCCCGGACTCCTGGGCGCGCAGGCCCGAGGCGGACCTGGCCATCTTCACCATCCGCATGGCCCCGGGCGCCACCTGGACGCTGCCGGCCAGTGCCGGCGCCGATACGCTGCGCCAGCTTTACTATTTTGAAGGCGAGGGCCTGCAAGTGGACGGCCAATCCTTTCCCGGGCAATCGGTGGCCACACTGCGGGGGCCGCACACGATCTCCCTGCGCAACGGTGGGCAAAGCGCCCAACTGCTCTTGCTGCAGGCGCGGCCCATTGGCGAGCCCGTGGCGCAGTACGGGCCCTTTGTAATGAACACGCAGGCCGAAATCCACCAGGCTTTTGCCGATTACCGGCGCACCGAGTTCGGCGGCTGGCCCTGGCCGCAGCGCGATCCGGTGCATCCGCGCAGCGCGGGCCGCTTTGCCCGTCACGCCGATGGCCAGCTCGACGAGCGCGAAGGCGCGCAGGCGATCCTGCCAAAATAGGGGTTTGCCCTGAGGGCACCACACCCAAAAGCGAAGCTTGTTATGTCCCTTATTCCTGCCACCATCCTCACCGGTTTTCTCGGCGCGGGCAAAACCACGCTGCTCAAGCGCATCCTGAGCGAGGGGCACGGCCAAAAAATCGCTGTCATCGAGAACGAGTTTGGCGAAGAAAACATCGATAGCGACATCCTGGTAAGCGACACCCAGGAACACATCGTGCAAATGAGCAATGGCTGCGTGTGCTGCACCATCCGCGAAGATTTGCGCAGCACCTTGCAGGAATTGGCCGAAAAACGCCGCAAAGGCGAGCTGCAGTTTGACCGCGTGGTCATAGAAACCACCGGTTTGGCCGACCCAGGCCCGGTCGCGCAGACCTTTTTCATGGACGACGAGGTGGCCGAGTCCTACCTGCTGGACGCCATCTTGACCCTGGTGGACGCCAAACACGCGCCCGAGCAGCTCAACGAACGCCAGGAAGCGCGCCGCCAGGTCGGCTTTGCCGACCAGATTTTCATCAGCAAGTCAGACTTGGTCAGCGCCGAGGCCCTGGACGCGCTCACCCACCGCCTCAAGCACATGAACCCGCGTGCGCCCCACCATGTGGCGCACTTTGGCGCCATGGACTTGAAAAACGTACTTGATTTGCGCGGATTTAACCTCAATGCCACTCTGGATATCGACCCTGACTTTCTTGGCCAAGCCGACCACGATCACCACCACGGGCACGGGCACGAGGGCCATGACCATGGGCACCACGACCATGCGCACGGCGCGGATTGCGACCACCCTTCGCACGCCCATGAGGCCCATGGCGGCCACCACCACCATGTGGATGACGACGTCAAAAGCTTTGTCTTTAAGTCCGAGCGGCCCTTCGACCCGGGCAAGTTAGAGGACTTTTTGGGCGCCATCGTCAATATCTATGGCCCCCGCATGCTGCGCTACAAAGGCGTTTTGTATATGCAGGGCAGCGCGCGCAAAGTCATTTTCCAGGGCGTGCACCAGCTCATGGGCAGCGATTTGGGCCCAGCCTGGGCCGCCGGAGAGGCCAAGATTAGCAAGATGGTGTTTATCGGCATCGATTTGCCCAAAGACATCCTGCTCCAAGGCCTGGAGCAGTCGCTGGTATGACAGTTTTGCGGGGGTTTATGGCGCGCCGCCGGTGCCTGTACACTCCCGCGCCTAAGTAGCCAGGCCGCTGAAAGTTCAGACCCCGACCCACTTCATCGCATTTCGCCCGGCACAGGGGGTTTCTTTTAGGAGACACGAATTGACCGCTAAGACCACCAAGACCGGCAAAGCCAGCCCGTCAGCCACGCCCAAGGGCAAAGCTGCGCCGGGCAAAGCTGCGCCGGGCAAAGCCAGCGTCGCCAAAAAAGCCGTGGCTACCAAGTCATCTCCCACCAAAAAGGTCAGCCCTCCAGTGCCCAAAGCGGCGAGCAAACCAGTGGCCAAACCCGCCTCCAAACCTTCTGCCAAGTCTGTGAAAACTGTCCCCATTGTCTCCAAAACCCCAGCGGCTAAAGCCAAAAGCGCACCCGCTACCAAATCTGCCAAACCCGCAGCTGCAACCAAAACAGCGGCAAAGTCCAGTCCCGCAGTGACCAAACCAGCAGCTAAACCGGCCGCTAAGCCCGCAGCCAAAGTCGCACCGAAAGTCGCCCCTGTGGCTGCAACGCCAGCGCCAGCGCCAGCAGCAGCGCCTTCGGTGCCGCCCAAGGCTGCACGCCCTTCTTCGCGCCTGGCGCAGTTGACAGTGCCCTCGATGGCCCAGTCGGTCGCCTCCACGGCCGCCAAGTCAAGCTATGGTCCAGCCAGCGAAGTGCCCATACCGGCACCTTTGGTTCCCACGGCCGTCAAAAAAGACGGCAAATTGGCCAATAACTGGAAGACCAAACCGGTCGACCAGCTGACGGACCCTGAAATCCTCGCCATGCCCGACTCGGAATACATGAACGATGTGCAACTGGCCGCATTTCGCTTGAAGCTGGTGGTGCTCAAGCGCGACATCCTGAGCAACGCTGGCGAGACGACCGAGCATTTGCGCGAAGACACCTCGGTGGTGCCTGACCCGGCCGACCGCGCCACCATCGAAGAAGAGCACGCCTTAGAGCTGCGCACCCGGGACCGCGAGCGCAAGCTGCTCAAGAAAATAGAGCAGTCCATCAGCCGCATCGACGCCGGCGATTACGGCTACTGTGACGAGACGGGCGAGGCCATTGGCGTAGGCCGCCTCCTGGCCCGCCCGACGGCCACCTTGTCTTTAGAGGCCCAACAAAGGCGTGAGCTTAAGCAAAAAATGTTTGGTGACTAGTCCCTTTTTAACCCCTCTGCGCCTGTATGACGCCTTCTCCCGAAACTCCTGGGCAGCCCCAGGGCGCTGTTGCGCCGACCAAGTCGAACCGCGCCGCACAGATTCACAGCGTACGCAAACACGAGTTCGCGATGCTGCGCGAACTGATTCACAAAGGCCAGGCCAGCCACAGTGGCAAAGTACTAGCAGGTTTGCGCGGCCAAGCGATTCGCAACCAGCCCCCGACCGCCGAAACCCTCGACAAAATCAACGCCATTGAAGAGCAGCTGGAGCAGCTGTGGCGTTCGCGCGTGACCACCGCGCAATCGACCCTTTTGGGCGCTACGCCAACGGCACCTCAAAACACCACGGCACGCCCTTCAGCGGCTAGCGCCCCACCGGCGCAGGAACCGCAGCCAATGGCCAATGCGCCCATGCATACCCCTTCCTTGGCGTCCGGACCACGGCTGCCCCAAGTGAGCGCTGTAGAAAAGCGGCAGACCGATCTGCCCGAGAGCAGAGGAAAACCGCTGACTTTTGATGCGGTACTGCTCGAAGCGGCCCGACTGTTTGCGCAGGCTGACGATGGCGCTGCCGAACAAGTGCTGCTGCAGGCCATCCACCAATCTCAGTTTCCCCATAGCCAGACGCGCTATTGGGCGCTGGCCCTGCTAGATATTTACCGGACCCATGCCGAAACTGCGCGCTTTGATTGGGCGGTGCTGGAGTTTGTCCAGTGGTGGAGCGGCAAAACGCCCCATTGGGCCTTGGCCACGGCCCCCGCCACGCCATGGAAGCTGCAAGGGCGTTTGCAAGGCCCCCATGCGCTCGGTTTACCCGAAGTCGACGCCAATGCACAAGTCAGTCGCTTGAGTATTGACTGCACGGGCTTGCTGGGCATCGACGCGGCCGCAAGCAAAGCGCTGCGCCACTGGCTGCGCCGCGCCCAGGTGCGCAATTACGCGGTGCACTTTGAGGGCGTCAACCTGCTAGTGGCCGCCCTGTGGGAGCAAATCGGGATGGACGACGCGGCCCAATGGCAACTACGGCCTTTGCCCTGAAAGCACGGGGGCGGCCCGGGCCGTACAAATTGCGAAATGCGCAATATATTTCAACCGTTACTTGCAGTGCCCATGCTAAGTACTTAATTTAGAACATCTTTTGCCTGTAATTTTGGTGAAAAAATGGTTCTAAGTCTTTGATTTCATTGGAAAAAACTTCAAAAATCCCCACAGGAGCGCCTGATTTGCTGGTAAAGTGCAAATAAGTGCAAAAAAGTGGTGGAAAGTGATCAATCACTTTCACGCCTATCTGTTGGAAAAAGAGGTTTTCGGTGTTTCAAGGTGCTTCCTCGCTGACGTTGGATGCGAAAGGTCGACTTTCGGTCCCCACGCGGCACCGCGACGTGTTAAACGCCGTGGCCGCTGGCTTGGTAACCATCACCAAACACCCGCATGGCTGCCTGATGCTGTTTCCGCGCCCCGAGTGGGACTTGTTTCGCGAACGCATTGCAGCCCTTCCGATGGCAGCGCAGTGGTGGAAACGCATTTTTTTGGGCAACGCAATGGATGTCGAGTTAGATGGCACAGGCCGCATCCTGGTCTCCCCTGAATTGCGCCAAGGCGCCGGTATTTCCAAAGAAACGGTTTTGCTCGGCATGGGCAACCATTTCGAGCTGTGGGACAAAGCCACCTACGAGGCACAAGAAGCGAAGGCCATGCAAGAGCAAATGCCTGACGTGTTCAAAGACTTTTCTTTCTGAGTTTTGTGATGGATGCGGCGCCGCTTCATACGACGGTTTTACTTACCGAAGCAGTCGACGCACTGCTGGCCGCACCGTCCCCCACCCAAAGTCATCCCTTAGACGGCCTGTACGTGGACGCCACCTTCGGCAGGGGCGGTCACACCCGCGAACTGCTGGCGCGCCTTACGCCCAAGGGGCGCGTGCTCGCGTTTGACCGCGACCCCGAAGCAGTGGCGCAATCGGCAAGTATCACCGATACGCGTTTTGCGATTCGGCAAGAGGGTTTCTCGCACATCAGCAATCTGGCCCATGCCAGCGCGGACGGCATTTTGATGGACCTGGGCGTGAGCTCACCCCAAATCGACACCCCTGGGCGCGGTTTTAGTTTCCGCTTTGAGGGGCCCTTGGATATGCGCATGGACACCACCCGCGGCCAAAGTGTGGCGCAGTGGCTGGTCGATGCCAGTACAGAAAAAATAGCGGAGGTGATACGTGATTACGGCGAAGAACGGTTTGCTGGGCCGATTGCAAAGGCGATTGTTGCGCGCAGGCAGGAGCGCGGACCGATTGCAAGCACCACCGAGCTTGCCCAACTCGTGGCTGACACAGTCAAGACGCGCGAGCCGGGTCAAAACCCTGCAACGCGGACCTTCCAGGCTTTTCGGATTTTCATCAATGCCGAGCTTGAAGAGCTCAAACAGGCGCTAGAGGCGGCCCTGGATGTGCTGGCCCCAGGCGGGCGCTTGGTGGTGATCAGCTTTCATTCACTGGAAGACCGTATCGTCAAACAATTTATCGCGACACACTCCAAAGACGAGTACGACCGGCGCCGCCCCTTTGCCGCGCCCCGGCCTATGCGTTTGCGTGCCTTGGGCCGCAGTCGCCCTAGCGCGGCCGAAGTGTCTGCCAACGCGCGTGCACGCAGCGCCATCATGCGCGTGGCGGTGCGCAACGCGCCGGAGCTGGCGGCGTGACCCGCATCAGCCTGCTCCTGATCCTGGCCACGCTGGCCAGCGCGATGTATTTGGTCGGCGTGCAGTACGAGTCGCGCCGCCTGTTTACCGAACTGGAACGCGCCCAGCGCGAAGCGCGCCGCCTGCACACCGAGTTTGAACGTCTGGAAGTAGAAAAGCGCAGCCAAGCCACACCCGCACGCGTAGAACGCGTCGCGCACGAGAAGCTGCAAATGCGCCAAGTCACACCCGGCATCACGGTGTACATGGGCCAAAAAGAGCCTGCGCAGGAGTATCCATGAGCCGCAGCATCCGCTATACCGCCAGCCCGCTGCTGACCAGCCGCACACCTGTGTGGCGCAGCAAGCTGATCGTGTTTGCACTGGCCATGGGTTTTGTCGGTTTGGGCGCGCGCGCCGCCTACATCCAGGTGTTTAACAACGACTTTTTCCAGCGCCAAGGCGAAGTGCGCTACAGCCGCACCCTAGAGCTGCCTGCCAATCGGGGCCGCATTTTGGACCGCAACGGGCTGATCTTGGCCTCCAGCGTTCCCTCACCCAGCATCTGGGCCATCCCCGAGGATGTGGAGCTGGAAGACGCCCAGCGCGCCAAGCTTGCGCAGTTGCTGGACATGCCGCTGGCCGAGGTCAATAAACGCCTGGCGGACGAGGACAAAAGCTTTGTTTGGCTCAAGCGCCACGTCGAGCCCGAAAAAGCCAAGCAAATTGCCGAGCTGGGCTTCAAAGGCATTTACCAGCGCACCGAGTTCAAACGCCAGTACCCCGAGGGCGAAGCGGCAGCCCATGTGGTGGGCTTTACCAATGTCGAGGACAACGGCCAGGAAGGCATCGAACTGCTCTACAACAGCACCTTGCTCGGACGCGCCGGCAGCCGCCATGTGATTAAAGATCGCTTGGGCCAGTCGGTCGAGCAAGTGGGCGAAACCGTCGACCCAGTGGCCGGCAAAGACGTGCAACTGAGCCTGGACACCAAGGTGCAGTTTTTTGCCTATCAAAAATTGCGTGATGCCGTGGTGAATAACCGCGCGCAGGCCGGCAGCGTCGTGGTGATCGATGCCAACACCGGCGAAGTGCTGGCCTTGGCCAACTACCCCAGCTACAACCCCGAAAAGCGACTGAACCTGACCGGCGCCCAACTGCGCAACCGCGCACTCACCGACACTTTTGAGCCCGGCTCGGTGATGAAGCCTTTCACCATCGGTCTGGCGCTGGAATCGGGCCGCGTCAAGCCCGGCACCATCATTGACACGTCGCCCGGGTTAGTCAACATCACCGGCGCCACCATACGCGACGCCCACCCGCATGGCGCGCTGACGGTAGAGCAAGTCATCCAGGTCTCCAGCAACGTGGGCACCACCAAAATCGCCATGCAAATGCCGGCCAGCGAAATGTGGGAGACCTTCTCGGGCGCTGGTTTTGGACAAAAGCCGCAAGTCGAATTTCCTGGCGTGGTGCCCGGGCGGCTGCGCCCGTACAAATCGTGGCGCCCGATCGAGCAGGCCACTGCCTCGTATGGTTATGGCCTGTCGGCCTCTTTGTTCCAAATGGTGCGCTCGTACACGGTGTTTTCGCACGACGGGCAAATCATCCGCGCCACGCTGCTCAAAAACAATGAGCCAGCCGTGGGCATTCCGGTGTTCTCGGCTGACACCGCTGCCAAAGTGCGCAAGATGCTGCAAATGGCTGCAGGCCCCGGCGGCACCGGCCCCAAAGCGCAAACCGCTGGTTATTCTGTGGGCGGCAAGTCGGGCACAGCCTACAAGCAAATCGGCAAAGGCTACGGCAGTGATGGCAACCGCAAGTACCGCAGCTGGTTTGTGGGCATGGCGCCGATCGACAAGCCCCGCATCATTGTGGGCGTGATGCTCGACGAGCCCACTGCGGGCAAATACTTTGGCGGCGAGGTGGCTGCGCCCGTTTTTAGCGAAACCGTGCAGCAAACCCTGCGCGTGATGGGCGTACAGCCCGACATCAGCATCCGCCCGCAAATCGTGGCCACCACCGTGCAGGAAAGCTTCTGATGCTGCATAGCCTGCACACCCCCCAGGACGCCGCCCAGTGGCTGCGCGCCAGCGTGCCCGGCGCGCTGCGCACCGACCACCGCAAGGTGGAAAAAGGCGACGGCTTTTTAGCCGCCAAGGGCCAGGCGGTCGATGCGCGCCAGTTTGTCGGCATGGCCTTGGAGCGCGGCGCCGCCGCTTGCCTGGTGGAAGCCCAGGACAGCGCAGCCTGGACCTGGGACAGCGCCCAGGTCGCCAGCTATCCCGCGCTCAAAACAGACAGCGCCGCGATTGCCGCCGACTTTTATGGCGCACCCTCAGAGCAATTGGACGTGCTGGCCATTACCGGCACCAATGGCAAAACCTCCAGCGCCTGGTGGCTGGCCCAAGCGCTCAATAGCACCGCCCCAGCGCACCCCCGCTGCGCCATGGTGGGGACGCTGGGCATCGGCGTTCCACCGGCCGTTCAGGAGGGCAGTGATGGCGGCCTGGCCAGCAACGGCCTGACCACGCCGGACGGTGTTTTGCTGCAGCACAGCCTGCACGAATTTGTCCGCCAAGGCCTGCGCTATTGCAGCCTGGAGGCCTCCTCCATCGGCCTGCAAGAGCACCGCTTGGATGCCACACGCATCCGCCTGGCCGTCTTCACCAATTTCACCCAGGACCACCTGGACTACCACGGGAGCATGCAAGCCTACTGGGACGCCAAGCGCCGTCTGTTTGATTGGGCCGGTCTGCAAAGCGCTGTGATCAACATAGACGACGAGCGCGGTGCCGCCCTTGCCCAGGAGTTGCGCGCACAGGACCGCGGTCTGGATGTCTGGACCGTGTCGACCCAGGGCGCAGCGCGCCTGCAAGCGACGGACATTGCGCTGAGCGCCCAGGGCCTGCAATGCAGCATTCTTGAAGACGGGCAGCGCCACACCTTGCAGTGCGCTGTTTTGGGCGGCTACAACGTCGCCAACTTGCTAGGCGTTATCGCCGCTTTACGCGCCTTGGGCCTGGGTTCGGCCGATGCGGTCCAAGCTTGCAGCCACCTGCAGCCCGTACCCGGACGCTTGCAGTGCGAGGGCGGCCAGGACGCGCCACTGGCGGTTGTTGATTACGCCCATACCCCCGACGCACTGCAAAAAACGCTGGATGCGCTGCGTCCGCTGGCCCAACAACGCGGCGGCCTGCTGTGGTGTGTGTTCGGCTGTGGCGGCGACCGCGACAACGCCAAGCGCCCTTTGATGGGCGCCATCGCTGCAGCCAAGGCCGACCGCATCGTCATCACCAATGACAACCCACGCTTTGAAAAGCCCAGCACCATCGTCAGCCACATCCTGGCCGGCATGGGCGGCGCCCACGACGTGGAGGTTCAGATGGACCGTGCCCAAGCCATTGCCCATTGCCTGGCCCGCGCCAGCGCCGCCGACGTGGTGCTGATCGCCGGCAAAGGCCATGAGACCAGCCAAGAAACGGCTGGCGAAAAAATCGTTTTTTCGGACCTGGCCCATGCACGCCAGGCGCTGGCCGAACGCAGTGCCCAAGGAGTCGCGGCATGAGCGCGCCATTGATGCAGCTCGGCCAAGTGCACGCCTGGCTCCAGGCGCGCCCTGCCGGCCAGCCATCTACTTTGCACGGCGCAGCCGATACCCCCATTGCGCGCGTGCACACCGACAGCCGCAGCGTGCAGCCGGGCGACCTGTTTGTGGCGCTGCAAGGCGAAAGCTTTGATGCCAATGCATTCTTGGCCCAAGCGCAGGCAGCCGGGGCCGTGGCCGTGCTGTGTCGCACGGGTCTGGACACATCGCAGCTGCCAGCAGGTCTGCCGCGCATCGAAGTACCCGACACCACGCTCGCTCTGGGTCATTTGGCGCAGGCCTGGCGCCAGCAGTTTGATGTGCCCTTGATTGCAGTGACTGGCAGCAATGGCAAAACCACGGTTACCCAAATGATTGGCGCTATCTTGCAAGCCCATACCCCCGAAGGTGGCGCGCTGGCAACCCAGGGCAATCTGAACAACGCCATTGGCGTGCCCCTGACTCTCTTGCGCCTGCGCGCCAGCCACCGCATCGCGGTAGTCGAGCTGGGTATGAACCATCCCGGCGAAATCGCTTACTTGGCCGATCTGGCGCAGCCCACGGTAGCCCTGGTCAATAACGCCCAACGCGAGCACCTGGAGTTCATGCACACCGTGGACGCGGTAGCCGCCGAAAACGGTGCTGTGCTGCAGGCGCTGGGCCCGCAAGGCTGCGCAGTGTTCCCCGCCGATGACACCTACAGCGCGCTGTGGCAATCGCAAAACCACGGCGCGCGCCACCTGGGCTTTGCCAGCGCTGGCCCGCTTACGGGAGATGGTGTTTACGGCATCAGTGCGCAGTGGCATGAGTCCTATTGGCAGGTGCAAGCGGGTTGGCAGGCGCAAGGCCAAAGCGGCGTACTTAACTTGCGTCTGGCCATTGCCGGCGCCCACAATGTAGCGAACGCCCTGGCCGCTGCCGCGTGCGCGCTGGCAGCGGGCGTGGCGCCGGCGCACATCGAGGCCGGCTTGCAATCGTTTTCGCCGGTCAAGGGCCGCTCGCGCGCGTTTGCGCTGCAGTGGGGCACGCGCCGCATCAGCGCGGTGGACGACAGCTACAACGCCAACCCCGACTCGGTACGCGCCGCCATCGACGTGCTGCATACCTTGCCGGCACCGCGCTTGCTGGTGCTGGGCGACATGGGCGAAGTCGGCCAAGACGGACCACAACTGCACGCAGAGGCCGGTGCTTATGCGTACAGCCAAGGCATCGAACAATTGTTGGCCCTGGGCAGCCTCAGCCAGTCAGCAGTGCAGGCTTTTTGCCAGGCCGGTGGCAATGCGCAGCACTGTGCTGACATGCAGGCGCTGGACCAGGCCTTGCAAAGCGCGCTGCCGCTTTGCGCCAGCGTACTGGTCAAAGGATCGCGCTCTATGCGCATGGAACGCGCCATCGAGCGCATGCAAACCCAGGCCCTCGAACTGGCTCATAACACACTCGGGGAGTCGGTTCATGCAGCATAAGCCATCGACGGGGGTCAGCCCATGCTGCTAAGCCTTGCGCAATGGCTGCAAAGCCAGTACCCGGAACTGGGCTACCTGCGGGTGTTCCAGTACCTGACTTTTCGCGCCGTCATGGCAGCGGCCACCGCCTTGCTGATCGGCCTGGCCGCCGGTCCGGCGGTGATTAGGCGCCTGCACGCCCTCAAAATCGGCCAACCTGTGCGCGGCTATGGCATGGCCTCGCACATCAGCAAAAACGGTACACCCACCATGGGCGGCGTGCTGATCCTGATCGCCATTACCAGTTCTACCCTGCTGTGGGTCGACTTGTACAACCGCTTTGTCTGGATCACGCTGATCGTGACCCTGGGCTTTGGCGCCATCGGCTGGGTGGATGACTGGCGCAAAGTGGTCAACAAAGACCCCGAAGGCATGGCCTCGCGCGAGAAGTATTTTTGGCAGTCGCTATTAGGCATGGTCGCCGCATTGGCGCTGGTATTTAGTATTTCCGAGAACTCCAACTGGCGCGTGCTCGAGCTGTTTTACAACTGGGTGCGCTCAGGCTTTGACGTCAGCCTGCCGCCCAAGGCCGGCCTGTGGCTGCCGTTTTTCAAACAAGTGGGTTACCCGCTGGGCGTCTTTGGTTTCATGGTGCTGACCTACCTGGTCATCGTGGGTGCCAGCAATGCCGTTAACCTGACCGATGGTCTCGATGGCCTGGCCATCATGCCGGTGGTCATGGTGGGCTCGGCGCTGGGCGTGTTCGCCTATGTAACCGGCAGCGTGGTGTATGCCAAATACCTGTTTTTGCCGCACATCCCGGGCGCCGGTGAGTTGCTCATTTTCTGCGCCGCCATGGCCGGTGCCGGACTGGCGTTTTTGTGGTTTAACACGCATCCGGCACAGGTATTTATGGGCGACGTGGGTGCTTTAGCCTTAGGCGGCGCGCTGGGCACGGTGGCCGTGATCGTGCGCCAGGAAATTGTGCTGGCCATGATGGGCGGCGTGTTTGTGGCCGAAGCCCTCTCGGTCATGTTGCAGGTGATGTATTTCAAATACACCCGGAAAAAATATGGCGAGGGCCGCCGCCTCTTTTTGATGGCGCCGCTGCACCACCACTTTGAAAAGCTGGGCTGGAAAGAGACGCAGGTGGTGGTGCGTTTTTGGATCATCACCATGCTCTTGTGCCTGCTCGGCCTGTCCACCCTGAAGCTGAGGTAAGCACGATGCAGCTCCACGGGCAACAGATTTTGGTTATCGGCTTGGGCGCGTCCGGCCTGGCCATGGCGCGCTGGTGCGCCGCAGCCGGTGCCACGGTCACGGTGCTCGATGACCGCGCGGCGCCGCCGCAAGCTGCCCAACTCGCCCAGGAACTGCCGGCCGTGCGTCTGCTGCACGGCGCATTCGATGCCAGCGCCCTAGAGCTGGCAGACTTTGCCCGCATCTGCATCAGCCCCGGACTGGCGCCTGCGCGCCTGGCAGGCTTGCTCGAGGCCGCCCGCGCGCAGGCAGTGCCGGTGGGCAGCGAACTGGGCTTGTTTAACCAAGCCCTGGCCACATTGGCAGCGCAACAGCAATACGCGCCCGCCGTGATCGCCATCACCGGCACCAACGGAAAAACCACGGTCACCGCACTGACTGGCCAACTGGTGCAGCGCGCCGGCAAAACCGTCGCAGTAGCTGGCAACATCGGCCCCAGCCTGTTGGACACCTTGGCTCATGCAATGCAGGCACAGGCCTTGCCCCAGGTGTGGGTGCTAGAGTTGTCCAGCTTTCAGTTGCACTACAGCGAAGACTTTGCCCCCACGGTGGCCACGGTGCTCAACCTCAGCCAGGACCACCTGGACTGGCATACCGACATGGACGACTACGCGCAGGCCAAAGCCCGCATCTTTGGGCCTGGTACGGTGATGGTGCTCAACCGCGAAGACCCAGCGGTCATGGGCATGCTGCCAGCGCCCGTGCGCGTCAAGCTGCAAAAACCGCAAGAACGTGCCCGCATCTGCTTTGGTGCGGACGAACCCCGGCGCGCCGGGGACTATGGCCTGCAAGACCTGGGCGGCATGCTTTGGCTGGTGCGCGCCGCGCCCGCTGACGAAACCATCAAAGGCAAGCGTACCGGCGGTGTGCAAGAGGATTTATTCCTGCAAAAGTTCATGCCCTTGGACGCCTTGCGCATCCACGGACGCCACAACGCCTGCAATGCCTTGGCCGCGCTGGCGCTGGCCAGCGCCGTAGGCTGCGCCCTGGGCCCCATGCTGTTTGGACTGCGTGAATACCGTGGAGAGCCGCACCGCGTGCAATCCTTGGGCATGGTGGCCGAGGTGGAATATTTTGACGATAGCAAAGGCACCAATGTGGGCGCGACCCTGGCCGCGCTACACGGCCTGGGCGCACAAAAGCGCCTGGTACTGATCATGGGCGGCCAAGGCAAGGGCCAGGACTTTGACCCGCTGGCCCATCCAGTGGCGCGCTACGCCCGCGCCGTGGTCCTGATCGGCACCGACGCGCCCATCCTGCGCGCCGCCTTGACGCCCAGCGCGGTGCCCTTGCACGATGCGCAAAGCATGCAAGATGCCGTGGCCCAAGCGGCCGCTTTAGCAGAGCCCGGCGATGCGGTGCTGATGTCGCCCGCCTGCGCCAGTCTGGACATGTTTCGCGACTACAGCCACCGCGCGCAGGTGTTCACCGATGCCGTGGCCGCATTGGCCGCCGACACCGGCACGGTGCTGGAGGCCTTTGCATGAACGCCCTGGCCGCCACTTGGAACCGTTTGCTGGGCGGCAAACCCGCACCCGACAGCGACGTTCTGCCAGTGCGTTTGGGCCGACGTGTCAACTACAACACCACGCCCCAAGCAAACGGTGCCGCGCATCTGGACAACACCTTGATCGCCGTAGTCGCCACCTTGGTCATCTGGGGCGCTGTGATGGTCTATTCGGCCACGATTGCGATGCCCGATAACCCAAAATTTGCGAACTACACGCACAACTACTTCTTGGTGCGGCACTTGGCGTCCATTGCCATGGGCGCAGTCGCTTGCGTGCTGGCCTTTCAGGTACCGGTAGAGAAGTGGGAAAAGCTCGCGCCTATGTTGTTTTTAGCGTCACTGATTTTGCTTGTAGCCGTACTGATCCCGCATGTGGGTAAAGGCGTCAACGGCGCCCGGCGCTGGATCGGGCTGGGCATCACCAGTTTTCAACCCTCCGAACTGGCCAAGTTTTCGGCCCTGTTGTATGCCGCTGGCTACATGGTGCGCAAGATGGATGTCAAAGAAAACTTCTGGGCGGCGGTCTGGCCCATGGCCGCTGCCGTCGGTGTGATGGGCATTTTGCTATTGGCAGAGCCCGACATGGGCGCGTTTTTGGTGATCGCCATCATCGCCATGGGAATTTTGTTTTTGGGTGGCGTCAATGCCCGCATGTTCTTCCTGATCTCGGGCGTGCTGGTCGCAGCCTTTGGGCTGATGATTGCCTTTAACGACTACCGCCGCGCCCGCATTTTTGCCTACTTGGACCCCTGGAGCGAGCACAACGCCTTGGCCAAAGGCTACCAACTGACGCACTCCCTCATCGCGCTGGGGCGGGGCGAAATTTTTGGCGTAGGCCTAGGCGGCAGCGTGGAAAAGTTGCACTGGCTGCCCGAAGCGCATACCGACTTTTTGCTCGCCGTGATCGGCGAGGAGTTTGGCCTGGTAGGCGTGCTCGTACTCATTGTCTTGTTTTTGTGGATGACGCGGCGCATCATCCACATCGGCCGCCAGGCGGTAGCGCTGGACCGGGTTTTTGCCGGTCTGGTCGCGCAGGGCGTGGGCATTTGGATGGGCTTTCAGGCCTTTATCAATATGGGCGTGAACCTGGGCGCGCTGCCCACCAAAGGCCTGACCCTGCCGCTGATGAGCTACGGTGGCTCGGCCATTTTGATTAATTTGGTGGCGCTGGCCGTGGTGCTGCGCATCGACTATGAAAACCGCGTGATGGGCCAAGGGGTTCCATCATGACCGGACAGTCCCTGTTGCGCACCCATCGCGCACCCTGCGCTCTGGTGATGGCCGGCGGCACGGGCGGGCACATCTTCCCAGGCTTGGCCGTGGCGCAGGCCCTGCGCGCGCAGGGTTGGCAGGTGCACTGGCTGGGCGCGCCCGCCAGCATGGAGAGC
>CAMATX010000002.1 GCA_945861345.1 Comamonas sp. lk
TTTAAATAGGCCTGCGGCCTCCACCATGGTAAAGCCCTGCATGCGCAAGCTCGAGAGAAACTGCCCCATCGCCACCTGCGGGCTGACCGGCTTTTCGCTCACCAGCGTGATCGTGCCTTTAACGCGCGGGTCCACCACCACATTCATGCCGGCGACCAGCCCCAGCGTGCGGGCCACAGCCTCGATGTCGGCGGCGTTGAAGTTGAGCGTAATGAAGTCGCCCCGCTTGGGCGCGGGCGCACTGGCCGCAGAAGCAGCGCTGGCCGGGGCGGGCGCTATCGCCGTTTGAGCCTGGGCGCCCAGACAGGCGCAGGCCAGCGCCAGCGCGCGCCAGCGCGTGGCAGGTGGGGCAGCAAAACGAGCAAGTGACATGTGATTTCAACCCAGTTTGATCAAAGAGCGCGCACCCATGCGCTGGCCGATGATGTTCAACAAATTCGCCAAAGCCTCTTGGCGCTCGGGCGTGGCCTGGGCCTCGCCCTCAAAACGCAATTTACCGCCGGTCCACTGGCCCCGGCCCCGCAGCTGCAAACTGCCTTGCAGTGTCTGCAGATCCACCTGCGGCACGCTGCCGCCTTGCACTTGCAGCCGGTAACTGCCCATGGGCCGCAGCGTGGACAGGCGCGAGGCCATGTCCAGCGCGTCCAGCGTCAGCCGTCCATCGACCTGCCAGCGACCTAGGCTGTACTGCAAAGCCACCGCTTCGCTGCGCAAGAGCAACTGGCCCTGCAGGCGAATCGTGTTCCAGGGCGTGCCCAAGCCGCTGAGCCACTGCGCCGGCCAGGCCGATTGCTGGTCGGCCAGCGTCCATTGTGCGCCGCCCCAGTGCGGCGCCATGGCGATGTGCCAGGCCTGGGCGGTACAGCAATCGGCGCGCACTTGCAGCGTCCACTGGGCCCAGCCCGGGCGCAGTTGCCAGCGCAGGCGGCCGGGCAGGGTGCTGGCGTCGGTGCTGTCGCGCCCGCCTGTCAGCATCAGCTGGGCCGAGCCGTCCCAGAGCGTGCCTTGGGCGTCGCGCATTTGTACATGGCCTTGGGACGCGTCATCGATGAGACCCCCAAGCCAGCGCGCAGGCGCAAACAGCAGCAGCGCCGCCAAGGCGCCGAGCGCACAACCCGCGACCAAAATGCCCCAAGGCGCTGATGCCGAACGGGCACCGGGAGGCGGTATTGATAGCCAGGGCTGCGCCATGGTCAGGGGGCCGCCGGTAGTTGAAGCAGCAGGCGCCCGCTCCAGCGGCCGCCACTTTGGGTGATATGCGCCTCCAAAGGCCGCGTGCGCGCTTGCAAACGCGCTTGCGTGAGCCACTGCGCCAAGGCCGCACCGTCGGCGTCCTGGAAAGTGCATTCCAATTGGGCGCCCAGAGTCACCAAGCGCGCCGAGGGGCCGAGGGTGGCGATGGAGGCTTGCAACAGCGCGCGCGGGTCGCCGCCGGGCGCGGTCGCCTGTGCCCGCAAAGCCTGCGCTTGGGCTTGCCACTGCAGCACCTGAATATATTGGGCGTGCACTTGCGCAGCTTGCGCCTGCGCGCTGCGCAAAGCCGTCCAGGCCGGGCGCAGCGCCACGGCCCACAAGCTGGCAAGCAGCAACACCGCCAGCGCTACGCGCAAGGCGGCTTGCTCGCGGGGGCTTGTTTGGTCCCAGCGGGCGCGCAGTGGCGCCAACCATGCGGCGCTCATGGCGCGGCCTCCGCTTGGACGGTCAGGGTTTGGCCGCTGCTTTGCACACGGTATCCCCGCGCCTGCAGCGCTTGCTGCCAGCCCGCAAGCGCGGCCGGCGAAGGCTGCAGGCCCAGCACTTTGAGCTCGCCTGCGGCGTAGTCCAGGCTGCGCGGCGCCTCGGTGTTTTGCGCGGTCTCGCCCAAAGCGCTGAGCATGGCCTCTAGATCGGTGCTGGCCAGTTGGCCGCTGGTTTGCTGCAATCGGGCCACTTCGCGCTGCATTTGCAAGGGCGCGTCCAGCACCACGGTTACCGATGGGAAGGTGGCTTGCAGCGCAGCGGTCATGCCCTGGCGCTCGGCGCGCAGGGCTGCCTGTTGCTGGTAAGCGTACAGATTGAGCCCGGCGACATTGACCACAAGCAATGCGGCCATGCTCCAACGCAGCGGCCGCCAGCGCGGCGCTTGCAGCACATGGCGCAGCCCAGCGCTCAGGCGTTTAAAGCGCCGCCCGCCGCGCGAGGCGACCAGGCCCCACTGCGCCAGGTCCCAGCTGCCTTGGCTGGCCAACATCGCGCGCTGCACGCGGGTTTGTAACTGCACCGGGCGGCCTAGCAGCTGCTCGGCCAAAGCGGCTACCGCCGGCTCGGCAAACACGGGCCACTGCGCCGGCGGCGCCAGGAAAGCTACGGTGGCGGCCTGCAAGGGCAAACGTTGCACGCCGCGCGCGCTCACCAGCACGATGTCGGGCTGGTTGTCGGTGCCGGTGACAGCCACATAGCCCTCGGTGCTGCCCTCGGTCAGGGGGGCGTGGGCCGGTACGATGGCGCCCACATGCAAACCGGTTTGCTCCAGGGCGCGCACCCAGGCTTGCAGCCAGGCTTTGTCGCACACCGCCACGCGGCAGGCACCCTGCGCCGGACGGGGCGATGGCAGCGCCACATGCACCGCACCGAGCTCGTCGAGCACATGTTCTTCTAACAGTGCCTCCAGCACCGACTGCAAACGGCCCGATTTGGCAGCGCCCGCAGGCAGGTGCACCTGATGCCAAGACAAACATGCGGCAGGCACCACCAGCACCAGGTCGCCGCCTTGGGAACCGCGCAGCGCAGCGGCTATCAAGGACAGCGAGGTACTGCGCGCCGCACCGCCGCCAGCCCCTTCTTGGAGCACGGCATAGTCCAGCGCCACTGCTGGCGCCGGCATGTCGATGGGGAGCAAAAGGACGGTGGTAGCCATAGGTAAGGGGATTTTTTTCATTGTAGGGTGCGCGCCAGGGCCACACTGCGGGTACGCCACAGGGTTTTGACCTTCTGGTTTTCGCGCTGCACCACCGATATTTCATGCACGGTGCGCCCCTGGATTTGCAGACTGCCCCGAATTTCAAAAAAGCGGGTTTGGGTGGCGAACAACTCGGTCTCGGGCGTGGCCGTCGGCAACTGGGCTGCCTGGCGGAACTCGGTGACGTTTTCCCAGGGTTTTTTGCTGCGCAAAAGCAAGAGGCGCTGCGCGGCGGACTGCTCCAGCGCGGGGATGGCCGCGCGCAGCACGACTTCAGGAGCGGTGTTGACGTTGATGGGCGCACTCTCGGGCAAAAGGGTGATGTAAGGGCGCAGTTTGTCGATGGCCGCGCCGTCCAGGCCCAGCCAGCGCAGCTGCTCGATGTCTTGGGGCAACAGGGCGGCCTGCGGATCGCCGTTGGCCGAGGCGGCGGCCAGATGGGCGCGCAGGTAGTCCTTGGCCAACGCTTGGGCTTGCTGCTCGGGCAGGTCCAGCAAGGCAAAAAGGCGGACCAACACCGCCACGCTGGGCGCGTGGACCTTGCCGTCGGCCACCAGGTTGCGCACGTTAAAGCGCGCTTGCAGGTCGCTCATCTGGCCGGATAAAAACGCGTCCATGCTGGGGTCGGGCGTCTGGGTGTCGTTGCGGTCGGCGGCGATAAAGCTGGACAAGCGCGCCGGTTCGAGCGCAATTGCCCAGGGCTCGGTAAGGTTGTCCGAGCCGCCTTTGCGGCCGTCTTCGGCCAGGATCAGCCGCGCCCAGTCCAGGGCGCCGTGCAGGATCCAGGTCGCTTGCATGCGGCTGCGCTCGGCGGACTCGACCTCCACTGCGCGCCACTGCTGCCACAGCGCCGCTGACGCCAGCGTGGCCACCAGGACCACGGTGAACATGGCCATCAGGATGGCGGCGCCGCTCTGGCGGCGTGCTTGCGGGTGGCGTAAGGGGCTCATGGCGTGGCCCCCGCCAGCGCCGGGCGCGACCAGTCGCGGGTAATGACGCCGGCGATGGGCGCGTCAGCGGGCAGGGTCAGCACCAGGCGCACGCCGTCGGGCAGCGCATCGGTGCGGGCCAGCGGCGTAGGTGCCAGCACACCACTCGGTGCGGGCGCAGCGGATGCGGCGGAGGCTGGCGCGCGCGGTGCCGCGCTGCTGTCTTGGTCGGCGCTCGAGAGCGGGTTGGTCCAGGCACCGCCCCGGTAAAAGTAAATCTGCCAAGCTTGCAGCGGCAGCAAGGCCACCTCGCGCTGGCGTTCGGCGTCACCTGGGTTTTGCGCCCATTGGGCGGCTTGCGCCCAGGCGGCTTGTAAATCCGCACGCCGGCGCAGCGGTTCGGACTGCCAGCGCATCCAATAGCTCCCTTGGGGCCGCACCGCACGGCTCCAGGCGACCACTTGCAGGCCCTCGCCTTCCGGCGCGTCGGCCGGGCTGCGGCGCAAGATGCGCATGCCGCGCCCGTCCCAGTCCAGGCTGGAGAGGCCTGGCTGCTGCACCATGGCGTCTAAGTCGGCGCTCCACTGGGCCAGACCGGTTTGCATGGTGAGCAGCGCATCGGCACGGCCACCCAGGCGCTGCTGGGTTTGGACCATGGCGTCAAGCCCGCGCCAGCTGAGGGCAGCCATCAGCGCCATCAGGGCCAAGGCCACGAGCAGTTCCACCAAGGTGAAGCCGCGCGCGCGGTGGCTAGGCAGGCCGCGGGTCATGGCCTAGTTGCGCCCCACAATGGTGGACAGGCGCAGCACCGGCACCTCGCCCTGGCGCACCTGGGCGTCCACGCGCACGAAATTGGGGTTGGGTGTGGGCTGCACTTGCAGCGCCACATCCATGTCTATGCCAGCCTGCGTGCAGGTGCTGCTGCTCGTGCCCACGCCGGGCATCTGGCGCGAAAGGCGGATGTGGTGCAAGGCGTTTTCGGCGCACAGCTGGGCCAGCAAGGTGTCGCTTTGGCGCTGGGCATAAAGGGTAAGTGCGCCGCTGGCTTTGAGGCCGGCGAGCAAGGCCACGGCCACGATGGAGAGTGCTACCAGTACCTCGACCAGTGTGAAGCCCCGCCCGGCCCGGCGGGCCTGCAGCGGGAAGATGGGCTGGGGCCGGCTCATGGCGCGGCGCCTAGCGTGGGCGCGCCTTTAGCCGTGGTGGCAGCAATCGCAAATGGCCGCACGCCGTCGGTGGCCACGCGCACTTGCTGCCCCGGACTTTGCCGCGAGGCGATGACGATGGACTGCGGATCGAGCAAGGGCTCGGGGCCCAGGCGCACCCGGCGCGCTGGCGCATCAGCGGCTTGGGCATGGGGCAGCACGTCGGCGAGCACCGTGTCTTTGCTTTGCCAACGTTGTTCGGCCTGCGGGGGGCTGATGCCTTCGAGCACAAAACCGGCGTCGGTACCGCGCCAGTACACCGGGGTGCCCTGCATGCGCGATTGGGCGCGCGCGGACTCTAAGATGGCCGCCAGGCGCTGGGCGTCGCGCTCCAGGTCCACGCTTTGGCTGTCGCGCATGCGCAATACCACGGCGGCAGAAGCCATGGCCATGATGAATACCACCACCATGAGTTCGAGCAGCGTAAAGCCGCCCTGGGCTGTTGGCGCACGGCGCAGCGCGTGCGGCTTAGGGCTGCCAGCTACCGATGTCCGCATTTTTGCCCTCGCCGCCGGCCTGGCCGTCGGCGCCGAAGGACATCACGTCAATCTCGCCTTTGACGCCCGGGTTGATATAGACATAGGGCTTGCCCCAGGGGTCGTTGGGCAACAGATCGAGGTTTTTCTTCCAGTTGGCGGGCGCCGGTTCGTTCGTAGGCTTGGTGACCAATGCTGCCAGACCTTGTTCCTGGCTGGGGTAGCGGCCGTTGTCCAGGCGGTACAGCTTGAGTGCCTGCACCAGGTTGCTGATGTCGGTCTTGGCGGCGGTGACCTTGGCGTCGTCCGCGCGCTCGAGCACGTTAGGCACGATCAAGGCCGCGAGCACACCAATGATGAGCATGACCACCATCAGCTCGATGAGGGTGAAGCCGCGTTGCAAATATCCGGGGTGGGGGTGGCGAAGTTGCGTCATGGTGACTGATGATAGACGCTTCAAACTAAAGCGCGCTGACAAAAAAGCCGCCGCCATGTCGGCTGACACGGCGGCGGCTGACCTGCGGGCCTGCTGGCAAGCCCGCGATGGTCTGTGGCGGTTTACTTCCAGAAGTAGAAGTTGTCCATGTAAAGAGTCTTGCCGCTGGGATAACCAACGAACTTGATCTGGGTAATGGCACCTCTGTTAGGAAGGGTGTACTTGCTTAAATCGATATCGCTGGTAGTCCATTTATTTGCGGTCAATGGGATATTAACCAGTTGCTCGACTGAGGGGGGGCCAGTGGAAATGAGGTAAACGTCGACTGAAGTGAGGTCAGCGGTCCAGAAATCTACGTGCAATTTCGTGAATGTTCTCAGATCGACTGGTGAGCCCAACTCGATGCCTTTGTAATTGAAGGTTGCCATTTTGGCGATATTGTCAAGGCCAACGTTGTACGTGGTTACGACCGTTGAGTCACCCCAATTTGGGAAATAGTTACCTCCAGGTAGCTGCGTGTACACATCAGAATAAATAGACACCACATTCGATGCCGCCAATTTTGTAGCCGCCACTGGCACATCGGTAGGGTTCGCAACGACCGGCACTACCGGGGCGGCGGGGCAGGCTAGCGAGACGCCATTAACCCCCAAGAACTTGAGGTCATCCACATAGTAGTTTGCGCTGACAACATTTTGGAAGAATGCAGGGAATACGCTGACTTTGTTGTAGGTGTAGTCTTTATTGAAAGGCGCCGTGCTTGCGGCTTGTTTGCTGAAATCAAATGTCAAGGTTTCCCATGCGTTGTTGGTCGTGACAGTCGCTTCGGTCTCGACGCTGTGTGTGCTATCGGAAGCGTCCTCGAGCTTCAGTCGGAACAAGCTACCAGATGGCGCATACACACGCAGTGTCATTTTCGAATTGGTCGCACTAACGGGCACGGTGGGTATGCTTTGCGCGGGATTTGCGCATGTGGAAATGGTGGCTCCGGCCCAACCTTCGTTAGCGCTGACTTTGGTTAACTTGGCCACTTTGTTGGTTGCCATGACCGGGTCTGTCGCAACTATGGCGCCAAGTCCGCCAAATGTGAACATGGTTGGGGCCGTCGTTTCATCAAAAGTCACAAACGTGGTGGCTGCCACAGGAACGACCACCGTGACGCTGACGGCTGCAGAGGTCATCGCCACGTAGTTGGTATCCGCTGCTTTGGTGGCGGTCACGGCGCACGTGCCTGCCGCAGAACCTGCTGTCAGGGTGCTTCCACTGACGGTACAAGTGCCGCTGGTGACTGCATAGCTGACAGCGCCGTTACCGCTGCCGCCGGTGGTGCTCAGGGCGGCGGTGCCGCCTGCGTTGATGCTGGTGGCGGACACAGAGGCCGTCAGGGCTGCTTGGTAGCTCAAGACCGTAACGGTGATGGGCGAGGAGGTCGCCGACTGGTAGCTGGCATCACCCGCTTTGCTGGCAGTGACGGTACAGGTGCCGCCGGTGGCAGGCGCGGTCAGTGTGGTGCCGCTGACGGTACAGGTGCCGGTGACCACGCTGTAACTCACCGCGCCGGAACCGCTGCCCCCTGTATTTCCGAGCGTGGTGGTCGCAGAAGGCGCCAAAGTGATGCTGGCCGCTGTGGCCGTCAGGCTCGCTTGCGCAACAGGGGCCGGGCTGGAGGCGCTGCCTCCGCCGCACGCAGACAAAAGTGCCGCCAAAGCCAAGCTGGCTGAGGCGAGGTAAAGCGGTTTGCGAGGTAGGTGCACGGTAGGGCCTCCGGTAGATGGTTGCAAGGTAGTGAATCGCGCTAAAACGATTTTCTGAAAGCGCTGCCTGAAAGCGCTTTCATTAAATGGTATCGCTTTCTCAGGAATTTGTGGTTTGGTGTTTACCCTAGGTTGTCGGGGCTTATTGGCGCGCCAAACGGCCTGGCGCCACTTGCAGGACCACGCCGTCGCTAAAGCGAACGGTGATCGGCTGCTTGGTGGCGTTAAAGGCGAGATAGGTTTTTTTACCGTCCGGGCGTTTGAATACGCTGTAGAGCGTGGTGTTGGCGGTGGTCTCAAAGTCGGGGGTGCCCATGGCTTGCAGGCTGAGCAACCAGTGCAAGGTGTGGCTGCGGGTGTCGCCCAATTCGAAGGATCCCCAGCGGTCCCATTGGGCCAGGCCGGCCTGCGGATCGGCCAGGGCCAGGGTTTTGGCGACCAGGTCGTGCCAAATATCGATGGGTTTGGCCACCTTGCCCCGCGCGGCGTAAATCTCGGTATCGGGTTTGAGCGTGGCCATGCTGCGTTTCACAAAGGCCGGGTCGCGCCCTAGGTAGGTAGAGGCGCTGGTGATGGGTAGCAAATTGATGCCCTTGATCTGGCGCGGCTCATCGATCCACCAGGTGTTGTGTGCGTATTTGCCGCCAAAGACCATGCTGGTTTCGACGTTTTGGTACTCGGGCGGAAACACCAAGCCGTGCAGATCAAACCAGTAGGTGTTGATGGCCTCGATCTCGTTGGTATAGAGGTAGATGCCGACATCGCGCAGGGCTTTGTTGCCGGTGATTTCGGCCCACAAAATCAGGCCCGCCCAAGCGTTGATAGCCTCAGACGATGACTCCTGGTTATTGCCAAACGGCCCCAGGCCAATGCCCGAGGCCCAAGAGTGGCCCTCGTAGTGGTCAAAATTGCGGATGAACGGGAAGGCGGCCGCACCACGCTCGGTGGTGGCAATGTCGGCAATCAGCAATTCCACCATGCCGCCCCAGCGCTCTTTGGCGGCCCACTGCGGATCGCGCAGGGCGATATCGGCCATAGCGCGTATCCAGTAGCCGTAGTGAAAGTGGTGGTCGTTCATTTGCTCCACGCCAAAGTATTCCTCGGGGTAGGAGACCACCGTGCCTTGCGCTTTGTCGTAATGAAAATAGGTTTTGCCGTTGTCACCAGAAAACCATTGCTCTACCCGGCCTTTGAGCAGTTGCAGCAACTGGTCGCGCGCTTGCATATCGCCTTGCTGCTCGGCGACGTCCATCAGTTTGGTGATGCGCTGCAAGCCCTTGCCCTGCCAATAGGGGCCGGTGCCGATCTCCAGCATCATGCGCCGGGCGTTGCGCTGGTCGGTTTTGAGTAGCTCGCGCAGTTCGGCACTGCGGGGCTGCTCATCCAAGCCGGGCCAATAAGGGACAAAGCCGTTGTAGGTGCGCTGGGTTTGGAAACGCCCCTCGGTAATGAGCTTAATGGGGCCGCGCAGGCTGGCATAGCTGGCACCAAGCGTGCCTTGCAGGCTGGGGTTGTTGTGCCACTGGTGGGGCAACAGGCCGAGCAAGGGCGTTGCAGCAGGCCCTTCCATGGTCTGGGCAGTCGCAGCGTAGGTACTGGTGAGGATGCTGCGCGCCTCGTCAAACGCCCAGTCTACGCGGGTGTCGGTCAAAAATGCATAGGCGTGGCGTAAAAACAGCGCCTGGGTGGCCGCACTGGCGTCGGGCAAGGCAGCAGCGGCGACATAGCCCTTGCCGGCGGGCAAATGGCCAATCCATTCGGTGCCCGAGCGCTGATCCCACCGCACGCCGGTAGGGCCGAAAAGCGCGTAGGCCTTGCCTTTGAAGTCCAGGGCCAACACGCGTGCATCCGACGCTGCGCTGCGGGTGGCGCCTGGCGGCACTTGCAAACGCACATCGCCTTGCGCGATGCGCAGCGACACAAAGGGGCTGCCGTGGGCTACGGTGGCGGTCATGGCCGGGGCCTTAGCGCCCCAAGCGATATCAATGGCCCAATCGCTGGCCTGGGCCAGCACCGGGCGCTCCAGCAACTGCCCAACCGGAGACAGCAGCAAGCCGTCTTGGTGCGGGTAGTGGATTTCCACGTCGCGGCGCTCGGTGGGCACCACGGTTTTAGAGGGCAGCGCGAACTCGATGCCCGCCGTGCTCGGCAAGATGGTTAGCGGGTGCGCAAACAAGACTTCGGGCTTGGCGCTGTAGACCAGCGCGGAGTACCACTGGTTGCTGGGCGCGGCGCGCTGGCGCATGGCCTCGGTGCGGTAAGGTGCCGCCGGTACGGCACGATCGGCCGCTTTGGGCGCGAGCGAATAGGCGCCAGCGCCTACTTTTTCAAGCTGCGCGTGGGCGCTGAGAACGGCACCGCCCAGCGCCAGGCAGGTGATGCAAACAATGCGAGAGAAGGCCATGGCAAATCCTGTGCAAAGCGCGCCAGCCCACAGCGGACGGCGCAAAAGTGGTAATCGTCAGGCGCGATTATGAAAGCGCTTTCAAATTTAAGACACTAGGGTAATCCATAGCACGGGCCACAGCCTCACTTTGCACGGGACAGGACGGCAACCTAGGGGAAACCCCTAGCTATCAGGATGCAAAATAGTTGCATCATTAAGCTACCGTGAAAGCGCTTTCACAAATTTCAGATTTCTATGACTATGAGCCTTGCATCTACCCTTATCCCTGCCCGTACCACATTGCTGCAGTCTGCCTTGGCTGCAGCCCTGGCCTGCGGGGCCTCGGTAAGCCACGCTATCGACTTTGGGCCCGATGGCATGTTCACGCTGACCGGCTTTGCCAAAGTGGAGAGCAGCCGCGCCAGCAACCAGTGCAATGCCTGCGCGCGCTTTCCCAGCGAGGACAAGCAACGCATATGGGCCGACGAGGTGGTGCCCGGGCGTGAGTACAAAACGGGCAACACCACGGTCACCTTGTTCCAGCCCTGGCTGGGCGCTAACTACAACCTGGGCAGCGGCTACAAATTCTCAGCGCTACTGAGCCAGCGCTGGCGCGACGGCATGCTGGACATGGCGTTTGACCCCAATATTTGGTACGAGAAAAACGTCGCGATCAGCCATGAGGACTATGGCCGCATCGCCATCGGCAGCATGACCGCCCGCGGCTGGAGCGTGGCCGACTACCCCTACGGCACCAACATCGGCCTGTCCAACGAATGGGGCGGCAGCGGCGCAGGCTACGGCATGCTGGGCAACGCCGTGCGCGTGACCACCCGCCCGCTCGATGTGCTAAGCGGCGACCTGGTACTCGAGGCCACCTACGACCGGGGCAACACCAACTTCAGCGCCAACAAGCCTGCCTTTTTAGAGTTGTACGCGCAGTATCACCAGGGTGATTTGGTCGTCGACGGCATCTACCAGGACACGCGCAACGGCAAGCCTGTGGCCTGGGGCCATGCGCCCTTCTCCGGGCTAACCGATTCCGCCGAATTTGACAGCAAGCTGGGCGGCTCGGGCCAAAGCATCGCCATGGTGATGGCGCGCTACCAGTTGACCTCGCAAATAGAGCTCTCGGGCGGCCTGCGCGCCAACCGCTGGAGCGGGGCGCACGCGATTCAACTCACCACCGGCGCGCAAGGGCTTTGGAACAATATGTTCAATGTCGCCTGGGACACCCAGCTGGCCGGTGTGCCCAACCCCGGCTATGTGGCCACCTCGGTCGACGTCAGCGCCGGTGCGCGCTACCGCATGGGTGCCTGGACGGCCTCTAGCGGCGTGGTCTACCTGGGCAAAGCCAAAACCGACAACCCCGCCGAACGTGGCCAAAGCAACGACGCCTTGGCCGGCACCATCGGCCTGAACTACGACATGGGCGACGGGCTGCAGCTTTATGGATTTGCCGGCATGGTGCGCTTTGGGCGCCTGGGCCTCTCGCCCATGTCCATGCCCGGAAACACCGCCTTTTGGGGTGTGGACCCGCGCGTAACGCAAGACGGCAACTGGCTCGGCCTGGGTGCGGTTTACACCTTTTGATGCCCGGCCTACTGCCTGACTTTGTGCACCTTCTTTCATGAAAACTCTCAGCATGTTTAAAAATACCCAACAGTGGATGCGCGGCGCACTGAGCGCCGGATTGGTTGCCGTTTTGCTCGCCTGCGGCGGCGGCGGCGTGGTGCCCGGCACCGGTGTCGCCACCCGCACGCTCAGCCCCGAATTCAGCAGCCGCAAAGCCGTGGCCTATTCGCCTTACCGCAGCAGCAACCGCGACACCGAAGTCATCACCGATGCCATGGTTTTGCAAGACCTGCAACTGCTCTCGGCGGGCGGCTTCAAGCTGATCCGCTTGTTTGACAGCTCGGACGCGGTAGCTTCGCGGGTACTGCGCTTGCTGGCAGCCAACCCCAGTCTGGACATCAAAGTGATGCTCGGCGCCTACATCCTGAGCGAGAGCAGCCCCTACATCACCGAAGCACAAAAGGCCAACAGCCGCAGCTTCAACGCCGCCGAGGTGGCACGCGCCGTGGTGCTGGCCAAGAGCTACCCGTCCCTCGTTTTGGCCGTCAGCGTGGGCAACGAGACCATGGTGAGCTGGTCTTTTGTACCCACCAGCCCAGCGCTGATGGCCGGCTACATCAGTGCCGTGCGCAACCAGATTACCCAGCCCGTCACCACCGATGACAGCTGGTCCTTCTTTGCCCGGTCCGCCGGTGAACCCAACGACCCCAAACCGGTGCTCAACACCATCGACTTTGTGGCCCTGCATACCTACCCACTGCTCGATACACCGTACAACACCTGGGACTGGATGCAAACGGCCGTTCCCGCAGACCAACGCGCTGTCGCCATGATGGACGCGGCCATCGCCAAAGCCAAAGCCGACTATGCGGCGGCACGCACCCAGCTCGATAACACGGGCTTTAGCGCCCTGCCCATCGTGATCGGCGAGACCGGCTGGAAAGCCGCGCCGGCCAATGGCGAGACCGGGCGCGCCAGCCCGGCCAACCAACGCATGTACCTGGACCGCTTAAACGCCTGGGCAAAAACCAGCACCGCGCCTAAAGCCATCGTCTATTTCGAAGCCTTTGACGAACCCTGGAAAGGCAGCGACAACGCCTTTGGTCTGTTCAACGTCAGCCGCCAACCGCGCTGCGCCATCAAAGACCTGTACCCGACTCTGACGCCCGAGACCAATAGCTGTACTGATGCACAGGCGCTGTACTACATCGCCCCGGTCACGCGTGGCACCGTGACAGCCAACCGCTACAGCGCCTACATGGACACGCTGACCGCCGGCGAAGCACGTCCTGGCGAAATGCCGCGCTTTGACGCCTGGGACAGCGGCGCCACGGCGGGCTATGCGCAAACTGCTGATGCAGCGGCCACCATCGATCCGGGCAATGGCATTGACATCACGCCCAAACCCGCAGTTTGGGGCTGGGGCCTGGCCTTGGGCCTGCCCACAAGTACCGAGGATCTGAGTAACTTCAACAGCGCCAGCGGTCGCCTTAATTTCAGCATCAACACGACTTATGCGGGCAAGTTGGAAATCGGCTTTTTTACCGGCTCAGCGGCCGCTGGCAGCGCCTTCGATGTCTACCTGCCCATCAGCAGCGGCCAGTACGGCTACGTCAACGATGGCAAATGGCACGAGGTGTCCATTCCGATCAAGGACATCACCCCGCGCGGCGCCATGGCCTACGGCATGACCGACCCGAACAAGGCCAAGCTGGACATGAGCAAGGTGCAAAGCGTGTTCGTGATTGCCGACCGCTACGCGGTGACCGGCAACAGCGCCAACGTGACGACGCGCCTGAAAATCGACGCGATTTATTGGTCTAAGTAAAGCATGGGGCGGGCCTGCTAAACCGCCTGGCCAGCCGCATCAAAGGCCAGCACCCACTGCGGCTCCGCACGCAAGAACACGGTGCTGCCAGATTGGATCGCCTGCTCAGCAGCCACTTTGGCTTTGAGCAGCGCGGCCACACCCTCCACGCGCATGTGCAAAATGGACGCGTCGCCCAAATGCTCAGCGAGCACTACCGTGGCGGCCACACCCGCACCACCCGCATGTACCTGTAAATGTTCCGGGCGCACCCCGATGTGCTGCACCTGCAGGCGGTCGGCACCCGCCAATGCGGCCCATAAAGCCTGGTGCGCCAGAGGCGCTGAGGCCACGGGGCGTTCGACCAGATTGATTTTGGGCGCGCCCATGAAACTGGCCACAAAGGTATTGGCGGGCCGGTTGTAAACCTCCAGCGGCGCGCCAAGCTGCTCTATGCGGCCCTGGTTAAACACGGCAATGCGCGAGCCCAGGGTCATGGCCTCCACTTGGTCATGGGTCACGTAAATCATGGTGGTGCCCAGCTCTTTGTGCAGGCGGGCCAGCTCTACGCGCATATCAACGCGCAGCGCGGCATCCAAATTGGAGAGTGGCTCGTCAAACAAAAACACTTTGGGCTTGCGCACAATGGCCCGGCCAATGGCTACGCGCTGGCGCTGGCCGCCCGAAAGCTCTTTGGGGTAGCGCTGCAGCAAATCGGCCATGCGCAATGTATCGGCCGCCTGCTGCACCTGGCGCTCGCGCTGGGCTTTGTCCACGCCGGCCATCTTGAGGGCAAAACCCATGTTCTCGGCCACCGTCATGTGCGGGTAGAGGGCATAGCTTTGAAACACCATGGCAGCGCCACGGTCTGCCGGGCGCAAGTCGTTGGCGCGCACGCCGTCAATTTGCAACTCGCCCGCGCTGATGCTCTCCAGGCCCGCAATCATGCGCAAGGTGGTGGATTTGCCGCATCCCGAAGGGCCAACGAAGACCAAAAACTCGCCGTCCTGCACATCAATATCGATGCCACGGATGACCTCGCTGGCGCCGTAGCTCTTGCGAAGGCCTTGTAAGGTGACGGATCCCATGCGCGTGTCCTTTTTTCTTAAGGGGTCGGCTTAGGCAGCGCGCTGCGCCGGCACTTGGGCACCCAAAAACTGTCGATACCACAAGGCGCTGTCTTTGAGCGTGCGCTTTTGCGTGGCGTAGTCGACGTGCACAATGCCAAAACGCTTGGCGTAGCCCGACGCCCATTCAAAATTGTCCATCAGGCTCCAGACCATGTAGCCGCCCATATTGACGCCCTGCGCCATGGCGGCCTGCACGGCGGCGATATGGGTTTGCAGGTAGTGCTGCCGATCAGCGTCGTGGATGCGGCCTTGCGTCAGCGGATCTTTAAACGCCCCGCCGTTTTCGGTAATCAACAAGGTGGGCACCGGGTAGTCGCGGTGCAGGCGCAGCAGCAACTCGGTCAGGCCCTGGGGATAAATTTCCCACGCCATCTCGGTCAGCGGCAGGCCGCTGCTGTGCACGTCCCATTGACCCTCGGCCCGCACTACCGAGCGTGAGTAGTAGTTAATACCCAAAAAGTCCATGGGCGTGGCGATGATGTCCAGGTCGCCCGCCTGTACCGGCGGCGCGTCCATGCCCAAATGCTCCATCACGTCCTGCGGATAGCTGGCGCGAAACATGGGATCCATGTACAGGCGCAGCAAGAGGCCATCCTCTAAGTGCGCTTTGGCCTTGTCTTGGGCACTGTCAGTCGCTGCTTGCACCGGTGCAAGATTGAGCACGATGCCTAGCTTGGCGGTGCAGCCTTGGACTCGCAAGGCCCGCAGGGCCATGCCGTGGCTGAGCATCAGGTGGTGCGCCACGCGCATGGCGATGCCCCGGTCTTTCATGCCAGGCGCAAAAATGCCGCTTTCATGGCCGAGTATGGACATTACCCAGGGTTCGTTATGGGTCGCAATGGAAGCCACCCGGTCGCCCAAGCGCTGGTGCATGGCCAAGGCGTAGTCGACAAATCGGTCGCAGGTATCACGCGCAGCCCAGCCACCTTGGTCCTGCAAAGCCTGCGGCAAGTCCCAGTGGTTGAGCGTCAAATAGGGCGCCACACCGCGTGCCAGCAAGCCATCGACCAGGCGCTCGTAAAAATCCAGCCCCTTGCTATTAAAGGCGCCTGATCCGAGCGCTTGCACCCGAGGCCAGGAGGCCGAGAATCGATAGGCGTTAACGCCCAGGCTGGCGATCATGTCCAAGTCTGGTTCTAGCAAACGGTAGTGCGCGCAGGCTTCTTTGCCGTCGCTTTTGTCCGCGATGGTGCCTTCCTTAGCGCAAAAAGTGTCCCAGATAGAGGGGCCTTTGCCGTCCGCGTCATGGGCGCCTTCGATCTGGAATGCGCTGGTGGCAACGCCCCAGACGAAATCGGAGGGAAAGCTGGCTTTGAGGTCTGCGTCTGAACGTAAATGCATGCTGTTAATTAATTAGGTGAAATGTCAAAGGGTTGCAGGCGCGGCCTACTTCACCGCGCCTGCGGTGAGGCCATCGATCAGGCGACGGGAGGAAATCGCAAACAAAACCAAGAGCGGCAAAGTGGCAATCGCCGAGCCCGCCATCACCGCACCCCACTCGGTGTTGACGGGGCTTTGCATGCTGCGCAGCGCCAACGGCAAGGTGTACATCTCGGGCGAGCGCATCACAATCAGCGGGCCGATGAAGTTGTTCCACGACGCGATAAAGGTGATCAAACCCAGTGTGCCCAAGGCCGGCTTGAGCAGGGGCAAGACGATGCGCCAGTAAATTCCCCATTCGCCGCATCCGTCCATGCGCGCCGCTTCCACCAGGTCGCGTGGAATGGCGCTGCTGACAAACTGGCGCATCATGAAAATGCCAAACGCACTGGCTGCGCCGGGGATATAGAGCGCGCGGGGTTGGTCAATCCAGCCGAAGGCGTCCATGATCATGAAGCTGGGAATCATGCCCAGAAAGGAGGGCAGCAGCATGGTGCCCATGACCAAGGTAAACAAGGGCTGCTTGCCCCGGAATTCGTACATGGCAAAGGCATAGCCGCCCATGGAGCAAAACAGCAAGGTCAGCGCGGTGGAAGCCAGCGCGACATACAAACTCCAGCCCAGGCTGCGCCAAAAAGCGATCTTGGTGGTCAAAATGTCCAGGTTGCTTAAAAAATTGCTGCCAAAGAACAGCGGTGGCGGCAGGTTGAAGATTTCGGTGCGTGAATGGCTGGCAAAAACGAACATGAAATAAAAGGGCAGCAGCATCACCAGCGCACCCACGCCGACCAGGGCATAGGCGGCGCGGGGGGCGAGCAGGTCGGTGCGCATCGTCATGGGCCTTAGGCGGCAGGGCCGCGCGGCTTGAAGGCGCGGTTGGTCAGCCAGGTGAGCACGGCTACAAACACAAACAACAGCCAGGACAGGGCGCTGGCGCCACCAAAGTCGTTGAACTCAAAGGCCGTGCGGTACATATACATGGCGGTGGTCATGCCGGTCTGGTCGGTACCGCCACGCCCGCCAGTCAGAATGAAGGGCTCTTCAAACAACTGCAGGCCACCAATCATGCTGAGCGTGACGCCAAAGTAAATCATCGGCTGCAAGCTGGGCAGGGTGATGTACCAAAACTGCTGCCAGCGTCCGGCCCCGTCCATCGTGGCGGCCTCGTAAATGTCGCCGGGAATGGTTTGCAAAGCCGCCAGGTAAAGCACCGTGTTAAAGCCCACATAACGCCAGAACACCACCAGCGCGATCGCAGGTTTGATGTTCTCGGCCCGGCCCAACCAGTCGGTGGGCTCCGCTGGCGTGAGCCAGGCCAAACCAGGCACCCCGTGCAAGGCCTGCAAACTCAGATTGATCAGCCCGTAGTCGGTGGAAAACAGCGTGCTAAACATCATGGCAATGGCCACGGTGCTGGTGATGTAGGGCAAAAAGTAGGCGCCAATCACGCTGTTGCGGCTGCGCTTGAACGAGGTGTGGATGAAGTAGGCCAGCGGAATAGCCACCACATGCTGCGGCACGCCCGAGACTACGGCCAGCCATGCGGTGTTTTTGAGCGACTTCCAAAACCATTCGTCGGTCAAGGCAAACGCAAAATTATCCAGGCCCACAAACTTCATGGCTGACACGCCGGCCGTGGGCTCCCAGCTCTGAAACGCCAGGTAAAAAGAGAAGGCCAGCGGAAACAAGCCAAAGACCACGAACAACAGCACAAACGGGCTGAGCAGCACGTAAGGCGCTGCTGCGGGCGAGAGGCGGGGCAGGAATCCGACGCGCATGAGCAAGTTATGGGCTGGGGCCAACTTAACGCTTGGCGCGGCGTTCGATCAAGGCTTTGGCATCCGCCAGGGCGGTGCGCACGTCTTTGCCTTGGTCGAGCACTTTGTCCAGCTCGGTATTGATGATTTCATCAGCGATAGGATCGAGCTTGTGCACATCGACGGCGGTGATCTTGCGCGCCGCATCGCGCCACAATAAGCGCGCTTTCTGTCCGCCCAGGAAGTCAATAGGCTGCTCGAAAAATGCATTGTTATGCACCTCCAGAAGGGCCGGAAACGCGTCCTGCGCTTTGAAAGCGGCCAGTTGCAGCTCGGGCGTGAGCGTCATCATCTGGATGAACTCGGCGGCCAAGGCTTTGTTTTTGGCGCCTTTGGGGATGCTGTAAAAACTGCCACCCCATGAACCATAGGCTTTCTCGGGCAGCTGGGCGGCGCGCCATTGGCCTTTGGTGTCGGGGGCCAGCCAGGTACTCAAGTGGCCGGCCAGCCAAGCGCCGGACATCTGGGTGGCGATCGTGCCACGCTTGAATCCCTCGGACCATTCGTTGGACCAGGAGGCGATCTTGCCGTCGAGCTTTTGCTCACGTACTTTTTTGGCCAGCTCAAAGGCACGCACAAAGCGGGGGGTGTCTACCAAGACTTTGCCGTTTTTGTCCAGATACAAGCCCTCACCGGGCTTGATGTCTGCGCGAATCATGATGTCTTTGATGTCACGCGCGTGGGCCATCAGGTAGGCGCCGGTAGCGGCCTTGATTTTGATCCCAGACGCCACATAGCTGTCCCAAGACTGGGTCAGGTCTGCCTCGGTCAGGCCGGCTTTTTTGAGCACGTCGGTGCGGTAGAGCAAAGTTCCCGGCCCAATGTCCGTGGGCATGGCAACCAGTTTGCCGGCACTGGTGGTCCCCTGGCGGTAGGCAAAAGACACGATGCGCGCCTGCTGCGATTGCAGGTTGTAGGGCGCGGCGCCCAAGTCTTCCAGGCCGCCGCCCTCGGCAAATCGGCCCACGTAGCCGTATTCAAGCACCATGACGTCGGGCAAACTGGAGGCCGTGGACAGCGCGGTAGTCATGGCCGTATGGTGGTCGGCAAAGGCCCTGCTGGTTATTTTGACTTCCACCTCGGGATGCTTTTTCTTGAAGGCGGGGATGGCGGCCTTGGCGATTTCGTCCACTGCTGGGTAAGCGGAAATGGCCAAGACGGTTTGCGCCTGCGCCCAGGAAGCGGTGCCCGCCAAACTCACCAAGCTCAGCAAGGCTGCTTGAAGCAGTGCGTGCGATTGCAAATTAGCCATAACTGTCCTCATTGATGAAGCCGCGCTGCACAAGAAGCCTTGGAGGCATGGTTTGAAAGCGCTTTCATTGATTGTACGAAGTGAAGCAAGTGCGCTGGCTAAGGGGAATCCCTAGTATGTTTTCCAGCAAACGTATCTGCGTTTGTAATGCCTGAAGCACCCGGCCCAGGACCTGCGCTCTCCTGGTGTCGGAAACCAAAACTTGATTCGGTTATTTTACTGGAATCGATTCCATTTAGTGGTGTTTTGGGTTTTGGCGGGGCGCTCCCGTCATTGGCCGCTCAGGCGCGCAGGGTTAGACTTTGCGCGGCTTCCTCGCTCACGGGCGCATTTGCCACCGAAGCACGCCAGGTCACGCTAATGGGGAACTCCCGCAGTACCTCGTGGTGTGCGCCATAACATTGGTTGAGAAGCCATCGCACGGCTGACCGAGTAACAGCGGGCCACGGAATATGCACGGACGTGAGTTGCGGCGCCGAATACTTGGCGCTGTGGGTATCGTCATAGCCCAATACGGAAATCGCCCCGGGTACGGAAATGCCCACGCTTTGCAGATAGGCCAGGGCGCCTACTGCGGTTTCATCGTTGGCGCAAAAAAGTGCTGTGAATTCATGTCCTGAAGCGACCAGGGACCGTGCGCAATCCCAGCCGCCTTCTGGTGAAAAGTCACTCTCCCGGGTGGCCACTTGGCGCGGATCCACGCCATGCAGCGCCAGTTCTTGCATGAAGGCGTCGACACGGGCGACGTTGTCAGGCGATGTCGCTGGGCCAGTGATAACGGCATATTTTCGGTGTCCGAACTTCAACAAGGACTGGGCCGCCAGGGCGCCTCCAAGCCGGTGATCGGGGGTAAAGCATTGCTCCTCCAGGCCGGCAAAATCAAAGTTGAGGACCGCCAGTTTGCTGCGCGTCTCCCCCAAGGCAGCGATGTCCTCGTCGCGCAGAGCGTCCGTCATGATCAATAGCCCGTCGCAGTCGCGCTCAATCAGAAAACCAATGCCTTCCATAGCCTGTCGGCGCGCATCGCCATCGCCACAGCCAAAGGCAACCACCATATGCAAGCCCGAGGCGCGCAGTTGTGCATCAATGGCGCTCAAAATCGGGGTGTAAAAAGTGCCTTCGAGCAAAGGTATGTAGACGCCAATCATTTGCGATACACCCGACAAGAGCGAGCGCGCAACATGCGAGGGTCTAAAGTTCAAGGTTTCAATGGCCTGCCTGACGCGCTCTGCCGTCGCGGGGGCGACGGAGCCCTTGCCACTGACCACACGCGATGCAGTTCCTACGCCAACGCCGGCCAAACTCGCTACGTCTTTGATCGTGGCCATGTCATATCTTTACGGTGGAAATTCTCGAACCAATTGCGCACGAGCGCGCGGGGTACGCGCCTTCAATAATATGCTCAGTAGATATTAACAAAGAATCGCTAGGATGAGGCCGCGCAATGTTGCGCAATATAGTGTTCATGGGTTGGCATAACGTCAACGCATTTTTGAACCACTGACTCAATATCGTCCAGGTATGTTTTGATTTCTGCCAGGGGACGCAAGTCGACCAAGGGGTTATACCCTCGGGCATGTATACCCTGTCCATGCATAACCTGCACCCAACTGACATCACCAAATAACTCATTATTGTCTCTAAATATTCGCCCATTGCTGGCAAAAAGATCTATCTTGTGCTGCAAGGTGGCTGGTATTTCCATGGTACGGCAGTGGTTCCAAAATTCAGAGTCTGTGCGCTGCGTGGCCTTGTAATGCAAGATGATGAAATCGCGAATGCGCTCATATTCAATTTGTGTTTGCGTGTTGTACTCTTCAATATTGGCCTGCGCAAAATCCATCGCAGGAAACATGCGAATGATGCGCATAATGGCCGTCTGCACCAAGTGGATATTGGTTGACTCGATGGGTTCAAAAAATCCGCTTGCGAGCCCTACAGCAACACAGTTTTTATACCAAGTCTCTTTGCGCCTGCCCGGGGTAAAGGGTATATGCCGCGGTTCAGCCAGTTGCTTTGCATCTAGGTTGTTGAGTAACAGGGTGGTTGCCTCATCCTGACCCATAAAGCGGCTGGAATAGACATGGCCATTACCGATGCGATGCTGCAAAGGTATACGCCATTGCCAGCCTGCGCTATGGGCTGTGGCCCGGGTATAGGGCACCAGCGGCGTGACCGATTCGCAAGGCACGGCTACCGCGCGGTCGCACGGCAGCCAGTGCGACCAGTCTTCGTAGTCTCGGCCCAGGGCCTGCCCAATCAACAGCGCGCGCATACCCGAGCAATCAACAAAGAAATCTCCGCTGACTGACTGACCGTTGGCCATTGCGACCGATTCGACGAATCCGTCTTGTTCTCGCAGTGCGGTCTGCACTATTCGGCCTTCAAGGCGGATCACACCTCTTTCTTGGGCGTACCGGCGTAAATATTGCGCATAGAGACCGGCGTCAAAGTGGAACGCATTATTGATATCCCCCAGAGGCGAGCCTTCCATTTCTGGCTTGCTGCTCAGAAATTTTGATTTCCGAGGCGCAAAAGTATTGATAGAGTAATTTTCGAGACCACTAGCCTGGCCTGCTTGGTGCATTTTGAGCCAATACTGGTAGCAGGGTAAGGGTCCGAGATCGCGTCCGATCTTGCCAAACCCATGAATATAGGAATCACCCCGTTGACCCCAGTTCACAAACTCGATGCCGAGTTTGTAAGTGCCTTGCGTCGCGCGCAAAAATTCATTTTCATCAATGCCCAATGCCGCATTGAAATCTTTAATGAGGGGAATGGTCGCTTCGCCTACACCTATGGTTGCGATTTCATCAGACTCAATCAGGCAAATACTGTAATTTCGCCCCAACAAACTGGCAAATGCTGCCGCAGTCATCCAGCCAGCGGTTCCCCCACCCACAATGACAATGCTTTGAATTCTTTTTTCGTTCATGGCGTGTTCCCTTCGGTGGTATGAGAGTCCAATTCCTATTGCCGTTAATGGAAAAAAGCCCCGCTGAACCGTGCCAGCAGGGCCCTCGATGGTGATGCCGCTTAGAACTTGTAGCTTGCGCCCAACAGCACCGAGCGTCCAAACGTTTCGGTTTTCCACGGCAGCAGTCCGGCAGAGCTACCGCCGACCTCGGGTCCTCGGGTCTGCACGGCCGGGGCATCCGTCAGGTTATTCACTTGTAAAAGTAGGGACAAACCTTTGTAAGCACCGCCATTAAAGGCATAGCCAATTTGCAGGTCTACCTGAGTTTCCGCATCAATCTGTGTGTTGAAGTCTGTTCCGAGAAGAACGCTGCGCGTTGACGCGGTAAACGGCGAGCGATAGCGCTGGCTGATGCGCGAAGTGAATCCCTGGTCTTCGTAGTAGAAGGTCAGGTTATTGACGATACCTGAAAATCCATCGAGGTAAATTGCGTTTCCGTTCTTGTCGTTAGGCAGGCTATTGCGCGTTGCCGACTCGCTTACGATGACGCCGAAACCTTTGAGCGCCGGGCTCAGCAGCGCACCTTCCAAGGATGCGCTCAACTCCAGACCCCACACCTGACCACCCTGCCCGTTGGCCTGCGTGGTCACCGTGCCCAGATTCGGGTTGCAGCCGGTATTGCCGGGTCCGCATCCTGGCGTCAGATTCGAATAGTTCTTGAACATCGAGAAATCGCGCACCGTGTCTTGGCTGTAAATAAAGCTGTCGAGCTTTTTATAAAACGCCGCACCGGCCACATAACTGCTCTTGCCAAAGTATTTTTCCAGCGAAAAATCCAGAGATTGGGCGCGCCAGGGCTGAAGGTCTGGCTTGCCGCCAGCGCCAGCAGACCATTGACCAATAGCGCTACCAGGCGCCACAGCCTTGAGCTTGGGCTGATCCGCGCCGGCACGCATGTCATCCATACGGGGTCGGGCCATGGATTTTGCCAAGCCAAAGCGCGCTAGCAGTTCGGGGTTCAGGTTGAACACCAAATTAAGGCTTGGCAAGACGTCGTCGTACTGCGCACTGCCGCTGACAGCAACAAGCGATCCCGAGCCAGGCGCACCCGGCGTGGCGCCGTCATTCCACTGCATGCCGGTAGAACTTTGCTGGGTGTGCACCGTCTGCACGCCCACATTACCGCGCACGGGAACTGCGCCCCACGAGGTATCGACATTTAACTTGGCAAATGCGGTGGTGACCTTTTCATGTACGCCAAAGGTGTTGGACAGTGCAGCCCATGGATCTTTGGCTGTAGCGGCGTATAGATTCATCATGCTAGGAATGTCCCAAGACACGGTGTTTATGTTGACGCCGCCGACATTGATGCTGACGGGTCCACGCAAAGCGCCAGCGGGTATAGCCACATTGCTGCTCGCCAGTGACAAGCTGTAAGCATTGGACTGGACATCTTTGTCACGCTGGGCATAGTTCAGGCCCGCTTCCAAGCCGCTAAAGATCCCGCCTTCCAATTCCCGCTTGGCTGAGAGCCGAAGTGTCTTGATGTCATCTTGGTACGACGGTGTGCGCATTTCCGACCAGTTGGGGTCGTTGGTCAATTGCACGTTGCTGGCGCTGGTCAGATTCTCAGTGGTTGTCCAGGCCTGATTGCCTGAGCTCCCCAGCCCCGAGAAGCTCATGGTTCCGCCAGCCTGGCCTTTGGCGAGGGATTGGATATAGGTTTCGGTGCGGTTGGCATGGGACAGGCCCAAGTCCGTAAGGGCAGTCCATTTGTCGCCCAGTTTGATCTCATTTTTCCAGCCCAGAGAGCTGATGTCATCACTGCGATGCCAATTCTTTTCATACACCAGGTTGCGCCCGCCCGCGACAGTGCCGCTGTCGACGACCGTATTGCCCTTGACGTTGCTGGTACCCACATTGCTGAACTGTGCGCCGCCACTCCACAGACCGATATCTCCGGCCCAAAAGTTGGATACCCGGTCCTGATTGAACTTGGAGTAGTACAGGTCCACCACGCTGTGGACATCTTTGTTTGGTTTGAGCTCTAGCACCGCCATAAGGCCGTCACGTACTTGCTTGCTCGATGTCACGCTCGCTTCCGTACCTTGTGCAAACAGCGCATTGACCCCGCCCTGGCCCGTCCCAGGCACACCCTTGGCGCCGGCCCACCATGCGCCGACGTAGTCGCCATATTTCCACGATTCGTATTTTTTAGACTGGCCGGGGGAGTCCAGGTGGGCAAAACCCAGTGCCAGGCCGACGGTATTGTCTGCAAACTGGTTGATATAGGACGCGCTGATGCGGTTACCCATGTTGGCGCCACCTTGCGGCGAGACTTGCCCCAGCGAGTTTTGTTCGCCACGCAGGCTGACCGACACCTGGCGGCCGCGCGTATCGAGCGGCATCACCGGACGAATGTCTACGGTGCCGGACAAGCCTTGGCCTACCAAGGCAGCGTCGGGGGTCTTGTAGACCAGTACCTGGTTGATAAGCTCTGATGGAAATTGATCGTACTCGGCTGCCCGACCGTCACCCGAACTGACCACCTCGCGGCCATTGAGGACGGCACCGGCATAGTCGGGCCCCAGTCCACGGATAGAAATCGCCGATGCCCGACCATCAACACGCTGGGCCGCCAAGCCGGGCAGGCGGGCGATCGAGTCCGCGATACTCGCGTCGGGCAGTTTGCCGATATCTTCAGCAGATATGGCCTCCACAATCGAGTCGGCGTTACGCTTGAGCGCAATGGCGCTTTCGATACCGGCGCGAATGCCGGTAACTGTCACTGCGCCAAGACTGATCGGGCTTTGCTGCGCGTAGGCCGCGCCGGCAGTCAACACTGCCATCGCGCATGCCAGCGCGACCGGCTTGGCTTTGAACGCGGCCGTGCTTTTGCTCAAATTGCGCGCGCTCGGGGTGCTTAATCGGGTCATTGCCGTACTCCTTGGTCTGGAAAAATCGAACATTGGTTGCAAAAAAACGTACCTATCACGTGAAAAGGGAAACGATTCCAAATTAATGGGAACGATTCCAATCAATCCAATGTAACTGGCTATTTTCTAATTGTTATTAGGGAATTCCCGCATTTTTCAAGGATTTTTGTTCTCTTTATGCACTAATTTGGGGTTTAAAGCCACTAATTTCTGTTTTTCCCGGATTGGAACCACCCTGTCAAACAAAGGGTTGTTACCGATTGTGGGATTGCGCTTGAGGCTTACAATTGGAATGCTTTCCATTATCGCGAAACCCCATTTTGAACATGACAACTCATCCGGCCAGCATTTTTCCCCCCGTGCGACGGATGGATTTCCCACCCGACTTTCGGTGGGGCAGTTCGACCTCGTCCTACCAAATCGAGGGAGGCGCGCAAGAGGGTGGGCGTGGTGAATCAATTTGGGATCACTTTTGCGCCGAGCCGGGCCGTATCCGTGACGGAACAAGCGGCGCCGTCGCCTGCGACCATTACCACCGCTGGCCGCAAGACCTCGATCTGGCGCGCGACCTGGGCACGAATGCCTACCGTTTTTCCATCGCCTGGCCCCGCATTTTTGCCCAGGGTGGTACTGGGGCGCCGCTGCGCAACGGCCTGGACTTTTATAGCCGCTTGGTCGACGGCATGCTCGAGCGCGGCTTGGAGCCCTGGGCCACGCTCTACCACTGGGACTTACCCCAGGCCTTGCAGGCGCACGGCGGATGGGCGCAGCGCGCCACCATGGATGCATTTACGCATTACACCGACGCCGTCACACGCCATTTGGGCGACCGTATCAAACACTGGATTACGCATAACGAGCCCTGGTGCACCGCCTTTCACGGCAACTATGAAGGAGTACACGCGCCTGGCCTGAAAGACTTCAAAACCGCATTGCAGGTATGTCACCATGTTCTGGTCTCGCATGGCATGGCGACCGCGGCGATCCGGGCCAATGTGCCGCAGGCCCGCGTCGGTGCGGCATTGAGTCTGCATCCCCTCAAATCCGCCAGCAACAGCGCCCAGGATTTGGCCGCCACCCGCCGCCACGACGGTTTGCGCAACCGCTGGTTTTTGGACCCCTTGCATGGCCGAGGCTACCCCCAAGACGTGTGGGACTTGCTAGGCGCCCAGGCGCCCACGGTGGCAGCGGACGATATGGCGCTGATGGCCACGCCCACCGACTTTTTGGGCGTGAACTATTACTTTCCCGAAATCGTCGCCGATGCACCGGGACAGGGCCCGATGCAAACCCGCGTCGTAGACTGCGACCAAGTCGAGCGCACAGGCTTTGGCTGGGAGGTATCGCCCCAAGGCATGGTGGACCTGTTGCAGCGTGTCCATGCGGATTACCAGCCCCGGGCCATCTACCTGACCGAAAACGGATCTTCCTATGATGACGTGCGCACGCCCGATGGCCGCATCGAGGACCACCAACGCATGCATTATTTGCAACGTCACCTGCGCGCGGTACACCAGGCCTTGCAGGTGGGAGTGCCCATCCAGGGCTATTTCGCGTGGAGTTTGCTGGACAACTTTGAATGGGCAGAGGGCTATTTACGGCGCTTTGGTCTGGTTTATGTGGATTTCGCTACCCAGCAACGCCAGCTAAAAATGAGTGGCCAGTGGTACCAGAGCTTTTTGAAAGAGGAGACGCCATGCTGAAGTTCGCACGCCTTGCCGCCTTGACCTTCGCCCTGGGCAGCGCCCATGCCGCCGGCCCCAAAGCCGAAGTGATCCACTGGTGGACCTCGGGCGGCGAATCGGCCGCCGTGAAGACCTTGGCCGATGCCTATATAGGCGCTGGAGGCGTATGGGTCGATACCGCTATCGCATTAGGTGAGCAAGCCCGCGCAGTAGCGGTCAACCGCATTTTGGGCGGCAACCCGCCCACGGCGGCGCAGTTCAATACCTCCAAACAGTTTCTCGACCTGGTTGAGCAGGGCATGCTCAACCCCATCGACAACGTGGCGCAGCAGCAGGGCTGGGACAAATTACTGCCCGAGACAGTGCTTAGCGTGGTGCGCGTCAAAGGCCATTACTACGCAGCACCCGTCAACATCCATATGCCCACCTGGATTTGGTACTCCAAGGCCGCCTTTAAACAAGCGGGTATCGCTACAGAGCCCAAGTCCGTCGACGAACTATTTGCCGCGCTGGACAAGTTACGCGCTGCTGGACTGGTTCCGCTCGCCCACGGTGGGCAGCCCTGGCAAGAAAACATTGTTTTCACAGCCGTACTGGCCAACGTGGGCGGCACCGAGCTGTACCTGAAAGTATTTCGCGACAAAGATCGCCAAACCATTGAAGGGGAGGCTTTCAAAAAGGTCTTGCTCAGCTTTAAACGCCTGCAGTCCTATACGGACAAAGGTGCGCCCGGACGCAATTGGAATGACGCCACCTCCATGTTGATTACGGGCAAAGCAGGCGTTCAAATCATGGGCGATTGGGCCAAAGGCGAATTTGCCCAAGCGCGTCAAAGCCCGGGGAAGGACTATGGATGTATCGCCGGCTTTGGCGCCAAGTCGCCCTACATCATCCAGGGCGACGTTTTCGTTTTTCCCAAGACCAACGACCCACAAGCCATCAAAGCGCAACAGTTATTGGCCAGCGTCATGCTCACACCGGCCACGCAAGTGGCCTTTAGCAATAAGAAAGGCTCGATCCCGGTGCGCACCGATGTGGACAGCGCCAGCATGGACCTGTGCGCCCAACAAGGACTGGCCATCATGAAAGATAAATCACGCCAATTAGGCAACGGTGAAATCTATATGAGTCCGGACCAAAACGGTGCCCTGACAGACATCTTGACCGCTTATTGGAATAAGAACCTTCCGGTGGAGAAGGTCCAAAAAGACATTGCCGCTGCACTCAAAAACTGACATCTGCCCGTGACAGCACCCCGCTCTTGGTGGAAAGTGCGCCCTGGCCAGCTCAGCGCCAGTGTCGCCTTGCTGCCTCTGGCCATGATCGTGTTGGTGGCCTACGCCGGCACCGTCTTGTGGTCGCTGCGTGTTTCCTTGACCGATGCGCGCACCTTCCCCTCTGACGTGTATGTCGGCCTGGCCCAGTACGAGCGCCTCTTTCACAATGAACGTTGGCTTTTGTCACTCAATAACTTGGCGGTATACGGCCTGTTGTTTATTGGTCTTTGCATGGTGGTCGGGCTATTGCTGGCTGTCTTTATAGACCAAAAGGTTCGCGGTGAAGGGCTGCTACGCACCGTTTTTTTATACCCCTATGCCATGTCCTTCGTCGCGACCGGTCTGGTTTGGCAATGGTTGCTTAATCCCGAGCTGGGACTGCAAAATGCCGTGCAGACGCTGGGGTTTGATGGCGTACAAATCGATTGGATCGTAGACCAAGACAAGGTGATGTACACCATCGTGCTTGCCACGGTATGGCAGGCCTCGGGCTTTGTGATGGCCTTGTTGTTGGCCGGCTTGCGCAGCATTGACGCGCAAATCTGGAACGCAGCCCGCATTGACGGAATTCCCACTTGGCAGGTGTACACCTTTATCGTTTTGCCTATGCTGGGCGAGTCCATTGCCACGGTATTTGTACTGTTGCTGACCGCCACCGTGAAACTATTTGACGCGGTGGTTTCGATGACCCAGGGCGGCCCGGGTAATGCCAGCGAGGTGCCGGCCAAGTTCATCATGGACCACTTGTTTGGCCGGGCCAATTTGGCGCTGGCATCGGCTGGATCGGTGGTCTTGCTGCTGAGCGTTCTAGCGCTGGTGGCACCGCTTTTGTATGCGCGCAGTCGCTACCAAAAACGCGTAGGCCATCCATGAACAGCAGGCTCTCTGTGGCGCGTTGGGGGATTTACTGCTTCTTGCTGGGCGCCGCTCTCTTTTTCCTGCTGCCGGCCTATGTCATGCTGGTCACGTCCCTGAAGTCCATGGACGAAATTCGACTAGGGCACCTCTTTGCCTTGCCCGCAGAACTCACTATTGAACCCTGGCGAAGCGCCTGGTCCAGCGCCTGCACCGGCCTGAACTGCGAGGGCATCCGAGGCGGTTTTTGGAACTCGGTGGGCATTGTCATCCCCAGCACCGTAGTACCCATCTTGCTAGGTGCACTCAATGGATATGCGCTCTCGTTTTGGCGTCCGCGGGGAAGTCAAGCCTTGTTTGCTGTATTGATGGCTGGCGCATTTATCCCAGCGCAGGTGATGATGTACCCGCTGATTCAGATTTTGGCTGTGTTGGGAATTTTTGGCTCGCTAGCGGGCATTGTCTTGGTTCACACCATATTTAGCATGCCTGTGATGACGCTGCTTTTTCGCAATTACTACTTGTCCATTCCAACCGAGCTGTTCCATGCTGCCCGCATCGATGGGGGTGGCTTTTTACGCATCTTTTTTGAGCTGGTATTGCCCATGTCAGTGCCTATCGTGACAGTGGCGGCCATCATGCAAATCACAGGCGTTTGGAATGACTATATTTTGGGCTTGGTATTTGCAGGTCGCGAACACCTGCCCATGACGGTACAGCTCAACAACATTATCAACACCACGACCGGCACCCGCCTATACAACGTCAATATGGCGGCTACGATTTTGACATCGCTGGTGCCCTTGGCGGTGTACTTTGCCTCCGGGCGCTGGTTCGTGCGTGGCATCACGGCGGGCGCACTGAAAGGATAAGCATGGCCGGCATCAAGATTCATGACCTCCAAATCAGCTACGGCAAGACCACGGTCATCGAGAGCCTGGACCTTGAGGTGCTTGACGGCGAGTTTTTGGTGCTGTTAGGCCCCTCAGGATGCGGCAAATCCACACTTCTGCACGGCATTGCCGGCTTGCAGGAGGTGTCTGCCGGCACTATCACCATTGGCGGCGTAGATATGACCCATGCCGACCCCACGGACCGCCAGATTGGCATGGTGTTTCAATCCTATGCGCTCTATCCGACCATGACGGTCGAGCGCAATATGTCTTTTTCGCTGAGAGTCAAAGGCTTTTCGCGCCAAGAAATCGCCCGCCGCGTCGGCCGGGCGGCGCAGATGCTGCAATTGACCGAACTGTTGCAGCGCAAGCCGGCGCAGCTCTCGGGCGGTCAACGCCAGCGCGTCGCTATCGGGCGGGCATTGGTGCGCGATGCGGGTGTGTTTTTGTTTGACGAGCCGCTGTCCAATTTGGATGCCCAGTTGCGTACCGAATTGCGCCGCGAGCTCAAATTGCTCCATAAGCGCCTGGGCACCACCATGGTCTACGTGACCCACGACCAGGTAGAGGCCATGACTCTGGCCAGCCGCATCGTGGTGATGCGCGCTGGCCACATCGAGCAAATCGGCACGCCGGGCGCCGTCTATGCACGGCCCAATAACTTGTTTGTAGCCAGTTTCTTAGGGGCCCCGGCTATGAACATGCTCCATGGCACCTTGGTGGCCGCACAAGATAGCACGATGGCGCTGGCGCTTCAGGGCGGCAACATCGGCCTGGCCGGCTACGCATTTTTGGACGCACCGCAGGCTGCATGCGAAGTCGTCCTGGGCTTGCGGCCTGAATCGCTGCATTTGGATCCTGCCGGACCCTTTGAAGGCACCGTGGTGTTGGTGGAGCCCATGGGCAATCACAGCGTTTTGTGGATCGACTGGGCCGGTCAACACCTGTCTTGCCTGCTACCAGGCGGCGTGGCACCCGCGCTGGACTCGGCGCTGCGGTTTGCCATCGACACCACCCAAATTTCGCTGTTTGACCGCCACACCGAGCGGCGCATCTAAGTCCGCCCTTTGGCGCTATTTTGTAAGGAGTCCAGGCCATGTCTTTTGCATCGCTTCAAACCATGGCCCCGGCCGGCTTTGCGCGCCGCTGGGTTATGCACGGTGTGCGGTGGGTGATGACCCTGACCTGGGCAGCGTGTGCGTTTATGTCGGTGGCCCAGGCTGCGCCAAAGACCGCCGCTGTGCGGGCGTGGATCACCACCACGGACCAGGTCCACCTGCTGGCGTCCGCACCTGCGCAGGCTTTTGGTAAAAGGGCCGCGCTTGATTTGGATATCGAGGTTGATGCTCAACAGCGCTTCCAAACCATGGTGGGCTTTGGCGCCAACATTACCGACGCTTCGGCATGGCTGATACAGCAACGCATGAGCCCGACGCAACGCAAAGCTCTTTTGGATGATTTGTTTGGCAAGCCCCCGGGCATCGGCCTGAGTTTTACCCGTCTGACGATTGGAGCTTCAGACTTTTCGCGCAGCCATTACAGCTTGGACGATGTACCTGCGGGCGAAAGCGACTTTGCGATGGAAAGATTTTCCATCGAACCGATGCGCGCAGACGTGCTGCCCGTCGTGCACGAGGCACAGCGCATCAACCCGGCGCTGCAAATAATGGCCAGCCCCTGGAGCGCCCCGGCCTGGATGAAAAGTAGCGGCAGTCTGGTCCGAGGAACCCTACGACCCGAGGCCTACGGCGCCTTTGCCGCCTACCTAGGCAAATTTGCCGACGCGATGCAGGCCGAGGGCCTGCCGTTGTTTGCACTGACATTGCAAAACGAGCCGCACTTTGAACCCGAGGATTACCCCGGCATGCGTTTGATGCCAACAGCGCGGGCGCAATTGATCGCCGAGCATGTAGGACCGCTACTGGCCCGACGCGCACAACCTGTCAAGCTCTTGGACTGGGACCACAATTGGGACGAGTTCAATGCGCCCCTGGAAGTACTGGCCGACCCCCGTGCCAACCGCTTTGTAGCGGGTGTGGCCTGGCACTGCTATGGCGGCGAAGTCAGCGCGCAAAGCAAAGTCCACGCAGCGTACCCGGACAAAGAGACCTATTTCACCGAATGTTCGGGTGGTCAATGGAAGCCGCATTGGCGAGAAACACTGCCCTGGTTTATGCGCCACCTCATCATCGGCACCACGCGCGGCTGGGCCAAGGGCGTACTTTTATGGAATATCGCTCTGGACGAGAACCACGGCCCGCACCTGGGCGGCTGCAAAGACTGCCGTGGCGTGGTCACCATCGACAGCCGCAGCGGCGCCGTGACGCGCAACTTTGACTACTACGCACTGGCCCATGCCAGCCGCTTCGTGCGTCCCGGCGCGGTGCGCATCGGATCGACGGGGGAGCTCGATGGCCTGGAAAGCGTCGCCTTCCAAAATACTGACGACCAGTCCATCGCGCTGATCGTGCTCAATGGGGCCAGCCGGACCCGCAAGTTCTCGATAAGTTTTCGCAGCCAACGTTTTCACCACGCCATGGAGGCAGCCAGCGTAGCTACCTTTGTTTGGGCTGGGCGCCCTGAATGACCTGGACTAGCTCCCCGAGCACCTATATCAACGAAAGGCACTTATGTTGCATCGTATCGCTATCCTGACCCGACGCACATGCACCGGCTTGCTTGCCGCTGCCCTGCTCCTTCCCTTTGCAGCCTTTGCCCAAAACCAGGTTTTTCTCCAGGCGCAGGGCACGCGCTGGGCGCGCTCGGACGGCGCAGCAATTGAGCTGCGGGGTACCAACCTGGGCACCTGGCTGCTGCCCGAGTTCTGGATGCTGGGCTACCCGGACGACGCACCAGTGAACGACCAATGCAAGCTTGAGGCCGTGTTGGACAAACGCTTTGGCTACGCACAGCGCCAGCGTCTGCTGACGGTCTTTCGGGAAAACTGGATGCGAGAGCGCGATTGGGACCTCATTGGGTCCTTCGGGCTTAATTTGGTGCGTCTGCCCTTTTTATGGAGCGTCATCGAAGACGAACGCCGCCCAGGCCATTTGCGGCCCGATGCATGGCGCTACCTTGATGCAGCCATTGCACAAGCCAAAGCGCGCGGCATGTATGTGGTGCTCGATTTGCACGGCACGGTGGGCGCCCAAGGCAAGGAACACCACAGTGGCTGTGCCAACCGAAACCTGCTCTGGAGCCGGCCTGATTACCAGGCGCGTACCGCATGGCTTTGGCAACAAATCGCCAAGCGCTACAAAAACGAGCCTGTCGTGGCCGCCTATGGTCTGCTCAACGAGCCCTGGGGTAGTTCGGACGCCCAGTTGGTAGAAGTGGTGCGCGGGCTGTACGCCGATATCCGCAAGATCGACACGCGCCATATCATTTTGCTGCCCGACCACCCCAAAGGCATTGGCGCTTATGGCAACCCGGCGGACCTGGGCATGCACAACGTCGTTTTCGAGACCCACCCCTACCCGGGGCACTTCGGCTGGGCCCAGCCGGGCTTGGAAGTGCACCGCAATTGGCTAGGCTGTTTACCGGATGGGGGCGGGCTATGCGACTGGAAAAAGCGCATGGCAGCCATCCAAACACCGCTTTTCATGGGGGAGTTCCAGCCCTGGGCCGACATGGATTCACCGTTGGGCGGCCAAATAACGCGAGCCAGCTTTGACGCCTACGCCGCCCAAGGCTGGGCCAGCGCAGTGTGGTCATACAAAATGGTTCGCGCGCAAAACAAGGCTGCCTCGTCGGTCTGGGGCTTGGTCATGAACGCCGATGACGCGCCCGTGCCACAACTGGACTTTCGCAAAGCATCGCTACAAGAGATTGAAAGCCTTTTTAAGCTCTACGGCAGTATGCGCTACCGCGTGCGCACCGAGGTGCGTGATGCACTGCAAAGCAGTACGGCCGCCCCGCTTTAGGCAGACACCAGCAATCGGGCCAGCTTGCCCTTGACCACCGGCACCGTCAGCATGGTGCTGGCCAGGGCCATCAGCAAGAGTGCGGTAAAGGCGTCGTTGGAAATAATGCCTTTGTCCAGCAAGATGTTGCAAAAAATAATCATGATCAAGGCCTTGGTCTGCAGCAACCAGCCGATCAAAGAGGCTTCGCCCCGTTTCCAACCCAGAATCCGCCCGGCCAGGTGCACGCCCAGCAACTTGCCGCTCACCGCAGCTAGCAGCAACCAGGCAGCAGCTACAAATACAGCACTCCCGCCTAGCCCCCATTGCGTACGCAGGCCGGTGCTGAGAAAAAACACCGGCATCATGAGCAACAATACATTGTTGCGCAGCGCATCGCGCTGAGCTTGGTCGATGGCGTGCGCATCAATGACCACACCGGCCAAAAATGCACCCACCATAAAGTGCAAGCCCGCCACATCGGCGGCCAGGGCGCATAAAGCGAGCCAGACCAGCCCTAGGTAGAGCCGATCGCGCACCGGTACGCGCGGCATGATCGCCCGCAGACACCAAGACAGCAGTACGAACAAGAGCAGAAAAACCAGCTGCAAGCCGGCCCGCTGGTAGTCCATCAGGATCAAGGCCAGGACGCCCCAAATCAGGATATCGTCCAAACTGGCGTAACGAAGAATGCGCTGGCCCAAGTCGGTGCGCAGGATGTGCAGCTTTTCCAAAAACAAAACCAGAATGGGTAGGGCGGTCACAGCACAAGACATCGCTACACCCAGCACAAACTGCCACTGGGTCGCGGTCGGCCCCATCCAACCGGGCTCCAAAACCATGGCGTAGGCGGCGACGCAACCCAAGACCAGGGGTGAGCCCAGGGCCAGGGCGGCGGTGATCACACTTTCGCGCCGGTGTGTCCAGGCTTGTGCCAAGTCCAGCTCCAAACCCGCAAGCCAGACAAAAAGCATCACGCCCCACCAGGCTAGGCCGTTCAAGCTGCCTAGCACGGACGGCGTAAATAGGGCTTGGTACACCTGTGGGAATTGCGCCCCCAGCACACCTGGCCCTAGCAAAATTCCACCAACGATCTGCACTACCACCAAGGGTGCAAAATTCTCGGTGTTGCCGAGGCGCCATACAAGATACGGCAAGCTGAATATGACGAGCAGTGCGGCAAGAAACAGCTCGGAGGTGCTCACGGCCGCGCTTTGCTTGTTTTGGGGCTCGGCGCCTGGCTGGACTCGCGAATCAGCAGTTGGGGCGCAGGCAGTACCGCGTCGGGCACGGTGCCGGCGATCAGCTGCAAAACCGAGGCAGCGGCCATGCGCCCGAGTTCATAGGCCGGCTGCTGAATGGTACTTAGGGGTGGCGTGGCATACATCGAGGTGGGCAGATCGTCAAAACCCACCAAAGACACATCATCGGGCACTTTCAGACCATGGCGAAACAGGCTGAGCGCGGCGCCAGCGGCCATCTGGTCGTTGGCGGCAAAAATGGCTGTGAAAGCCTGCCCTTCGTCTAACAAGCGGTCTACGGCTTGCTGACCGCTGATTTCGTAATAGCGCCCCGGCACCACCAAAGCAGGGTCAAACGGGACGCCGGCACCCTCAAGGGCTGCGCGATAGCCGCGCATGCGCTCGGCCGCGTCGGGGTGCTCCTGGTCGCCCGCAATAAAAGCGATACGGGTATGGCCCAAGTCCAGCAAGTGGCGCGTGGCCATAAAGCCACCAGTGTAGTTATCAAAATTGAGCGCGAAAAGGCCCGGCGCTTGCAGGCTGCGGCCAGACACCACCACCGGCAAGCTCTTGGCGCACTCCTGTAGCACGCTGTCTGACAGGCGCGGCAAGAGCACCACAATGCCATCGACCCGGCGTGAGCGCAATACGTCCAGGCAACGCGCCTCGGCCTCCGGATCCCAATGGGCGCTCATAAACATCGGGCTGTAGCCGGCGGGATCCAAGGCGTCCTCGATGCCGCGCAAGGCGGCTCCGTAAAACGGGCTGTCGATGGCCTGCGTCACCACGCCAATGCTGAATGTCTTGCCCCCGGCCAGGCCGCGGGCCAAGGGGTTGGGCACGAAACCCAGCGTGGTGGTTGCCTCCAGCACCGCTGCCCGCTTGGCTTCGCTGACCACTGCGGTGCCGTTCAGAATACGCGAGACCGTGCTCGGCGAGACACCCGCGCGACGCGCAACCATGTCCAAGGTGACGGTGATGCGCTCGGGGTCGGCAAGCGGCTCGGGAGGGGAAGGCGTGGGCTTTTTCATGCGTAGCGGGTGATACGGGGCCGGTTCAAGCGGTTTTAGATTGATTTTGAAAGCGCATTCAATCTTATACGCATTGGGTCGGCACCCCTGAGAGGGATAATCCGCGCATGGCTCCCTCTTCCCCTCCCACCTGGTGGCTGCGTAGCAGCACATTTGTTGTCGCCGCGCTGGCAGGTGCCAGCGCCGTGTGGTGGGTTTTGCAACTGCGCGGTGGCACAGCCCAGGTGCCGGCAGTGCCGCCTTTTGTGGCCGCCCAGGCCGAACCGGCGGCGCTCCTGGCTATCCTGGGCGCCCATGAAAACGCCGGTCCCGCTGCCGCGCCGGGTAACGTGGCCATCGACCTGATCGGCGTTGTTACCGGCCCTGCTGGCAAAGGCTATGCCTTGTTGTCGGTGGCAGGCGCTCCTGCCAAGGCCTTTGGCCTTGGGGCAACCGTGGCGCCAGGCCTGGTTTTGCAGTCGCTGATGCCGCGCGGCGCGGCGCTGGGGCCCTCCGGCGGTAGCGCGTCCGTACAGTTAAGCCTGCCTGCGTTGGCAAAGCCTTGACCCTAAGGCCTGCCGCCCAGTGCGCTTTTAGCGGGCGTGGGTGTTTGCAGCCCTAAGCCCTTGAGGTAAGCTTAGCCCCTTAGGGGCCTACTTCCCCCAGACAGGAGCAACTTCATGCAAATAGGCGTACCCGCCGAAACCGTCTCGGGCGAGACCCGGGTTGCGGCGACCCCTGAAACCGTCAAAAAGCTGGTCGCCCAAGGCCATGCCGTCAAAGTGCAAAGCCAGGCAGGCCTGGCAGCGAGCGTGACCGACGATGCCTACGTAGCCGCAGGCGCTGAAATCACCGATGCTGCAGGTGCATTGGGTACCGAGCTGGTGCTCAAGGTACGCGCACCGTCAGCCACTGAGTTGACGCACATGAAATCTGGCAGCGCACTGGTGGGCATGCTCAACCCCTTTGATGCCGACGGTTTGCAGCGTATCGCCGCCGCCGGTTTGACCAGCTTTGCCCTGGAGGCCGCCCCGCGCACCACGCGGGCGCAGAGCATGGACGTGTTGTCCTCGCAGGCCAATATCGCCGGTTACAAAGCCGTGATGATGGCGGCCGACAAATACCAACGATTTTTCCCCATGTTGATGACCGCAGCCGGTACCGTCAAGGCCGCGCGGGTGGTGATTCTGGGTGTCGGCGTCGCCGGTTTGCAGGCGATTGCCACGGCCAAGCGTTTAGGCGCTGTGATCGAAGCCTCGGACGTGCGCCCCAGCGTGAAAGAGCAGGTCGAGTCGCTCGGTGCCAAGTTCATCGACGTGCCTTATGAAACTGCGGAAGAAAAAGAAGCTGCCGAAGGCGTGGGCGGTTATGCGCGGCCCATGCCAGCGAGCTGGCTGGATCGCCAGAAGGTGGAAGTGGCCAAGCGCGTGGCACAAGCCGATGCCGTGATTTCCACCGCCTTGATCCCCGGTCGTGCAGCGCCCGTGTTGATCACCGAGGACATGGTCAAAAGCATGAAGCCCGGTTCGGTCATCATCGACTTGGCCGCTGGCAAAGGCGCCAATGGTGTGGGCGGCAACTGCCCCTTAAGCGAAGCCGACCGCACCGTGGTCAAACACGGTGTCACGCTGGTGGGTGAAACCAATTTGCCTGCGCTGGTGGCCGCAGACGCGTCTGCGCTGTATGCACGCAATGTGCTGGATTTTTTGAAACTGGTGCTGCCCAAGGACAAGGGCTTTACCGTTGACATGGAAGACGACATCGTGGCGGCCTGCCTGATGACTCAGGGCGGCGACGTCAAAAGGAAATAAGCATGGACCACACCATCACCAACCTCATTATTTTTGTGCTGGCGATTTACGTCGGCTACCACGTGGTCTGGAACGTCACGCCCGCTTTGCACACGCCTTTGATGGCGGTGACCAATGCGGTCTCGGCCATCATCATCGTAGGCGCCATGCTGGCGGCAGCCCTCACCGTCACGCCGCTGGGTAAAACCATGGGCGTGTTGGCGGTGGCGCTGGCTGCAGTCAATGTGTTCGGCGGCTTTTTAGTCACGCGGCGAATGCTGGAAATGTTCAAGAAAAAAGCGCCCAAGACAGGAGCTGAAAAATGAGCATGGACCTCGTCGTATTGTTGTATTTGGTCGCCAGCATCTTTTTTATTCAGGCGCTCAAGGGGCTGTCGCACCCGACCACCTCGATTCGCGGCAATCTGTTTGGCATGAGCGGCATGGCGATTGCCGTGGTAACCACCGCTGCGCTCATCGTCAATTTGGCGGGTCACGCCGACGGCTTGGGCTGGGTGCTGCTTGGTCTGGTCATCGGCGGCGGCGCTGGGGCCATCATGGCGCAGCGGGTCGAGATGACCAAAATGCCCGAACTGGTGGCCTTTATGCACAGCATGATCGGCTTGGCGGCGGTGTTCATCGCTATCGCGGCGGTGGTTGAACCTGCGGCTTTCGCTATCGTGGCACAAGGTTTGGGCACGCTGGACATACCTAAGGGCAACCGCTTGGAACTGTTCCTGGGTGCTGCCATCGGTGCTATTACCTTCAGCGGTTCGGTGATCGCATTCGGCAAACTCTCCGGCAAGTACAAATTCCGTTTGTTTCAAGGTGCGCCGGTGGTGTTTGCCGGACAGCACATGCTGAACCTGGCCATCGGCCTGGCAACGGTCGGTTTAGGCGTGTACTTCATGTTCACTGGCAACTGGGATGCATTCCTTATCATGCTGGCGCTGTCTTTTGTGCTGGGCGTGCTCATCATCATCCCGATCGGCGGCGCCGACATGCCGGTGGTGGTGTCCATGCTCAACAGCTATTCGGGCTGGGCGGCAGCCGGTATCGGTTTTTCGCTGAACAACAGCATGCTGATCATTGCCGGTTCCTTGGTCGGTTCGTCTGGCGCCATCTTGTCCTACATCATGTGCAAGGCGATGAACCGGTCGTTCTTTAACGTGATTTTGGGCGGCTTCGGCGGTGAGGCTGGCGCTGCGGCGACCGGCAGCACCGAGCAGCGCCCGGTGAAAAGCGGCAGCGCCGATGACGCAGCATTCATTTTGGGCAATGCCGAAACCGTGGTGATCGTGCCCGGCTACGGTTTGGCCGTCGCGCGTGCCCAACATGCGGTGAAAGAGTTGGCTGAAAAGCTGGCGCACAAAGGCATCACCGTGAAATACGCGATTCACCCGGTGGCCGGGCGCATGCCAGGCCACATGAACGTGTTGCTGGCCGAGGCCGAAGTGCCTTATGACCAGGTGTTCGAGATGGAGGACATCAACGGCGAATTCGGCCAAGTGGATGTGGCCATCATTTTGGGCGCCAATGACGTGGTCAACCCTGCTGCCATGATCAAGGGCAGTGCCATCTACGGCATGCCGATTTTGGAGGCCTACAAAGCCAAAACCATCATCGTCAACAAACGCTCCATGGCCGCGGGCTATGCAGGACTGGACAACGAACTCTTCTACATGGACAAAACCATGATGGTGTTTGGCGACGCGAAGAAGGTGGTTGAGGATATGGTCAAGGCGATAGAGTGATCGATGCGCCCTCTGAGAAATTCTATTTTTCAGATTTCATGAAATAGAAATCGCCTACTACTTGATCGTAAATCGCAGGGACTTGTTCGTGCCCAACGGAATTAGCCAGGCCAACGACCTGGTTGCGTACATTACGGACCACTTTATCGATCGTGATCCCTGGGACGAGCATTTCCTTTAGAAAAACACGAGTAAATATCCCATTTTTGCCCTTGTCAGTGGGGCCGAGTCGATCAAGGGCTTGCTGGCCAGTACCTGCGGAAAAAATCACCATTTGCCCGGTCGCTGCTGTCGTTGGCGATAGCCCTCTTCCGCCAATAGCACGTCCAGCAACTTTGAAGGGGTTATCCCTACACGCATCAATGATTGCCAAAGCGAATTTCACCTTACGTTCATTCATATCATCAAGCAATCGTTGCAAGGGAATTGCTTCATCTTTAACTTGAGACTCGCTCTCGCCGCCGATGTCAATTGGAAGCAAGTAATTGGCTGCGCCTAACTGCACGCCGTGCCCCGCATAAAAGATCATTACTTCGTCACCGCCCTCAACCTGTGAGGAAAAACTCCTTAGTGCCGTTTTCATTTCCTTTTCAGTGAGGTCTAATTTCAATGTAACTTTGTAGCCAACCTTTTGCATGTTTTCGGCAATTGCGCGCGCATCTTCACGTGCATTTTCTAATTTTGTGACATTTCGATAATTGTCATTTCCAATGATTAAGGCCTTCCGATTCGCATACACCACCTCTGCTCGTACCGCCAAATCATTAACCCTTTGTTGCGCACTCGACTGGGCCTCAGCCAATTGAAGTTTTCGTTGCAGTTCGTTTTCCCTCTGCGCAGCGGCTAGCGCCTCCTGCTTCAATTTTTCCTCGGCTTGAGCCTGCATCTTCTTAGCCACTTGGGCCTCCGCAACCAGTTGTGCTTCGCGTGCATTTTGCGACTCTAGCTGCGCTTGGATGCGTGTTTTCTCCTCGGTGAGTGCTATTTGCCGTTGTTCGTCTGCGATTTTTTGTTTCTTGGTTTCTTCCAACTTAGCAAGCTGCTGTTTTTGCATCTCCGTCTCTGCTCTTTGTCGCTCTAAGGCCTCGGCAGTCTGACGTGCCAATTGCGCCCTTGACTGCTCATGCTCTTGTAAAAGTTTTTGGCGTTGAAGGCTTGATGCCCCGTCTTTCTTTGCTAACTCCTGGGTAGCAAAGAAAGCTTTTTCCTCAGCATCAGTTTTATTGCCCAATTTTTCTTCGGGTTCTGCCTCAAGGGTCTTTCGTTCCTCTGAAGTTGCTACGGCCAATGCATCTTTGGAAAATGTTTGAAGATTTAGCTCAAGGTCAGCAAAAGCAATTTGCCACTGGTCTCGGTTTAAAGAGAAGGTGCTGTCCGAGGCATATTTACTAGGATCAAGAATAAGTAGTTTTTTGTTTACCAACGAATCCGTTCCGAAATTAGGCCCAAAAGCATTTTGATATTTTCCTTGTCCAGAGAAAAGGCCTGCAGAGAACGACCCTACGTAAGTGATAGGCGTACCCGAGTATCGATAAGTTCCAACAACTTTTCCCTTTCCAATCGGAAAGCCATTCTGCCAATTGGCGACGTAGACTAAGTCATCTGCTTTGCTTTTATAGACGGCACGGCCATTTGGGATACCTCGATTAAATTCCCCGACAAACGTATCTCCCATGAATGACCCATCTTGACTATGCGCATAAACACCAAAGCATGGAGCTTTAAAGTTTGCTTCAGTACATAAGGGCAAAGTACTGCCGAATTTATTCTTTAACTCCGACAAGAATAAAGGTGCATTGGCATCAATTTCGACGGAGCTGATTGCTGGCTCCAAGCTTGCTGTTAAATAAGAGTGTTGAGACAGGCTGACGATAGCAACCTCAATTGGAAAGCTCCAAATGCGTCCAGCTGACAAAGTGCAAGCAGTCCTGATTGTGCCTACAAATTTATCCGATTTATAACTTCCTTCGGCTTTGGTTAATGGATCTACAGGAACGCAGTCAGTGCCTGCGTTTGTTACTGCCAAAAGTGCAGTACCTAATCCCGCAGGAACTCCATTAATCCAGCTAGTGGAATACGTTTCTCCGGGTCTACATTTTCCCCCAGCCCAGCAAATAGTTGCTCTGGTATACGTGCCGACACCATGCGGTTTTCCGTCTTTAAATTCTCCGACGTATTTGTCACCTTTAAACGCATCATTTCCGGTATGGACATACGTACCTTGACAATTCGTCCAATCCCCACCAATTGGACATTGAGGTAGTTTGGACTCTGCCGTTACGCTAATGCCAAGCAATGAGAGCGCGACAGCAAGTATGACTTTTGATATTCGGTTCATGTTAAGGTTGGACTGATGGCCAGAGAGGGATTAAATTTATATTGCAGACTACTTATTACCTTATAAGATAGTACAAACTATTGTTGCCGTTCCGTAGGCGTCCGTAGCTGCATAGTAGTACATGATTATTTATTACGCAATTGCCTCACTATCACCGCATCAGATGCATTTTTTGCCTCAATATGCCTCGTCACCTTCTATTTGAAGCAAATTGAATAGAAGATCATAGGGGCGCCCGGGATTGATGGCTCAAACGTTAAATGAATATCTCCGTTATGAAAATTTTTTTGCTTCTACTGGCCAGCCTGTTGGCTAGTGGAGCCAACGCCGACGATCTGCGCAAGATTGCAGTACTGGCCTTGATGGGCGACACACTCACCCTTGTTAACCATCGACCTGAAACCGGTAGCAACATCGATAGAAACCTGTATTCCTCAGTACCCACCAGCGCGTCCGCCATAGACAACATGCTCGCGACAGAGGTGATTGAGGCGACTCAACGGGTGGGCCTGCCTGGCAATCTAGAGATTCAAGCAGTGAAATACCCGGGGCGATATGAAACCGCACGATGGTTCAACGGCGCAAAATTTACGCCACCGGCTGAACTAGCTTTAGCGATGACCCAATTGGAAGCCACGCATCTCCTATTCATCGCCCCCTATCGTGCGCCTTCGATGCTCAAAACTGCAAACTCAAGCGTCGGGAGTGGCCATCTTGAAGGCCTCGGCTTTTACATAGACCGTGAGCTAAGGATCAAACGCGCTGATACCGGCGAATTAGGCCAGGGGGTTTTAGCGCCGTTTGCTTACTTTAAGGTTTGGCTAATCGACCTTGCCCGCGGCGAGCGTGTGCACGAACAAGCCATCACCGCCAGTAGCACTGCGTCCGTTGCGCGTAACAAGAATGGCCTCGATCCTTGGGACACACTCGACGCCGCTCAAAAGGTACTAGCCCTGCGCAGGCTCATCCGTAGCGAGCTAGATATGGCCTTACCCAAACTCCTACCCTAGCAGGAATTTTCAAATTCTCAGGCCACCAGGATTTACTCCACAAAAATACGAGTGCTCGCTGGATTGCATTAGTCCAAAAGTGGTGGGATAGGCGCTACTTCAGCCACCCGCGCTTGCGGAAGTACCACATGGGCACCAGCGCGCTGCAGATCATCAGCGCCACGGTGTAGGGGTAGCTCCAGGGGCCCAAAAACTCCAGTTCGGGGAATTTCAGGTTCATGCCGTAGACGCTGGCGATCAGCGTGGGCGGCAGCAAGGCGACGCTGGCCACCGAGAAGATCTTGATGATCTTGTTTTGGTTGATATTGATGAAACCGACGGTGGCGTCCATCAAGAAGTTGATCTTGTCAAACAAAAACGCGGTGTGGCTGTCCAGCGAGTCGATGTCGCGCAGAATCTGGCGCGCGTCTTCAAACTGCTCGGCGTTGAGCATTTTGGAGCGCATCATGAAGCTCACGGCGCGCCGGGTGTCCATCACGTTGCGGCGGATGCGTCCGCTCATGTCCTCGTGGCGGGCGATGGCAGCGAGGGCCTCGCCGGCGATCTCATCGGTCACATTGCCAGCGAGCACTTTACGGCTGACGTTTTCCAGGTCGTCGTAAATACCTTCGAGCGTGTCGGCGGAGTATTCGGCATCGGCATCGAACAACTTGAGCAAGACCTCTTTAGCGTCTTCGATCAGTCCGGGCGCGCGGCGCGCACGCATGCGCAGCAGCCTAAAAACAGGCACGTCTTCGTCGTGAATCGAAAAGAGAACGCCTTTGCTTTTGAGGCTGTCGTTCACCAAATTCAGGATAAACGCGGCGCGCACCGTGCGCGGCTCGTCTTCGTCGGCGATTAAAAAGTCGCTGCGAATATGCAGCTCGCCGTTGTCCTCGGTGTAGAAACGGGCCGATTCCTCGATGTCCTCGTCCATCGCGTCTTCGGGGATGGACAGGCCGTAATACTGCTTGATCCAGCGCTTTTCTTCGACGGTGGGCGACTCCAAATCCACCCAAATGGGCTGGAATTTGGAGAGCTCTTCCAGGGATTCGATCTCTTCCTGGAATAGGCGGCCGTTGGCCAGGGTAAAAATATTGAGCATGGCAAATGATTGAAGGTCGGGGCCTGCGGGTTCGACGGGCTAAAAATAACGGCAGCTTTCGAACGACGCGGGCCGGGTAGCCTCAACCATTCGAAAGCGGCCTACTGGGGTAGTAGTCCAAGAATGCTCTCCACGGTGGAAAACCCTAATTATCGCACTGCCATATGACAAAACAGGCCCCTGCCCAGAGGGCCGCCAAAGCATGCTGCGCCGCCGCATGAAAAGGCTTTGCAATTTGTCCAAAAGGCGCGCATAGTGGAGTTGCTGGCTGCCACCGTGGGCGGCGGCTTAAGCAGTAAGACCGGTGCCCGCTAGGTCGCCGGATGTGTTTTTGGCAAGAGCAACTGGAGGCTATTTATGAATTTGACAATCAGCGGCCATCATCTGGAAGTTACCCCGGCCCTGCGCAGTTACGTGACCGAAAAGCTGGATCGCATCATGCGGCACTTTGATCAGGTCGTCGACGTAAAAGTCTTGCTGACTGTTGAAAAGCAAAAAGAGAAAGCTCGCAGGCAGCGCGCTGAATGCAATATCCATGTCAAGGGCAACGATATGTTTGCCCAAAGCTCGCACCAGGACCTGTATGCGGCAGTCGATGACCTGGTTGACAAACTCGACCGCCAGGTCGGACGGCACAAAGACCGCATCCAGGACCACCACCACGCAGCGCCCAAACGCCTGATGTAGAGGCCGCCGGCGCGGCCCCAAGCCCCAACCGCCGCGCTTTGCGGCGGTTTTTTTATGTGCATAATCCGCACCACCATGAACCGACTCGCTGCGCTTTTGCCCCCGCCACACGTGCTCGCGCAAGTTGAGGCCACCAGTAAAAAGCGCGCTTTTGAGGAAGCCGGCCTGCTCTTTGAAAGTCTGCACGGCCTGAGCCGGGCGCTGGTCACAGACAGCTTGTTTTCCCGGGAGCGGCTGGGATCGACCGGGTTGGGCCACGGCGTAGCCATTCCCCACGGGCGCATCAAGGGCCTCAAAGCGCCCATGGCGGCGGTGTTCCAGCTGGCCAAGCCCATTGGCTTTGACGCCCCGGACGACCAGGCCGTCAGCCTCATGATTTTCCTGCTGGTGCCCGAGACAGCCACCCAGCGCCACCTCGAAATTCTTTCTGAAATTGCCGAGCTGCTCAGCGACGCCGATATGCGCACCCGTCTGACCAGCACGACCGACGCCACCGAGCTGCACAGCCTGCTGACCTGCTGGAAGCCGGTCCAGGCCCACTAACGCCTTTTCCCCACAGCGCCCCCGCCTTTCGCCTGTGAAACCCAACGCCATCAGCGCCGACGTCCTCTTTGAGGCCTTTCGCGATCGCTTGCAGTGGCAGTGGGTGGCCGGCCTGGGCGCCTCGGAGCGCCGATTTGACGAGGTGGCGGTGCGCGCCGCGCGCTCGGGCGCCGATTTGGTCGGTTACCTCAATTACATCCACCCCTATCGGGTGCAAATTCTGGGCGAGCGCGAGATCGCTTACATCAGCAACGCCAGCGAAGAAGACAGCACGCGGCGCATCCAGCGCATCGTGACGCTGGAGCCGCCGGTGCTGGTGCTGGCCGACGGGCAAGTGGCGCCGCCAGGCTTGCTGCGCATGTGCGAAGAGGCGCAAATCCCCATGTTTGCCGCCCAAGGCTCCTCGGCCTTTGTCATTGATGTGCTGCGCGCCTATTTGTCCAAACACTTTGCCGACCGGGTGTCCATGCACGGGGTGTTCATGGACATTTTGGGCCTGGGCGTGCTGATTACCGGCGAGTCCGGCCTGGGCAAAAGCGAGCTGGGCCTGGAGCTGATCTCACGCGGCAACGGCTTGGTGGCCGACGATTCGGTGGACCTGTACCGCATCAACCAGGCCACCATCGAGGGGCGCTGCCCCGATTTATTGCAAAACCTGCTGGAAGTGCGCGGCATTGGCCTGTTGGACATCCGCGCTATTTTTGGTGAGACGGCGGTGCGCCGCAAAATGCGCCTCAAGCTGATCGTGCACCTGGTGCGCAAAGAAACCCTGGAGCGCGAGTACGAGCGCATGCCGCATGAGCCACTCACCCAGGACGTGATCGGCATTCCGGTGCGCAAGGTGGTGATTCAGGTGGTGGCTGGGCGCAATATCGCCGTGCTGGTGGAGGCGGCGGTGCGCAACACGATTTTGCAGCTGCGCGGCATCGACACCTACGCCGACTTTGTCGAGCGCCAGCGCCGCGCCATGGAACAGGGGCAGTAAACCAGCCGCCCCACCGCTGCGCCGCTCAGGTGTAGCGCTTGCTGCGAAGGTTGGTGCGCATTTCGCTGAGCAAAGGCTGCAAAGTGGGGCTGCCGATGCGCAGCGCCACGGCGGTGGCCAGGATGTCAATAATCATCAAATGCATCAGGCGCGAGACCATGGGGCTGTATTTGTCAAAGCCCTCGGGGTGGTCAGCGCTCAGGTGGATATGGCCGGCACTGGCCAAGGGCGAGCCACTGGCGGTAATGACGATGGTGGTGGCGCCATTTTTGCGGGCGATGTCGCAGGCGTCCATCAGGTCGCGGGTGCGGCCCGAGTTGCTCACCACCACCACGCAGTCGCCCGGTCGCAGCACCGACGCGCACAGCACCTGCATATGGCCATCGCTGTAGGCGGCCGTGTTCACCCCCAGCCGGAAAAACTTGTACTGCCCGTCCTGGGCCACGATGCCCGAATTGCCGACGCCAAAAAACGGCACCTGGCGCCCGGCCTGGTAGGCCTGCACCAAGGCCACCACCGCACGCTCCATGGCGACGGTACTCGCTTCATTACGGTATTTCAGAAAGGCAGCCACCGTGTTGTCGATGACTTTGACCATCACGTCGCCAATTTTGTCGTCCTCGTCCACGCTGCGGTGGATAAAGGGCACGCCCTCGTTGATGGTGCCGGCCAGCTTGAGCTTGAAGTCCGAGAGGCCGTCATAGCCCACGCTGCGGCAAAAACGCACCACGGTGGGCTTGCTGACGTGCGCGCGGTCGGCCAGTTCGGTCACCGGCAGCTTGGCAAAAGCGCGCGGGTCGCTCAGGCAGAGCTTGCCCACGCGCTGTTCGGCCGGGGCCAGGGAAGGCAGAGAGGCTTTGATTCGGTCCAACATCAGCAATACCTCTTTTTATGAAAACACCGTGGCTAGAGGCCTAGTTTTCTTCATTCCAGCAAAAACCATCGCGGGCGATCATGGCGCTAGAGGCGCTGGGGCCCCAGGTGCCACAAGCGTAGGGGCGCGGGCCCTGCGGGTCGGCGGCCCAGTGCTTGATCATCGGCTCCACCCAGCGCCAGGCCTCTTCCTGCTCGTCGCTGCGTACAAACAGGTTCAGGCGCCCGTCAATCACATCGAGCAACAAGCGCTCGTACGCGCCCACCCGCTCCGAGCCAAAGCGCTTGGCAAAGTCCAAGTCCAGCTGCACCGGCGCCAAGGTATTGGCTGCCTTGGCACCGCGCTTGTCCTGGCCCTGCGCCAGCAAATGCAGCTCCAGGCCGTCTTTAGGCTGTAAATTGATGACCAACTGGTTGCCGCCATTGCTGCCGGTACGGAAGATCGCGTGCGGCGTAGGCCGGAAATTGACCACAATGCGCGCATCGCGCCCGGCCAGGCGCTTGCCCGTGCGTATGTAAAACGGCACCCCCGCCCAGCGCCAGTTGGCGATTTCGGTGCGCAAGGCCACAAAGGTTTCGGTATTGCTCTGCGGGTCGACGCCTTTTTCGTCGCGGTAGCCAGGCAAGGGCACGCCAGCGCTATTGCCGGCGGCGTACTGGCCACGCACCACGTCACTGATCAAGGTCTCGGGTGTCCAGGGCTTCAGAGAGCGCAAGACCTTGAGCTTCTCGTCGCGGATGGCATCGGCGTGCGCATTGATGGGCGGCTCCATGCCGATGGCGCACAAAAGCTGCAGGGCGTGGTTTTGGACCATATCGCGCAGGGCGCCGGTGGTTTCGTAAAAAGCGCCCCGGCTCTCCACGCCGATCTCCTCGGCAATCGTGATCTGGATGTTGGCAATGTGCTCGCGCCGCCACAAAGGCTCGAACAAGGCATTGCCAAAGCGCAGCGCAAACAGGTTTTGCACGGCGGGCTTGCCCAAATAGTGGTCAATACGAAAAACCTGCTTTTCCTCGAAAAAGCGGCGCACCGTCTGGTTGATGGCGCGGTTGGAGGCCAAATCGTGGCCCAGCGGCTTTTCCAGGACCACGCGGGTGTTGGGGGTGTTCAGACCGGCACTGGCCAGTTGCTCGCAGACCACGGTAAAGAGCGAGGGCGCTGTGGCCACATAGACCACCACCGTCTCGGCCTTGCGCTCCTGCACGCTGGCCGCCAGCGTGGCGTAGTCCTCGGGGCGGGACAAATCCATGCGCACATATTCGAGCAAAGCGGCAAAGCGGGAGAACTCTTCGGGTGAGGGGCGCTTGGCCAGTTCCACCTTGTCAAAGCGCGATTGGATCAGGGCGCGGTATTGCGCGTGGGTCATGCCGTCGCGACCCACGCCGATGATGCGCCCGCCCTCGGGCAGGGTACCGTGGCGAAACGCCTGGAACAAAGCGGGCATGAGTTTGCGCCACACCAGGTCGCCGGTGCCGCCAAAGAGAACAAGATCAAAGCTCATAATAGGACGCACATAGAATTCGAGTTACAAGAAAGCTGTGATTGATTGTAACTTTGTTTCACACGCTGCGCATGTTTTTTGCGCTGTTTTGACTTGCCACTACCGGAGCACCCCATGAATCAACTCGAGGCCCTCAAGCAGTTCACCACCGTGGTGGCCGATACCGGCGACTTCAAGCAAATCAGCGCCTACCAGCCGCAGGACGCAACGACCAACCCCTCGCTCATCCTCAAGGCGGTACAAAAACCCGAGTACGCACCGCTGCTCAGCGCCGCGGTCGCCCAGCACCGGGGCCGTGCGCTGGACGAGGTGATGGACCATTTGCTGGTGCGCTTTGGCTGCGAAATTTTGTCGCTCATTCCTGGCCGCGTCTCTACCGAAGTGGACGCGCGCCTGAGCTTTGATACCGCCGCTTCCGTAGCACGTGGCCAACGGCTGATCGCGATGTACCAGGCGCAGGGCATCGCCAAAGAGCGCATCCTGATCAAGGTCGCCTCGACCTGGGAGGGCATCCAGGCCGCCGCCCAGCTGGAACAAGCCGGCATCCACACCAACCTGACCCTGCTGTTCTCGTTTTGCCAGGCCGTGGCCTGCGGGCAGGCGCAGGTGCAGCTGATCTCGCCGTTTGTGGGGCGTATTTACGACTGGTACAAAAAGTCTGCCGGCGCGGCCTGGGTGGAGGCCGATATGGCGGGCGCCAATGATCCGGGCGTGCAATCGGTCAAGCAAATTTACAACTATTACAAACACCACGGCATTGCCACCGAGGTGATGGGCGCGAGCTTTCGCAATGCGGGGCAAATTACCGCGCTGGCCGGTTGCGACTTGCTCACCATCAGCCCCGAGCTGCTGGCCAGTCTGGCCGCCAGCGAGGAGCCGCTGCACGCCAGCTTGCACGCCCCGGCCGCACTGGCCATGGACATCGCGGCCGTGCAGTTTGACGAGGCGGGCTTTCGCTTTGCGCTCAACGAAGACGCCATGGCCACCGAAAAGCTGGCCGAGGGCATACGCGCTTTTTGCGTAGACGCCGTCAAACTTGAAAAACTGCTGCTCGCCGCCTGAGCGCAGCCACTGACCAGGAGCCCCGCCATGAGCCGTTTGCGCTGTGACCATGCCCCCGCCTGGGCCCAACTGCAGGCCCACTATGCCGCCAGCGGCCAGGCTTTTGACACCCGCACCGCCTTCGCGGACGATGCGCAGCGCTTTGCGCACTTCTCGCAAGCGGCGCCGCATGTGTTTGTGGACTTGTCCAAAAACCATATCGAGGCTGCCACCGAGGCGCTCTTGCAAACCTTGGCCCAGCAATGCGGGCTGGCGGCGCACCGCGATGCCATGTTCGCCGGCGAAAAAATCAACACCACCGAGGGCCGCGAGGTCTGGCATGTGCTGCTGCGCGCGCCGCGTGATGCCGCCACGGCCAGCGCCCACGAAGCGGCCGAACTGGCCAAGGTGCACCGCACCTTGGACGCCATGCTGGCCTACGCCGAGCAGGTGCGCGCCGACGCGGCCATCACCGATGTCGTCAATATCGGCATTGGCGGCTCCGACCTAGGGCCGCAAATGGCGGTGCTGGCGCTGCAGGCTTTTGCGCACCCGGGTAAGCGCATGCACTTTGTCAGCAACGTCGACGGCCACGAACTGGACGCCACACTGGCGAAGCTGCGCCCTGAAAGCACGCTGTTTTTGATCGCCAGCAAAACCTTCACCACCATCGAGACCATGACCAACGCCGCCTCGGCCAAGCGCTGGTTTGAGGCGGCCGGGGGCCACAACATCGCGCGCCACTTTGCGGCACTCACCACGAACGTGGCGGCCGCTAACGAATTTGGCATTGACACAACGTTTGGTTTTTGGGACTGGGTAGGCGGGCGCTACTCGCTGTGGTCGGCTATTGGCCTGCCCATTGCTATTGCCATTGGCGCAGATGGTTTTCGGGACTTTTTGGCCGGCGCGCATGCCATGGACCAGCACTTCCGCCATGCGCCTTTGCCAGCCAACGCGCCAGTGCGCATGGGCCTGCTCGACGTGTGGTACCGCAACTTCCACGGCTTTAGCAGCCGCTCGGTGGCGCCCTACCACAGCGCATTGCGCCGCTTACCGGCCTATTTGCAGCAGCTGGAAATGGAAAGCAACGGCAAACGCGTGGACAGCCAGGGCCAGGCCCTGCCCTTTGGCACCTCGCCGGTGCCCTGGGGCGAGAGCGGCACCAATGGCCAGCACGCCTACTTTCAGATGCTGCACCAAGGCACTGACGTGGTGCCCGTAGAGTTTGTCGCCGTCAAAAAAGCGCGCCACACTTTGCAAGGCCACCACACCCTGCTGCTGGCCAACGTGCTGGCCCAAGCGCAGGCGCTGATGGTCGGCAAAGCCGATGCGGGCGGCCATAAGCACTTCCCCGGCAACCGCCCCAGCACCGTGCTGCTGCTGGACGACCTGACGCCTGCCAGCCTGGGCGCACTTATTGCCTTGCAAGAGCACCGCGTGTTTGTCAGCGGCGCGCTGTGGGGCATTAACAGCTTTGACCAATGGGGCGTCGAGCTGGGCAAAGTGCTGGCCAAGGACATCGCCCCGCGCTTAGATAACGGCGACGCCAGCGGATTGGACGCGTCGACGGCGGGGTTGCTGGCGATGCTGCGCGCTTAGGGCTTGGGCGGCGCAGCCGCCGCAGCACGCGCCGCAAACTCCGCCCGCAAGGCACGCAGTTTTTCGCGCGGGTCTTCTTTGATGGTGTTTTGGTCCAGGGCCATTTCGGCGATAAAGCGGCTGGGCTGGGCGGCGATGGTGTCGCGGCCTTTTTTGCGGCGGCGCGTCCAGCTCACTTGCAAGGTGCGCTGGGCGCGGGTGATGCCCACGTACATCAGGCGGCGCTCTTCCTGCAGGCGGGTCACCATGTCGGCATGGGCCAGAGCGTCAGCCGCTTCATCGGCGGCCTCTGCCGGGCTGGCTTTACCGGCCTCGTCCATCTTGAAGGGCAGCATGCCTTCGGTTACGCCCACCAGCATCACATGCGGCCATTCCAGGCCCTTGGCGGCATGCAAGGTAGATAGGGTGACCACGTTTTGGTCTTTTTCGCGCTCGCTCAGGGTCGAGAGTAAGGCAATGGTTTGCGCCACCTCCAGCAAATTTTTGCTCGGGCGCTGGGTAATCAGGATGTCTTCGTCGGTCTGGCCGCCGCAGCGCTGGGCCATCCATTCGCAAAACTCCATCACATTGGTCCACTTGGCGGCGGCTATTTGTGGGCTGTCTTCGGTATCAAAGAGGTGTTTTTCGTAGGCCATATCGGCCAGCCATTCGCGCAAGAATGCCAGGGCCGCTTCGGCCCCTTCGGTGTGGCGGGCGCGAAACTGCAGGTCGTTCACCGTGCGGCCGAACTCTTGCAAGCTGCCCAGCGCCCGGCTGGACAGCACCGAGGGCAGCGAGGACGAAAACAGCGCCTCAAACAAACTGAGTTTGTAGCGGCTGGCAAAAGTGCCCAGGCTGCCCAGTGTCTGGTGGCCAATGCCGCGCTTGGGCGTGGTCACGGCGCGCAAAAAAGCCGGGTCGTCGTCGTTATTGGCCCACAGGCGCAGCCAGGCGCACAGGTCGCGCACCTCGGCGCGTTCAAAAAAACTTTGCCCGCCTGACACTTTGTAGGCGATGCCGGCTTTGCGCAGCGCTTTCTCGAAAGGCTTGGCCTGGTGGTTGGCGCGGTATAGCACTGCAAAGTCGCGCAGCTCTTTGTACTGCATGCCGGCCTGCGCCAAGGTGCCCTCGGCGCGCAGACTTTGGATGCGGGCCACCACGCGCTCGGCCTCGTGGTCTTCGCTGTCGGCGTCCACCACGCGCACCGGCTCGCACTCGCCCAGTTCGCTCCACAGGCTTTTAGGAAAGAGCTTGGGGTTGGCTGCGATCACGTTGTTGGCCGCGCGCAAGATGGCGGCGGTAGAGCGGTAGTTTTGCTCCAGCTTGATGACTTTGAGCGTGGGAAAGTCCTGCGGCAGCAGGCGCAAATTGTCCAAAGTAGCGCCACGCCAGCCGTAAATACTTTGGTCGTCATCGCCCACAGCGGTAAAGCGCGCTGCATCGCGGCCACTGGCCAGCGTGCCGTCGGGCTCGCAGCCCACCAAGAGCTTGAGCATGCCGTACTGGGTGGCATTGGTGTCCTGGTATTCATCCACCAGCACGTGGCCCATATAGCCTTGCCATTGGGCACGCACCTCGGGGTGCTCGCGCAGCAGTTTGAGCGGCAGGCTGATCAGGTCGTCAAAGTCCACGCTTTGGTAGGCGCTGAGGCGCTCCTCATAGCGGCCCATGATGATGGCGCTTTGGCGCTCGTGCTCGTCAGCGGCGATGGCCAAGGCCTGCTCGGCGTTCAGGCCGGCGCTTTTCCAGGCGCTAATCGTCCACTGCCAGTTGCGCGCGGTGGCCGCATCGGTGCTGCCGCCAGCGTCTTTGAGAATGCTGGTGACATCGGCGCTGTCCAAGATGCTGAACTGCGGCTTGAGCCCCAACACCGCGCCGTTGGCCCGCAGCATGCGCACACCGAGCGCGTGGAAGGTGCAAATGAGCACCTCCTGGGCCGCTTTGCCAATCAGGGCGCGGGCGCGCTCGCGCATTTCGGCGGCGGCTTTGTTGGTAAAGGTGATGGCCGCAATCCGCGTGGCCGGCATGCCCGCTTGGATGAGCCGGCCGATTTTGTGCGTGATCACCCGTGTTTTGCCCGAACCGGCGCCGGCCAGCACCAGGCAGGGGCCGTGCATGTAGTTGACCGCCTCTTGCTGGGCGGTGTTCATGGCATTGGAGGGGGAGGACATACGCAGTCGGCAGGGGCCGCAAATTGGAGGGCAATCACAAAGGCCGCGCATCTTAACGGCTGGGTGGCGCCTCGTTTGCCTTGACAATGGTGCCATGTTGCAAATACTGGCTGTTACGTTTCCATTTTTCGCGCTGGTGGGTTTGGGTTATGTGGCCGCCGTGCGTGGCATGCTGCCTTTGTCGGCGATTGGCGGCATGAACACCTTTGTGTTGTTTTTTGCGCTGCCCTGCATGCTTTACCGTTTTGGCGCGAGCACGCCGATCGCCCAGCTGTTTGACCCGGGCGCTGCGCTGAGCTATTTGCTGTGCGCGCTGCTGATGGTCACGCTAGTGATAGCCCTCACACGACGCGGACCTATCGGCTGGAATGACGCGGCCTTTGGCGCGCTGGTCGGGGCTTTTCCCAACACCGGCTTTATGGGCGTTCCGCTGCTGGTGGCGCTTTTGGGCCAGGCCGCAGCGGGGCCAGCCATCGTCACGATTTTGGTGGACATGGTGATCACCACCTCGCTGTGCATTGCGCTGTCGCGCTTGGGCGGCGGCCACGGCGAGGGCGACAGCAGCGCGCCCCAAGGCGCAGGCCAAGCGGCCCGCAGCGCTTTGCGCGGCGTGGCGACCAACCCCATGCCCTGGGCCATCTTGAGCGGCGCAGTGGTCTCGGCCTTTGCCATCGTGCTGCCTGCACCCTTGGCCAAAACCGTGGCCTTGCTGGCCGATAGCGCCTCGCCGGTGGCTTTGTTCACCATTGGCGCGGTGCTGGCCCGCTCGCGCATGCAAGCGGCCTGCGGCCATGCACCGGCGGTGCCGCTGGGCCAGGTGCTGCCGGTGGTGGCCATCAAGTTGGTGGTGCATCCGCTGGTGGTGCTGGGCGTGGGCCGCGCTGCGCAAAACCTGGGCGTGGCGCTCGATGACTTTGCGCTCATGGTCATGGTGCTGGTGGCAGCTCTGCCCAGTGCGAGCAATGTCTCTATGCTGGCTGAACGCTTTGGCGCCAACAACGGGCGCATTGCCCGCATCATTTTGTTTTCAACGATGGCGGCCTTCTTGAGCTTCTCGGGCGCCGTGGCCTGGATGACGGGGCGTTAAATCGTCAGCGGGTCCACATCGATGGCCCAGCGGATCAGCCCTTTGCACCCCGGCGCGCTGCGGGCCGCTTGCAAAACAGTGTGCCAGCCGCCCAAAAACTGCTGCAAGGCGCTGCGCGAATCACTCTCGACCAGCATTTGGGCGCGCTCCACATTGGCCACTCGCTGCATAGACATGGGCACAGCCGGGTAGAGCGTGACCTGCGCGAGCACCGCTTGCCAACCGGGCCACTGCCCCATATCGGACAGCGCTTGCACACGCGCGGTGTTCAAGAAAGCCTGCGCCGCCTCTTGGGTGCGCGCATCGGCGCGCACCAGGGCCTGGAAACTAAAAGGCGGCATGCCTGCCTGCGCCCGCTCTTGGAGCTGGCTGTCGGCAAACGCAGGGTAGTCGTATTGCTTTAAGGCGGCATAAACCGGGTGCGCCGGCTGAAAAGTTTGCACCCACACCTCGCTGTGGGCGCCTAAAGCGGCATCGCGCCCGGCGCGCCCGGCCGCTTGCAAAAGCAGTGAGAACAAACGCTCTGGCGCGCGGAAATCGCTGGAGAACAAAGCGCTGTCCGGGTTGATCGCCGCCACCAGCGTGATGCGGCGAAAGTCGTGGCCCTTGGCAATCATTTGCGTGCCCACCAGCACGTCGACCTCGCCGGCGTGCACCGCTGCCAACTGGCTTTGCAGCGTGCCTTTGCGGCGTGTGGTGTCAGCGTCGATGCGCGCGATACGCACCGGCTCGCCCTCGGGCTGCGCCTCGCTCTGGGTGCCGGGGCGGCGCACCTCGGCCAGGAGCGTGGCCAACAGCTCTTCGACTTGCTCGGTACCCCGACCCAGCGGCACGATGTCCGGGTTGCCGCAGTCCGGGCAGGTGCGGGGCACGCGGTTGCTCAGGCCGCAGTGGTGGCAGCGCAGCGTGCGGTCGCTTTTATGAAACACCCGAAACGCGCTGCAGTGACTGCACGCGCTTTTCCAGCCGCAATCGGTGCAATGCAGTACCGGCGCATAACCGCGCCGGTTGATAAACACCAGGCTTTGTTCGCCGCGCGCCACGCGTTCTTTGAGTGCCTCGACCAGCGGCAGCGAAAACACGGCGTTACGCGGCTGGTGCGTCATGTCCACGCGGCGCACCAGGGGCAGGCTGCGCCCGGCCGCGCCGATGCGGCTGGGCATGTGCAAGCGCGCATAGCGCCCGCCCTGGTCTACAGGGCGGCTGTGGTACCAGCTCTCCAAAGACGGGGTGGCCGAACCCAGCAGCACTTTGGCGCCTTCCAGGCGGCCGCGGTAGATCGCCAAGTCGCGCGCCGAGTAGCGCGCGCCCTCGCCGCTTTTGTAACTGGGGTCGTGCTCCTCGTCGACCACGATCAGCGCCAGGCCGGGCATGGAGGCAAACACCGCCATGCGTGTGCCCAGCACGATGCGTGCACCGCCCTGGTGCGCCGCCAGCCAGGCCGAGAGGCGCTGCGCCGGCGTCATGCCGCTGTGCAAGCTGACAACGGCCTGCGGGCCCCACTGCGGAACAAACCGCGCCTCAAAACGCGCTTGCAGCTGCGGTGTGAGGTTGATCTCGGGCACCATGACCAGCACCTGGGCGCGGGGGTCGCGCAAGAGCAAATCTTGCACAGCGCGCAAATACACCTCGGTCTTGCCGCTGCCGGTGGCGCCAAACAGCAAAAACGGCCCGGGCTGGGATTGGATCTCGGCCAATACCTGCGCCTGCTCGGGGCTGAGCATGTCGCCGGCGGCACCGTCGGCCTGCGCCGAGGCGCTTGGCGCAGCGCTGGCGATTCTGAGTTGGGCTTTTTCTAAACGCTGCGCGCGGCGCTGCAATTGCAGGGGCGAGACATCGCGCAGCTGCGGGGGCAAGGCCGCCAGTGCCACCTCGCCTGCCGAGCGCTGGTAGTACTGCGCGCTAAAGCGGATGAGTTGCTGCCAAGGTGCGGACAATGGCTGAACCGTGTCGAGCACGGCGGCGATATCGCGCACTTTGTCGGGTTCGATTTCGCCGGTGGCGTCGGGCGCTTGGGCGTCCCACACCAGCCCCAAGGTTTCGCGCGCGCCCAGCGGCACCCGCACCAAGGTGCCCGGCGCCAAGGCCAGCGTATGCCGGTAAGTCAGCACCGGGCCCAACTGCGCATGGGCGGGCGTGTGCACCAGCACGGGCAGCCACACACTCATGGCTGCGCCTGCGCTGCGCGCATCTGACCGGATCGTTCTTGGGGGCGGGTTTGCATCAGTTACGGCAAAAAAATACGCTAAGTCCTTGATCCAATTGGCGGGCTGGGATTACCCCCAATTTATGTGGATAACTTTGTTGATAGGCGTGGAATGTGGCCCGCCCACCCTCGAAAAACCAGCGGAAAGGTACCTTGCATAAAATTTAGGCAATTTTATAAATTCCATACGAATCAATGACTTATGCTGCATAAAGGATACCGCCGGAGGCCACAAGGGCATTACCAGGGGCGCCACGATACCTAGCGCCAATTGTGCATAACTAACTTTGCCTTGCAAACGTGCAAGCCATGGGCAGCGGCCCAAAGCTGTGCCTGCAAGCCGCCCCATTGTGCACCGCCTCCATCTGGACGGACATACAGCCTTTGGGCGCTGCGCACCGTAGTTTTCCAATTAGCCGTGGCATTTGATGCCCGGTTGCGAAAGCAGGCCTAAGTGATTGATCCGTATGGCAGCGACAGCTTATGGCCTTTTTCTGTGGATAACTTTGTTGATATCCCTGCGCAGAGAGGTCAAAACCCTTGACAAATCAAGGCTTTCGAAACATTGCCTCTAAAAAAAGCATATTCGTATTTCCATACAAATCAATGATTTAGCAGATTATCCAAGCCAACATGCCGTCTGCAGGGCGAGGCACTTGGCGGCTTGTATGGACAGGAATTTTTGTGCACAAGTGCGCTCTGGGGCATAAAAACCGGCAAATAAATGCTAGGCAAACTGCCCGGCCCCGGACCTTGGCGTTATTTTGCTTTGGCGCGCGGATGCGCCGCATCGTACGCGCGGGACAAATGCTGGAAATCGAGCCGCGTGTAGACCTGGGTCGTGCTGATGTTGGCGTGCCCGAGCAGCTCTTGCACACCGCGCAAATCGCTGCTGGACTGCAGCACATGGCTGGCAAACGAATGGCGCAGCATGTGCGGGTGCACCGGCGTGCTGGTGTTGGCCAGCAAGCTGCGCCTTTGCAGGCGCTGCCAGACCGACTGCGCCGTGAGCCGCGTGCCATTGCGCCCGGTAAACAGCGCAGGCGAGTCGGCCCCCCCCGCGCCGCGCCCGGGCGGGCTGCCGCGCAGCGCCAACCAGCGATGCAAAGCAGCCAGCGCCGCGCTACCGACAGGCACGCTGCGCCGCTTGCTGCCTTTGCCCAGCACATGGGCCTGCGCGTCTTGCAGGTCGACCCAGCCTTTGGCCAGCGCACTGGCCTGCACGTCCAGCCCCACCAGCTCGCCCACGCGCAGACCGCTGCCGTATAAAAGCTCGACGATGGCGACATCGCGCGCCTCCAACCAGGCGCCGTCTTCGCTGCGGAAGTCGGCAAACTGCACCGCGTCGTCCACGCCCAGCGCTTTGGGCAGGGGCTTGGCCGCTTTGGGGGCGCGCACGTCTTGTACCGGGTTACTGGCGACCAGGCCTTGGCGGCCTAGCCAGGCATAAAAACCGCGCCAGCCGCTCAGGATGAGCGCAATGCCCCGCGCGCTGCGCCCACCGCTGTGCATGGCGGCGATCCAGCGGCGAATGTGGTGGTGCCCCACCTCGCACAGAGGCAAGGCCGCTTGCGCCGTGCGACCGGTGCCTTGCGCGTAGCTTTGCAGCTTGGCCAAATCCAGGGCGTACAAATCAACGGTGCGCGCGGCCAGGCGCTTTTCGACCCGCACGTACTCCAGGTAGCGTGTGACCAGGTCGGCGTCGCTTGCCACGGGGCGCGGGGTGCTGGCGCGCTTTAACGCAAACGGCTCAGCGCGGCGCTGGCCACCTCGCCGATGCGGCACAAAAAGTCAGTGCCCATGCCGCCATGAAAGCGCTGCGCGTCCATCGATGCGAGCACCAGCATGCCAAAAGCCGGCGCGCTGCTGCCCGCTTCGCCACTGCGCAAGGCGATGATGGCAATCGAGGCGGCCGTATCGGGCTTGTCCAGCCACTGGGTGACTTCAAAGCCCGTGTTCAGGCCACAAAAGGGCTCGGTCAGCGAGGAAGCAAACAGCTTGGCCTCGTCGCTCACGCCTTGTACAAAAACGCTGTCGGCGTACTGGCTGTCCAGGCCCCACAGGCGCAGACTGACCTGGGGCACGGCAAATTGCTCGCGAATTTCCTGGGTAATCAGGCCGGGCAGGGTTTGCGCTTGGGGCACCAGCAAAAGGCCGCGGGCCCAGCGCAAAATTTTGTCGGACAAGAGAACGTTGTCGTTGCCGTGGCGAATCATCTCCATGATGCGCGACTCCAGCAGTTTGATTTTTTCGCGCAGCATTTCGGCCTGGCGCTCTTGCAGGCTGACGGCGCGGTGGCTGTGCGGGCTGGTAATTTGCACGGCGGCCAGCAAATCGGCGTGGCGCACAAAAAAGTCGGGCGTATTGGCCAGGTAGTTGGCAATATCGTCCTCGGTGATCGGGTTGTTCAGGCTAGGTTCGTTGTGCTGGCTCATGGTTTTTTTAAGTGTAGAAAAATAGTTTTATAAATCGTCAGGCAGTTCAATTTCGCCGCGAAACACGGTGGTCGCCGGCCCGGTCATTAGCACCGGCGCGCCTTGGCCCGCCCAGGCAATGCTCAGCACGCCGCCGTGGGTGTGCACATCTACCTGGCCATCGAGCAGGCCCCAACGAATACCGGCCACCACCGCTGCGCAAGCGCCGCTGCCGCAGGCCAGAGTCTCGCCCACGCCGCGCTCAAACACGCGCAGGCGCACCTGGCCGCGGTCCACGATCTGCATAAAACCGGCATTGACGTGGTGGATAAAGCGCGCATGTTGCTGTATCAAAGGGCCTTGGCTGGGTACTGGCGCGCTGGCCACATCGGCCACGATTTGCACCGCATGCGGATTGCCCATGGACACCGCCCCGACCCATACGGTGGCGCCATCGCCCAGCGGCAGGGGCCAATGCTCCCATGGGCCGCAAGGCACAGGCGCCAGGCCTTGGGTGTCAAAGCCAATATCCTGTAGCTCAAACACGGGCGCGCCCATGTCTACGGTCACGCGTCCGTCGGCTTGCAGCTGCGGCTCGATCACGCCTTTGAGGGTTTGCACCCGCAAACGGGTTTTGCTGCTCAGGCCTTGTTCGTGCACAAAGCGGGCAAAGCAGCGCGCGCCGTTACCGCATTGCTCGACCTGATTGCCGTCGGCGTTGTGGATGCTGTATTCGAAATCAATCCCGGGCCCGGGCGCAGGGCCCACCGTCAGAATTTGGTCGGCCCCCACGCCCAGATGGCGGTCGCCCAAAAAGCGGTAATGCGCCGGCGTCAGGCCCAAAGGTCCGCGTGTTGCATCGAGCACCACAAAGTCGTTGCCGGCGCCGTGCATCTTGGTAAACGGGATTCGCATGGCCCCGATTATCAGGCGTTCGGGGCAGGGCGGCGGCGTTTGGTTGCACAATGCCGCCATGCCCCGTTCCTCCCAAATTCTTGACGACGCAGCCGGCCCCTTGCCTGCGCCTGGCCCCTGGCAAAGCGAGCAAGCGGTGCCCCTGCTGCGCAATGTGCAGCGCCTGACTGCGCCCAACCCCGGCTTTATGACTGGCCCGGGCACCAACAGCTATTTGGTGGGTGACGCGGCCAGCGGCTATATCGCCATCGACCCCGGCCCGGCCGACGACCTGCACCTGGAGCGCCTGTGGCAGGCCGCCCGCCATGCGGACGGCAGCGGCGGGCACATCGCGGCCATCGTGTGCACGCATTCGCACCCCGACCATTCGCCCGGCGCTGCGCCCCTGCAGGCACTGTGTCAGGCGCGCAATGGGCACGTGCCCGTGATTTGGGGCCTGCCTTCAGGGCCACACGCGCGGGCCAACAGCCAGTTTGCCCCCGACCGCGATGTAGCCGATGGAGAGCACATCCACCTGCAAGCGCCGGGCGCGCAGGCGCACACCCTCCTGGCCATCCACACGCCAGGCCACGCCTCCAACCATGTGTGCCTGCTCTTGCTGCAAGATGGGCTGCTATTTTCAGGCGACCATATTTTGAACGGCAGCACCACCGTGATTGACCCGCCCGACGGCAATATGGCGCACTACCTGGACTCGCTGGACGCGCTCACGCGGGCCTGCCAGGCGCACGCGGTGGACTTCATCCTGCCCGCGCACGGCCACCCACTGCCCGACGCCCTGGGCGCCATCGCCAAGCTCAAAGCGCACCGGCTGGCGCGCGAGGCCAAGATCGCTGCCGTCATGCAGGCCAATCCGGCCGGCGACCCCGACCAGTGGCTGCCGCTGGCCTATGACGATGTGGACGCACGCCTGTGGCCGGTGGCCAAGCGCTCGCTCCTGGCGCATGTGGAGCGCATCCAGATGCTGCAAGCGCGCCCCGCGCACCCGGTATGAGGCCGCTAGCCCCCCAGGCCGCCGCGACCAGCGGGCCCGGCGAGCGCCTGTCCAAACGCGTGGCGCAGATGCTTGGCTGCTCGCGCAGCCAAGCCGAACAGTACATCGAAGGCGGCTGGGTCCGCGTCGCCGGGAAGGTGGTGGAGTCGCCCCAGCACCGGGTGGCGCAGGAGGCCATCACGGTAGACCCGGAGGCCAGCGTCCTCGATGCGGGTGAAGTCACGCTGGTGCTGCACAAACCGGCCAACATGCCGCTGCGCGCCGCCGATCAACTGCTCAAGCCAGGCAGCCACAGTGCGCAAGATGCCACCGGCCAGCGGCCTTTGCTGCGGCACTTCAAACAACTGCAAACCAGCGTGCCGCTGGAAGATGCCGCCAGCGGCTTGCTCGTGTTTACCCAGGATTGGCGGGTGCAGCGCAAGCTGATCGAAGACATGGCCACCATGGAGCACGAACTGATGGTGGAGGTGCGCGGCGCCGTGGCGCCCGAGGCGCTGGTGCCGATCGAGCGCGCGCTGCGCGATCCACGCCACAATTTGCCACCGGCCAAGGTAAGCATTAGCAGCAGCACCGAGGAGCGCAGCATCTTGCGCCTGGCCGTGAAGGGCGCCCATCCGGGGCTGGCGGCCTATATGTGTGATGTGGCTGGGCTGCACATCAACGCGCTACGGCGCATCCGCCTGGGCCGCGTCAGCCTGGGGCCGGTAGCGCAGGGGCAGTGGCGCTTCCTGGCGGACTGGGAGCGCTTTTAGCGCTGAAAAAAGTGTGAAGCCCACCGATAAGCCGGATTCTGTGCACGCCGGGTTGCCCCGGTGTGTGACCACCATTACTCTGGGCCTTTGATCGCTCAAAAGCTCGGTGCTACCTACCCGCCAACTCAGGGGGCCCCGTCAACGTTGGCCTACTTGGTATTGCTGCGCGTAGAGATTGCCCGTTTCACCTTCGCACCCGTGGCGTAACTTGCGCTGCGCTGGGGCCCGAAACTCGTCTCTGTTGCTCTAATCCTCACCTTATGCCGCGCCCTTGCGGGCGCAGGTTTCAGTGGACAGCCGTTAGCTGCTACGCTGCCCTATGCAGTCCGGACGTTCCTCCAGTGCTTGGTTTCCCAAATTGCACCAGCGGTGGTCTGGCGGGCTTCACGGGGGTGATTATCGTTTGCGCCTCAGCTATCGCCACGTTTGAGGTCGCGGTAAAAGTTTTCGTGTGGCCCGACCATCAGCAGCTTGAGGGTGTTTTCGTCCAAGACGCGGTATGCCAAGAGGCACACCAAGTTGCCCATTCGGAATTTGTATACCTGGACGCCAGCCAAGTCGCCAACTTTGGTTTCTCCCGCCTCGGGTTGGCTAGCCACGGTGCGCACCGCATCGTCAAGCGCCGCCTTCTGGGGCGCGTGCAGCTTTTTGACTGCCCGCTGAAACGTCGGGGTGACAAGTAGGCGCATTAGCCGAATTGGTATTCGCCTACCGGCTCTTCCTGCTCGGCCACCAGAATGTCGCGAATGACGCTAAAGGGCAGGTCCGGGTTTTCCGCAGCGATTCTGCCGATTTGCGACCAATACTCAATTTGTTTGGGCACCGAGCGGTGCTCGATGCTGCCGTAGCGTTTGGCCGTTTCGACCAAAGCCTCGGGTAGTTTGACGTTGATGGCCATACAAAACTCCAACAGAAAGCGCCATTTTAGTCCGCGAAGGACTAAAATGGAACCTTATAGAGCTACCCATTCTGGAAAAATTCGACTTTAAATTTTCAAAATAGACGGTTTTGACCCACGGGCCATTACGAAAATACTAAAAAATTGTGCGTGCAAGATACAGAAACAAAAGGATATAGGCCCAGACAATCACGGCGACTTTTACCCAAAAGAATACCAAAGCAAGCCTGTTGATCTTCTCCGGGGCAAGGAACTCCTCCTCATGGCTAACACCAGCCATTTCTTTGTGCCTAATAAAGACCTGCCAAACCCATGTTGCTACTGAGTACTGTAATAAATCACAGGCCAAACCCACAACTATGAGCATCAGCGGCCAAAAAAGCTGCTCGGGAATCTTCGGAGCACCTTGAACTTCGAATCTGAACAGCCAAATCACCGCAATCCCAGCTATCCCTAGCTGCCGTACCAATTCGCTGGTTTTGCCCGAATGAAAATAGTAGTTATCCAGGGCATCCTTTAGTTTCATACCTTCGGCTTCCTGGGGCCGCCGCTGCTGGTTCCCGCCCCCGTTCCGCTTGCCTTTTTGGCGGGTACGGCTTTTTTCGCGGGCACTTGTGCAAGCGCAGATCCCGCTGCTGACTTAGAGGTCGAAGCCGTACGGCCATCGCGTAGTGTTTTCGAGGCCGCCGAGGCGGCTGAGGAAGTCGTCGCCTTCAAGGGGTTCACCTGGGATAAAGCGCTGCCAGCCGCAGCTTTAGATGTTTTACCTACATTGGGACTCGAAAGTGTTTTCGCGGCAGACTTAGCGGCTGATGGCGAAGTAACTTTTGTTGTTGGTTTGTTGGCCATAACTGCTCCTTAGTTGCGATGAAATAAATTGTCTTAATACGCCAATGTGCTGAACGAAATGCATCTCGGTCTGTGTCTGAAAACGAACAGCGTTCAAAAATTATATTTGTATTTTTATTGATTATCAATTAAGTCATTGTTTGGGGCGAGAGTTCTTCATTACCGGCCAACCCACCGGCTACCCTCTGTCAGAACACATGGCACCACAAACCCTGGGTTGATAAGCTTATAACCCCCGAGCACCCCAATCTGCCCCAAAATAGCAACTCCGCACCTGGCGTAACGCCCGCTGCCATCACCCCATACCGGAGACACCATGAAAGCCGACAACATCCTGCACACCATTGGCAACACGCCGCACGTTCGCATCAATCGCCTGTTCGGGCCGGATGCGCAGGTCTGGATCAAGTCCGAGCGCAGCAACCCCGGCGGCTCGATCAAGGACCGCATTGCGCTGGCCATGGTGGAGGACGCGGAAAAATCCGGCGTGCTAAAACCCGGCGGCACCATCATTGAGCCCACCTCGGGCAATACGGGCGTCGGCCTGGCCATGGTGGCAGCCGTCAAAGGCTACAAACTGATTTTGGTGATGCCCGACAGCATGTCCATCGAGCGGCGCCGCCTGATGTTGGCCTATGGCGCCAGCTTTGACCTGACGCCGCGCGAAAAAGGCATGAAAGGCGCCATCGCCCGCGCGCAGGAACTGGTCGATGCCACGCCCGGCGCCTGGATGCCGCAGCAGTTTGAAAACACCGCCAATGTGGAAGTCCACACCCGCACCACAGCGCTGGAAATCCTGGCTGATTTCCCCGAGGGCTTGGACGCCATCATCACGGGCGTAGGCACCGGTGGGCACATTACTGGCGTGGCGCAAGTGCTTAAGGCCAAATGGCCAGGGCTCAAAGTCTTTGCGGTCGAGCCGACGCAAAGCCCGGTTATTTCCGGCGGCGCGCCTTCGCCACACCCCATCCAAGGCATTGGCGCGGGCTTCATCCCGAAAAACCTGCACACTGATTTGCTCGATGGCGTGATCCAGGTGGAAGCTGAAGCTTCCCGCGAAATGGCCCGCCGCAGCGCCGCGCAAGAAGGCATGCTGGTGGGCATCAGCAGCGGTGCCACCCTGGCGGCGATTGCCCAAAAGCTGCCTGAATTGCCCGCAGGCGCGAAAGTGCTGGGCTTTAACTACGACACCGGCGAGCGTTATTTGTCGATTGAGGGCTTTTTGCCGGCTTGATCGCTTTGGCTTGCCGCAAATGGCCGCCTTCGGCACATCAGCATGCCGTGTTTTTGGGGTAACCCACGCCACATTTAACCCGCAAAGCAGCGCAACCTAGGGAAAACCCTTATAGTGCGCCTATGCACGCTTTGAAAAACGGGATTTACGGGTTCTTGGCCAAACTCCTGGCACCCTGGCAGCACTTGCTGCTGACGCTGGGCCACAAAACCGACGGGCTGGGGCATGACAGCTTTGTCCCCGTGCGCGAATTGCACGCCCATGACCGCAGCGACATCTTGGGCCACCTGCTGGCTTTGGAGAGCGCCGACCGCTATTTGCGCTTTGGCTACTGCGCGCAGGACGCGCAAATTGAGGGCTACGTTCAGCACCTGGACTTTGACCGCGACCGCGTCTATGGCATTTACAACCGCAAATTGCAACTCATTGCCATGGCGCATCTGGCCTACGGGCAGGAGCAAGAATCCAAGCGCTGCGCCGAGTTTGGCGGCTCGGTGCTAGCGCATTGGCGCGGACGCGGGCTGGGCGCCCAGCTTTTTGCCCGGGCGCAGTTGCATGCGCGCAATGACGGCATCGACCTTTTGTTCATCCACGCGCTGAGCGAGAACACGGCCATGCTGCACATCGCCCAACGTGCCGGCGCCCGGGTGGAGCGCCTGGGCTCGGAGTCCGACGCCTATTTGGCGCTGCCCACGGCCACGGTGCAATCGCATTTGTCCGAGGCGGTGGACGCCCAAATTGCCGACACCGATTACCAGCTCAAAGCGCAGGCGCAACACTTTTGGGCGCTGCTTGGGCGCGTCAGTGGCAGCCACCGGGTACAACCCGCCGACAAGTAAGCCGGGGCCAAGGCGATAGGCATTTGCCACCGGGTCATGGCGATGGGCTATCCTAGAGCCTTCTGCATTTCAGTAGCGCCTCCCGCCCGTGTCCGACCCCCATCCTGCCGTACCCCACCCCAAGGAAGACAAGCGCACTTTTTTGCAGCGTTTGGCCGAATTCCTGCACCCCGGCCCGGACTCGCCTGAGGAGTTGATGGAAACGCTGGCCGAGGCCGAAGACAACAAAATCATTGGCGCCCAGTCGCGCGCCATGCTTGAGGGCGTGATCCGCATGGCCGACATGACGGCCGGCGACGTGATGGTGGCCGCTACGCGCATGGATTTGCTGGACATTCAATCGCCCATGGATGATTTGCTGCACACCGTGATCGACACGGCGCACTCGCGCTTTCCGGTGTTTGAGGGTGAGCGCGAGAACATCATCGGCATCTTGATGGCCAAAGATTTGCTCAAGCTGCAGCGCGCGCCCGAGCTCAATATCCGCGCCTTGCTGCGCCCGGCGGTGTTTGTGCCCGAGACCAAGGGCCTGAATGACTTGTTGCGCGACTTCAAAGGCAACCGCAACCACCTGGCCATCGTGATTGACGAGTTTGGCCGCGTGGCGGGCCTGATCACTATCGAAGACGTGCTCGAGCAAATCGTGGGCGAAATCGAGGACGAGTTTGACATTGACGACGACGAGGGCGATGTCTTCTCGCTGCCCGACGGCAGTTTCCGCGTAAATGGCGACGCCACCTTGGAGCGGGTGAGCAGCGCCTTTGCGGTGAACCTGCTGGCGCGCGAGGATGCGCCCGACTTTGACACCATCGGCGGCCTGGTCGCCCACGCGATGGGCCATGTGCCCAAACGCGGCGAGCGCCACACCATGCTGGGCTTACAGTTCGTGGTGATGCATACCAAGGGCGGCGCAGTGCGCTGGTTCAAGGTCTCGGCGCTGCCCGCAGCCGGGCAGCTGTGACCAGGGAAAGCCTGTTGCGCTACGCCGTACTGGCCGCTGGCGGCTGGCTGCATGCCGCCGCAGTGGCCTGGCCGCTGCACAGTCTGTGGACCTACGGCCAAAATATTTGGTACCTGCAAGTGGCCGCCATGCTGGTGCTGGCCCAGCAACTGCTCAGCGCGCCCACGGCGCATGTGGCCTGGCGGCGCAGTTGGTTTTTTGCCAGCGTCTACCTGGCCAGCACGTTTTGGTGGTTGTTCACAGCCATGCACACCTATGGCGGCATGGCCGCACCGCTGGCGGCTATCGCCGAGCTCTTGCTGGCGGTTTTGCTGGCGGTTTACTTTGCGCTGGCCTGCACGCTGTGGTGGCACCTGGCGGGCAGCAAGGCACTGCGCAATGCCGTGCTGTTTGGCCTGTTGTGGATGGCGGCCGAACTGGCGCGCGGAACCTGGCTCACGGGTTTTGGCTGGGGTGCTGGCGGCTACGCGCACCTGGACGGCCCCTTGGCGTCGTTGGCGCCTTGGCTGGGCGCCTATGGCGTGGGGGCGGTGGCAGCCCTGGTCGCGATGGCGCTGGCCCAAAGCGGCTGGCCGCGCAGCAGCGGGCGCGCGCCGGCCCAGGGCGTGGGCCGCAGCGCCTGGGTTGTGCTGCTTTTGGCACTCGCGCTACCGTCCTTCTTGCCGGCCCGCTGGGCTACATGGACGCGGGACCAAGGCAGCCTGAGCGTCACCGTGCTGCAAGGCGGCATTGCACAGAGCGAAAAATTTGAGCGCTCTACCGGCGTGGGCCATGCCTTGCGCTGGTACCAGCAGCACCTGCTGGAGTCGCGCAGCGCCCTGGTGGTCGCGCCCGAGACGGCCATTCCCTTACTGCCCGAAGACTTGCCCGCCGATTACTGGGAGCGCCTGAGCACCGGTTTGGTAACCCAAGGGCGCGCCGCCATCATCGGCATACCGTTGGGCGACAGCCATGCGGGCTACACCAACTCGGTGATTGCGCTCTTGCCCGGCGAAAAGCAGGTGCTGCGCTACGACAAACACCATTTGGTGCCTTTTGGCGAATTTATTCCGCCCATGCTGCGCTGGTTTACCAACCTGATGCACATTCCGCTGGGCGATTTTCGGCGCGGCGACCTCGGACAAAGCAGTTTTGCGCTGCAAGGCCAAGGCCTGGCTGCCCATATTTGTTATGAAGACTTGTTTGGCGAAGAGCTGGCCACGCGTTTTGGCCCCGGCCTGCAAGCGCCTACGGTGTTTGTCAACGTGAGCAACCTGGCCTGGTTTGGGCCCAGTATTGCGCTGGACCAGCACCTGGGTATCGCGCGCATGCGTGCTCTGGAATTTCAGCTGCCCATGGTGCGCGCCACCAATACGGGCGCCAGCGCCTTGATTGACCACCGCGGGGTCGTGTTTGCGCGGCTTCCCTACACGGTGGCCGGGGTGCTCGAGGGCGAGGTGCAAGGGCGCATTGGCATGACGCCCTTTGCCTGGTGGGCTTCCCGCTGGGGCTTATGGCCTTTGTGGTTGGCCGTGGTGGTAGGGCTTTTGTGGACGCTGCTTTCGCCGGGGCGCACAGGCGCAGTGCGCCGGGGTATTGGCCCGTAAAATCAGTACCTCGCGCACAGCGGGCTTTTACGCCGTGCGGCCTATTTGCAACAGACGGCACATGCGTGTGCCCATTTCACTCCATGTTGACCTTCCAGCAAATCATTCTCACCTTGCAGTCGTACTGGGACACGCAAGGCTGCGCGCTCCTGCAACCTTATGACATGGAGGTGGGCGCAGGCACCTCGCACACCGCCACGTTTTTGCGCGCCATCGGCCCCGAGCCCTGGAAGGCCGCCTATGTGCAACCGAGCCGCCGCCCCAAAGACGGACGCTACGGCGAAAACCCCAACCGTTTGCAGCATTACTACCAGTACCAAGTGGTGATGAAACCGGCACCCGCCAATATCCTGGACTTGTACCTCGGTTCGCTACAGGCACTGGGCTTTGACCTTAAGCAAAACGACATCCGCTTTGTCGAAGACGATTGGGAAAACCCCACCCTGGGCGCCTGGGGCCTGGGCTGGGAAGTGTGGCTCAATGGGATGGAGGTGACGCAGTTCACCTATTTCCAGCAAGTCGGCGGCATCGATTGCAAGCCGGTCACCGGCGAAATTACCTATGGCCTGGAGCGCCTGGCCATGTACCTGCAAGGCGTGGATAACGTCTATAACTTGCAATGGACCTCTGACATGTCCTATGGCGACGTGTACAAGCAAAACGAAGTGGAACAGTCCACCTACAACTTCGAACACAGCGACACCGACTTTTTATTCACCGCGTTTTCCGCGCATGAAAAACAAGCCAAACATTTGATCGACGTGCCCCTGGCCTTGCCGGCCTATGAGCAAGTGCTCAAAGCGGCGCATACTTTTAATTTGCTGGATGCACGCGGCGCCATCAGCGTGACCGAGCGCGCTGCTTACATGGGCCGCATCCGCAACCTGGCGCGCGGCGTGGCGCAGTGCTACTACGAGAGCCGCGAGCGATTAGGCTTTCCGATGGCTCCGCCCGAGTGGATCGCGCAGATGGCGAAGAAGGCGGCATGAGCATGGCTACTGAAAACCTTCTGGTCGAACTCTTTGTGGAAGAGCTGCCGCCCAAGGCTTTGAAAAAACTGGGACTCGCTTTTGCTGGTGTGCTGGCCGACAGCCTCAAAGCACAAGGCCTAGCCTCGCCCGATTCGCAGGTGACGGACTACGCCTCGCCTCGCCGTTTGGCAGTGCATGTGACTGGCGTCGCCGCGCAAGCTGCAGACAAAGCCGTGTCCCAAAAGCTGATGCCGGTAAGCGTCGGCCTGGACGCCCAAGGCCAAGCCACAGCCGCTTTGCTCAAAAAACTTCAAGCGCTGGGCGCGGGCGCGCAAGACGTGCCAGCCCTGCAAAAACGCATGGACGGCAAAGCCGAGGCCTTGTACTTTGACAGCACGGTACGCGGCGCAAGCCTCGCCGAAGGCCTACAAAAGGCACTTTTGGACGCGATTGCCAAGCTGCCCATCCCCAAAGTCATGACCTACCAACTGGCACGCGATTGCGCGCTGCCCGGCTGGAGCACCGTCAGCTTTGTGCGCCCGGCGCATGGCTTGCTGGCTTTGCATGGCAACGCGGTGGTGCCGGTGCAGGCGCTCGGTTTGCAGGCGGGCGACAGCACGCAAGGCCACCGCTTTGAGGCCGCTGTGTCACCCGTGCGCATTGCCCACGCCGACGACTACGCGGCTACATTGGCGCGCGACGGCGCCGTAATCGCCAGCTTTGACGCGCGGCGCGCCGAGATCGCCCGCCAACTGCAAGCGGCCGCCAGCGCCCAAGGCGCGCAAGCAATCGATGACGCCGCCTTGCTCGACGAAGTGACCGGCCTGGTCGAGCGCCCCCACGTCATGGTGTGCAGCTTTGACGCCGAATTTTTGCAAGTGCCCCAAGAGTGCCTGATTCTGACGATGAAGGCCAACCAGAAATACTTCCCGTTGCTAGACGCCGCCGGCAAACTGAGCAACCAGTTTTTGGTGGTCAGCAACATCAACCCCGCCAACCCCAGCGCTGTCATCGGCGGCAACGAGCGCGTGGTGCGCCCGCGCCTGGCCGATGCCAAATTCTTTTTCGATCAGGACCGCAAGAAAACGCTGGAATCGCGCGTACCTGGGCTCTCCAAGGTGGTTTATCACAACCAATTGGGCACCCAGGGCGAACGCATGCAGCGAGTACGTGCGATTGCCCGCACCATTGCCAGCAAACTGGGCGACGACGCACTGGTGCAAGCGGCCGACACCGCCGCGCAGCTGGCCAAAACCGATTTGATGACCGATATGGTGGGCGAGTTCCCCGAGCTGCAAGGCACCATGGGCGGCTATTACGCCCGGCACGATGGGCTGAGCGAGGACATCGCCATCGCCATCGAAGACCATTACAAGCCCCGCTTCGCGGGCGACGCCCTGCCGCGCAAGCCGGCGGCACTGGTAGTTGCACTGGCCGACAAGCTCGAAACCCTGGTCGGCATGTTTGGCAGTGGCAATCTGCCCACCGGTGACAAAGATCCGTTTGCCCTGCGTCGCCACGCTTTGGGCGTGATCCGCATGCTGGTCGAGGAAGATTTGCCGCTGCAACTGCCCACGCTGCTGGCCGATGCGCAGCCGGCCTTTGGCACGCTAATTCAAGACGCCAGTGCCGCTTTGCTTGAATTTGTGTTTGACCGCCTGTCCGGCGCTCTGCGCGAACAAGGCTACAGCGCACAAGAAGTGGAGGCCGTACTGGCCCTGCGCCCGGCGCGTCTGGGCGAAGTGCCCCCGCGCCTGGCGGCGGTACGCGCCTTTACCGCGCTGCCCGAGAGCGCCGCGCTGGCTGCGGCCAACAAGCGTATCGGCAACATCCTCAAAAAATCCGACGAAGCCCGCGCCAGCGTGCAAAGCGACTTGCTGCACGAGGCCGCCGAAAAAGCCCTGCACGCCGCCATGCAAGAGACGGTGCCCATCGCAGATGCCTTGTTTTCCTCCCAAGACTACACCGCCAGCTTGCAAGCGTTGGCGGCGCTGCGCGCACCGGTGGATGCGTTTTTTGACGGTGTCATGGTCAATGCCGATGACCCGGCGCTCAAAGCCAACCGCTTGGCGCTTTTGCAGCAACTGCACAGCGCCATGAACCGCGTGGCCGATTTGTCCAAGCTGGCCGCTTAAATTCTATTTAGCACCATGAAACTGTGCATCCTGGACCGCGACGGCACCATCAACGCCGACAGCGAGGACTACATCAAGTCGGCCGCCGAGTGGCAACCCCTGCCCGGCGCGCTGGAGGCCATTGCCCGCATCAACCATGCTGGCTGGCATGTGGTGGTGGCGAGCAACCAGTCCGGGTTGGGGCGCGGTTTGTTTGACGTGGCTGCGCTCAACGCCATGCACGCCAAGATGCACAGCATGCTCGCTGCCGTGGGCGGGCGCATCGACGCCGTGTTTTACTGCCCGCACAACCCCAGCGAGGCTTGCCATTGCCGCAAGCCCGCCTCCGGCTTGTTCGAGCAAATCGGCGAGCGCTACGGCATGTCCTTGGCCGGCATGCCCGCCGTGGGCGACACGGCGCGCGATCTGCAAGCGGCCATTCGCCTGGGCTGCACGCCCCACGTGGTGCAAACCGGTAAAGCCGCGCTGTGGCGCGGGCAAAACCTGCCGGCCGATTTCCCGCCGCAAACGCAGGTGCACACCGATTTATCGGCCTTTGCCGATTACCTGGTCGCCAGCGCTTAAGCTGTCCGGCAAAACTGCCTAGAACCCAACGCCATGCCCTTCATCCGCTCTGTACTGCACATGCTGTGGATGATGCTGACCGTCGTCCCCTTTGCGTTCGCGATTTTGGGCGCCTCGCTGTTTATTCGGGGCAACCCCCTGTGGTCTATGGCACGCGCATGGCTGCGCACCGCGATCTCAGGAGCGCATTGGATTTTGGGCATTCGCGTACGCGTGCGCGGCTGGGAGCATCTGCCCCAGGGCGAAAACAGCGCTGCTATTTTGCTGGTCAAGCACCAGTCCACCTTAGAGACGTTTTTGCTACCTTCGCTGATGCCGCATCCGCTGGCTTTTGTGTTTAAGAAAGAACTGCTCTATGTGCCCTTTTTCGGCTGGGCCATGAGCCGCCTGGACATGGTGCACATCGACCGCACGCAACGCGCCCAGGCCTTTAGCAAAGTGGTGGCGCAGGGCAAAGAGCTGCTTGGGCGTGGCGTCTGGGTCATCATGTTCCCCGAGGGAACGCGCATTCCACGGGGCGAAAAAGGCGTTTACAAATCCGGGGGCACGCGCCTGGCGATCGAGACCGGCGCGCCGGTGTTCCCGATTGCCGTCAACTCGGCGCGGGTCTGGCCGCGCAAGGCCTTTGTCAAATACCCCGGCGTTGTCGATGTGTCCATCGGGCCGGGCATTCCCAGCGAAGGGCGCCATCCGGAGGAGATGATGCGCGAGGTGGAGGCCTGGATCGAGGCCGAAATGCGTCGCATCGACCCCGACGCTTACCCGCAAACCTGACGCGCACGCCGGCCAGCCCATGCACCCCTTGCTGCGCTATACGCTGGACTTGTTCGAATCCTTGGGCTCTGGCGCCGCGCCCCAGGCCAGCAAAGCCAAGCCCGCTCGCAAGCGGCCAGCGCCCGATTTGCGTAGCAGCGGTTTGCCAGCGCCAGGTAGCGCGGCAGCCGGTCCGTCCGATTTTTCCCATCCCCAGGCGACGCGCCAACTGCGACTGGGCGGCGTGACGGTGGCCTTCTCCTTGGTGCGCGCCAAGCGGCACACCATTGGCATGGTGGTCGGGCCCGACGGCCTGTCGGTGCGGGCGCCGCGATGGACTTCCTTGCATGAAATCGACAGCGCCCTGCAAGCGCGCGCCGACTGGATCGTCCGTAAGCTGCAAGAGGTGCACGCACGCCATACGCGCCTGGAGCAAACCCGCATCGAGTGGCGCGACGGTGCCGTGTTCCCGTATCTGGGCGCCCCCCTGCGATTGCAGCTGGACCCGGCGCACCGTTTTGCCAGTGTGGGCGCAGCCTTAGAAATGGCAGCCGATGGCACAGGCACCCAGGTACTGCGTCTGGCACTGGCGCCCGATGCCAGCGCCGCCCAGATCCGCGATGCCTGCCAAGCCTGGCTGATGCGACAGGCGCGCATTTTGTTTGCCCAGCGGTTGGACCATTTCGCGCCGCAATTGCAGGTGCGATGGAGCCGCTTATCGCTCAGCAATGCCGGCACGCGCTGGGGCAGCGCCAAGAGCGACGGCTCCATTCGCCTGCATTGGCGGTTGATGCACTTTGATTTGGCGGTGATTGATTACGTGGTGGCCCACGAGCTGAGCCATTTGCGGGTGATGAACCACAGCCCGCGCTTTTGGGCGACCGTGGGCACTGTGGTGCCCGATTACCCGGCCCAGCGCCAAGCGCTCAAGAATCCAACCATCCCGCTCTGGTAGATGGGCGGCGGGCCTTAAGCGACCGCGCGAAAGCGGTAAACACCGTCGCTGTCCAGGCTGCGCTGCAGCTTTTTGGCAAACCACAGCGCATGCAAATGGGCCACGGACTCGCCCATGGCGAAAGTCATTTGATGCAGGTCTAACGCACGCTTGAACAAGACCGGCACCGCATCGAAAGCGCTCAATGGCTTGTCGGTACAGGCCAGCAGCAGATCGTCTAGACGCTCGCGGTGGTGATCGTGCAGCTGCTGGATGCGGATGTGCAGGCCCTGAAAGGGCTTGCCGTGGGCCGGCAGCGTGAGCGTGTCTTCGGGCAGGGGCTTGAATTTGTCTATGGAGTCCAAAAACAGACGCAGCGCATTGGCCAATGGCTCTTGCTCGTAGACGCTGACATTGGTGGAAATGCGCGGCAGCATCATGTCCCCGCCAATCAGGATACGCAGGTCCTCGCAGTACAAGGCAATATGCTCAGGCGCGTGGCCGTAGCCGCTGATGCAGCGCCAGGTGCGACCACCGATGTCGAGCAGCGTGCCGTCCATGAGGCGGCAGTAGCTCTCGGGCATGGAGGGCACCAGGTTGGGAAAGTAACTGGTGCGCCCGCGCACCTGGTCGACCGAGCCGGGGTCGGTCATGCCATGCGCGGCAAAAAATGCCGCCGAGCGCTCGCCGCCAAAGCCGTTGGCGCCCATGACAGCGTGGCGGGCCACCTGGTAGTCGGCTGCGCTGATCCATAAATCGGCATTCCAGCGCTGGCACAGCCAATCGGCCAGGCCAATGTGGTCCGGATGCATGTGCGTGGCGATCACCCGCAGGATGGGCAGGCCCTCTAGTTCATGGGCAAACACCTCTTCCCATTGGGCCTTGGCCTCGGGGCGGCTGATGCAGCAATCGACCACGCTCCAGCCCTCGCACACGCCTTGGTCGGTGTCGATGCGGTCGCGCAAAAGCCACAAGTTGATGTGGTCCAACGCAAAGGGGAGTGCCATGCGTATCCATTTGATACCGGGGGCCACCTCAATACAGCGCCCCGAAGCAGGCAGGGCGTCGCCCAGGGGGTAGTGCAATTGGGTTTCGAGTGCGTTCATGGGGGGTTTTTGCTTCATAATTGACGTTTACGTAAACGTCAATACGAGGCATTCTAGGGCAGTGTGCGGCGCACAGCCTGTCGCCTTGGTTTGACTTTGTTCCCACTTTGCACCCCAGGGCCCACCGACCATGAACAGCACCTTCAGCATCAGTGATCTGGCCGCCGAATTTGATTTGACGACACGGGCTATCCGTTTTTACGAGGACCTGGGCCTCTTGCAGCCCGAGCGCACCGGCCCGGGCGGGCGCAACCGGGTCTACAGCGTGCGCGACCGCACCCGCCTCAAACTCACTTTGCGCGCCAAGCGCCTAGGCCTAAGCCTGACCGAGGCCAAAGACATCATCGATACCTACGAGAGCCCGCGCGATACCGGCATGCAACTGACCAAGTTTTTGGAGGTGCTGGATGTGCACCGCAGCCGCGTTGAAGCGCAAATGGCCGATTTGCAAGCCAATCTGGACGAGATCAAGGTCCATCAGCGCGAAGCGCGGGCGCTGCTGGGCAAGGTGAGCGGCCAAAACCCCAAAACTTCCAAGGCCAAAGCAGGGCTAGCCCATGCCAATGGGTAAGCCTACTGCAGGGCCAGAACGCGCCAAACAATCGGCAACCAAGACAATCAATATGCGCACCAAAGCGCAGGAGATCAACGCATGAACTTACCCGGACTGGACTTTCAACTTGGCGAAGATGTCGATGCGCTGCGCGCCGCCGTACACGACTTTGCGCAGGCCGAGATCGCGCCGCGCGCTGCCGCCATTGACCGCGATGACCAATTCCCGATGGACTTGTGGCGCAAGATGGGCGACCTGGGGGTTCTGGGCATCACTGTAGAAGAAGAATACGGCGGCGCGGCCATGGGCTATCTGGCGCACATGGTGGCCATGGAAGAAATCTCACGCGCCAGTGCGTCGGTGGGCTTGTCGTACGGCGCGCACAGCAATTTGTGTGTCAACCAGATCCGTCGTAATGGCTCGCCCGAGCAGCGCCAGCGCTACTTGCCCAAGCTGATCAGCGGTGAACACGTGGGCGCCCTGGCCATGAGCGAGCCCGGCGCAGGCAGCGACGTGCTGTCCATGAAACTGCGTGCGCAAGACAAGGGCGGTTACTTTGTTTTGAACGGCACAAAGATGTGGATTACCAACGGCCCGGACGCCGACACCTTGGTCGTCTATGCCAAAACTGATCCGGAGCTGGGCGCGCGTGGCGTGACGGCGTTTTTGATTGAAAAAGACATGCCGGGTTTTTCGGTAGCGCAAAAGCTGGACAAGCTGGGCATGCGCGGCAGCCATACGGGCGAGCTGGTGTTTAACAACGTGGAAGTCCCGCTGGCCAACGTGCTGGGCGGCATCAACAACGGCGCCAAGGTGCTGATGAGCGGGCTGGACTATGAGCGCGCGGTGCTGAGCGGCGGACCTTTGGGCATCATGCAAGCAGTGATGGACAACGTGATGCCTTATATCCATGAGCGCAAACAGTTTGGCCAAAGCATTGGCGAGTTCCAGCTCATTCAGGGTAAGGTGGCCGATATGTACACCGTGCTGCAAGCAGGCCGCTCGTTTGCCTATATGGTGGCAAAGAACTTGGATTCGCTGGGCACCGAGCATGTGCGCCGCGTGCGCAAAGACTGCGCCAGCGTGATTTTGTGGACCGCCGAAAAAGCTACTTGGATGGCCGGCGAAGGCGTGCAAATTTTTGGTGGCAATGGCTACATCAACGACTACCCGCTGGGCCGCTTGTGGCGCGATGCCAAGCTGTACGAGATCGGTGCGGGCACCAGTGAGATTCGCCGCATGTTGATCGGACGTGAACTTTTTTCTGAAACCGCTTAATTGCTGAACGGTAATTTTTTATGACACAACTCAATGATTTGTTTGCCCGCAACCGCAGCTGGGCGGCCGAGATGGAGCGCAAACAACCCGGCTTTTTCACCAGCCTGACGACGCAGCAAAAGCCCCGCTACATGTGGATAGGCTGCTCGGACAGCCGGGTGCCGGCCAACCAGATCATAGGATTGGCGCCGGGAGAGATTTTTGTGCACCGCAACGTCGCCAATGTGGTGGTGCACTCGGACCTTAACGCACTGTCGACCATCCAATTTGCAGTTGAGCGCTTGAAGGTGCGCGATATTTTGCTGGTCGGCCACTACGGTTGCTCGGGCGTGCAGGCGGCGCTGGAAGGCGCGCGCATCGGTCTGGCAGATAACTGGCTGCGCCATATCCAGGACGTGCGCGACCACCACCGCGCCTTGATCGAGGCCGCCCCGGAAGAAGCGCGCGCCAATGTGCTGTGCGAGCTCAATGCGGTGGAGCAAATTCTCAACGTTGCCCAAAGCACGGTTTTGCAGGACGCGTGGGCGCGTGAGCAAGACGTCACCCTGCACGGCTGCGTTTATGGCCTGCATGACGGGCTGCTCATCGACTTGCACATTCATCTTTCGCGCCACGACGACATCGCCAGCGTCTACCAAGCCGCCATTGCCGCGATTGCGGCCCGCTCCCGCTAAGGCCAGCCGCCATGTTTCCCGCCCGCATGGACTCGCCGCTGGCCTCCGACATCGCCAAAGCGATGATGGATGGCTTTAACCGGCACTACCGCTTGTTTCGCACCGAGTCAGCACGCGCCAAACACCGCTTTGAAACGGCCGACTGGCACGGCCAGCAACGCGCCCAGCGCGAACGCATCGAGTTTTATGACCTGCGGGTGCTGGAGTGCTCCAACCGCCTGGAGCGCGAATTCAAGGCTGGCGAACAGCCCATGGACGTGTGGCAACAGGTCAAGCTGCTGTACATCGGCTTGCTGGTGGACCACCACCAACCGGAGTTGGCCGAAACCTTCTTTAACTCAGTGACCACCAAAATACTGCACCGATCGTATTTTCAGAACGATTTTATTTTTGTGCGTCCGGCCGTTAGCACGGAGTACATCGAGAGCGCCGAATCCGAAAAACGCCCAACCTACCGCGCCTACTATCCCAGCCTGCAAAACATGCAAGCAACGGTTTTGCAAATGGTGCAAGATTTTGACTTGCGGGTGCCCTTTGGCGACCTGCAGCGGGACGCCCAGCGCGTAGCCAGTTCGATTACCCAACGTCTGCAAAACAACAAGCTGCGCGCCAATTTCCAGTTGCAAGTGCTCTCGGGCTTGTTTTTTCGTAACAAGGGCTGCTACATCGTGGGCAAGCTGATCAATGGCTTTGAGGAGCTCGGATTTGCGCTACCGGTGCTGCACCATACCGACGGACGTCTGGTCATAGACGCCGCCCTCTACGGCGAGGACGACATGCTGCTGCTGTTTAGCTTTGCCCGCGCCTATTTCATGGTCGATATGGAGGTACCTTCGGCCTATGTACAGTTTTTGCGCAGCCTGATGCCACGCAAACCGCGTAACGAAATCTACAACGCCCTTGGCCTGGCAAAGCAAGGCAAGACCTTGTTTTACCGCGACTTTTTGCACCATCTGCGCCACTCGAGCGACAAGTTTCGTATCGCGCCAGGCATCAAAGGCATGGTGATGCTGGTGTTTGACCTGCCCAGCTTTCCCTATGTATTCAAAGTCATCAAAGACTTTTATCCCCCGCCCAAAGACACCTCGCGCGAGCAGATCAAGGGCAAATACCTGCTGGTCAAGCAGCATGACCGCGTCGGACGCATGGCTGACACACTGGAATACAGCAACGTGGGCTTTCCGCGCGACCGCTTTGAACCCGAGTTGCTGGCCGAGATCGAAAAATTTGCACCCAGCCAACTGCAAATCACCGCCAGCGCCAGCGACGGCGCGCAGGAAGTCATCATTCGGCACGTCTACATCGAGCGGCGCATGATTCCGCTCAATATTTACCTGCAAGAGGCCTTTGACGCCGGCGGGGCCGATGCTGCCAATGCCTCGCCAGCCGCGCAGTTTGCCTTCCAACAAATTGAACGCGGCGTCGTGGAATATGGCAACGCCATCAAAGACCTGGTGGCGGCCAATATCTTCCCCGGCGACATGCTGTGGAAAAACTTTGGCGTGACGCGCCACGGTAAAGTGGTTTTTTACGACTACGACGAGATCGAATACATCACTGATTGCAATTTTCGCCGGGTTCCGGCCCCGCGCAACGAGGAAGAAGAGATGTCGGGCGAAATTTGGTACAGCGTCGGCCCCAAAGACGTTTTCCCCGAAACCTTTGCGCCCTTTTTGCTGGGCAATCCGGCGGTGCGTTCAGTGTTCATGAAACACCACGCCGATTTATTGGATGTCCAATTCTGGCAGAGCCACAAAGAACGCATCACCCAAGGCTATGTGCACGATGTGTTCCCCTACGACCGGGAAAAACGTTTCGAGCCCGTTTAACGCTTTTTATTTTCAGGAGACTTTTCATGCAAGACCCCATCGTGATTGTCAGCGCCGCCCGCACTCCCATGGGGAGTTTTCAGGGCGACTTTTCTAGTCTCGCCGCGCATGACTTGGGCGGCGCCGCGATCCGCGCTGCCGTGGAGCGCGCAGGGATTGCGCCCGATGCGGTGGGTGAGGTTTTGTTCGGCAACTGCCTGATGGCCGGCCAAGGTCAGGCCCCGGCGCGCCAGGCGGCCTTCAAAGGCGGTTTGCCGCAAAGCGCGGGCGCGGTGACCTTGTCCAAAATGTGTGGCTCGGGCATGCGCGCTGCCATGTTTGCGCACGATATGCTGGCCGCGCACAGCCAGGACGTGCTGGTGGCCGGTGGCATGGAGAGCATGACCAATGCGCCTTATCTTTTGCTCAAAGGCCGTGGCGGTTACCGCATGGGCCACGATAAGGTCTATGACCACATGATGCTTGACGGCCTGGAAGACGCCTACGAAGCAGGCCGCAGCATGGGCACCTTCGGCGAAGACTGCGCCGCCAAATACAGCTTCACCCGCGCCGAGCAAGACGCTTTTGCCACCGCCAGTGTGCAGCGCGCGCAAGCAGCCATTGCCAGCGGCGCTTTTGCCACCGAAATCACACCCGTCACCGTCAAAGACCGCAGCGGCGAGCGCGTAGTCAGTATGGACGAAGGTCCGGGCAAGATCAAGCTGGACAAAATCCCCGGCCTCAAGCCCGCCTTCAAAAAAGACGGCACGATTACCGCCGCGTCCAGCTCGTCGATCAACGACGGCGCAGCCGCCATGGTCTTGATGCGCGCCAGCACCGCAGCGCAATTGGGCTGTAAACCCCTGGCCCGCATCGTCAGCCACGCCACCCACGCGCAAGCGCCCGAATGGTTTGCCACCGCACCGGTGGGCGCCACGCAAAAAGCCTTGGCCAAAGCCGGTTGGGCGGTGGGCGATGTGGACTTGTGGGAAGTCAACGAAGCTTTCGCCGTCGTACCCATGGCGCTGATGAAAGAGCTGGGCATTGGGCACGACAAAGTCAACGTCAACGGCGGCGCTTGCGCCTTGGGCCACCCGATTGGCGCATCCGGCGCGCGCATCATGGTGACACTTTTGCATGCGCTAAAGGCGCGGGGCTTAAAGCGCGGGTTGGCGACGCTGTGCATTGGGGGCGGTGAGGCGACTGCTGTGGCTGTGGAAATGCTTTAAGGTCCACCATGCTCCTCACCCCCGACCAAGAAGCCATTCGCGACGCGGTGCGCGAATTTGCGCAAAACGAACTGTGGCCTAACGCTGCGCGCTGGGACAAGGAACATACCTTTCCCAAAGAGGCACACAAGGGCCTGGCGGCGCTTGGCACATACGGCATTTGCGTGCCCGAGGAATACGGCGGCGTGCAGCTCGATTACCTGACGCTGGCTTTGGTGCTGGAAGAGATTGCGGCGGGCGACGGTGGCACAAGCACGGTGATCAGCGTGACCAATTGCCCGGTCAACGCCATCTTGATGCGCTACGGCAATGCCGCGCAAAAGCAGCAGTGGCTCACGCCCTTGGCGCGCGGCGAAATGCTGGGCGCGTTTTGCTTGACTGAGCCGCATGTGGGTTCAGACGCTTCCAGCCTGCGCACCACGGCAGTGCGCGAAGGGGATGAATATGTGCTCAATGGCGTGAAGCAATTCATCACCAGCGGCAAGAATGCCGATGTGGCGATCGTGCTTGCCGTCACCGATAAAGGCGCGGGCAAAAAAGGCATGAGTGCGTTTTTGGTGCCTACCACTGCGCCGGGTTATGTAGTGGCAAGGCTGGAAGACAAGCTGGGCCAGCACAGCAGCGACACCGCGCAAATCAACTTTGACAACTGCCGCATCCCGGCAGAGAACCTGATCGGCAAAGAAGGCGAAGGCTATGGCATCGCTTTGGGTGGTCTGGAGGGCGGGCGCATCGGTATCGCCGCGCAAAGCGTGGGCATGGCGCGCAGCGCGTTTGAAGTGGCACTCGCTTATTCCAAAGACCG
>CAMATX010000003.1 GCA_945861345.1 Comamonas sp. lk
CAGTATTTTGATGCGGTGCCGGCCAGCGTGCGCTGGATCAACCAGGGCAGCGCCGGCCAGGCCTTTGGCAATTTGCGCCAGCGCAACCAGTTTGCCACCCTGTGCAGCATGGGCCTGGCGCTTATGTGGTGGTGGGTGCAGCACGGGCAAGCGCTTGGGGCGCAGGCGGGCAGCCCATGGCAAGCACTGGGGCTGCGCCAGCGCGTGGCGCGGCTGGGCGCTTTGCTGGGCAGTGCTTTGCTGGCCTGTGCGCTGCTGGCCTCGGGCTCGCGCACAGGGCTGCTGCAGTTGCTGCTGCTGTGCGCGCTGGCCTGGCTGTGGCGCGGCACGCAGCACCGCCGGGGTCTGTGGCTGGCGGCCTGGATGCTGCTGGTCTACGCGCTGGCGGCGTATGCGCTGCCCCTGTTGGCGGGCGTGGACGGCTCGGTGCTAGAGCGCCTGCGCGGCCAGGGCGAGGGCTGCTTTAGCCGCGTGTACCTGTGGCGCAATGTGCTCTACCTGATCGCCCAAAAGCCGCTCTGGGGCTGGGGCACGGGCGAGCTTGATTTTGCGCACTTCATGACGCTGTACCCCGCCGCGCTGGCCGGGCCGCGCTTTTGCGATATTTTGGACAACGCGCACAACCTGCCGCTGCACCTGGCCGTGGAGCACGGCCTGCCGCTGGCGCTGCTGGCCTGTGCGGCGCTGCTGGCATGGCTGGCGCGCGCCGCGCCCTGGCGCGAGGCACAGCCCCCACGCCAACTGGCCTGGGCGGTGCTGGCGCTGATCGGGCTGCACAGTTTGCTGGAGTACCCGCTGTGGTACGGGCCGTTTCAGATGGCGGCGCTGCTGAGTGTGTGGGTGCTGTGGGCTTTTCGGGCCGGTGCGCCCGCGCTGGGTGCGGCCCCGGCGCAGAGCCGGCCTGCGCGGGTGCTGCTGCTGTGCGGCGCACTGGCCCTGACGCCGCTGTGCGCCGTGGCCCACTGGAGCTACTGGCGCATGGGCCAGCTCTACCTGCCAGCCGATCAGCGCGCACCAAACTACCGCAACAACACGTTTAGCAAAGTGCAGGGCACCTGGCTGTTCGCCGAACATGTGCGCTTTGCCGAGCTGTCGGTCACGCCGGTAGCGCCCGACAACGCCGCCCATGTGCTGGCGCTGGCCCAAGACCTGCTGCACTTCTCGCCCGAGCCCATGGTGATCGCCAAACTGATGGACGCCGCCGTGCTGCTAGGCCAAACCGAGACCCTACGCACCTACGCCCCCCGCTTTGCTGCGGCGTTTGCGCAGGACTGGGTGCGGTGGTGTGAGAGGAATGAGGGGGTGGATGTAAGCTCGCCAGTAGACCAAATCAAGGAGTAAACCATGCCCGTGAAAACCATTGCCCAGGTGTCACCACCTTTTCCGTTTGAGGCCTACAGCCACGTTGTCAGCCCTATTGCGCAAGCGGATGGTGGTGGCTTCATTTTTACGATGCCAGACATCCCTGGCGTCATGGCAGATGGCGAAACCGTAATGCAAGCCATCGCCGATGGCCGACAAGCCTTTATTGCCATGGTCAGCGCCATGGCAGACATGGGCCAGGAGATTCCGACGCCCGCATTCAGCATGGAAGACTTCACGCCGGCAAGTGCATCGGGCAAGCTACTGGCGCGGCTGCCCCGGTCCATGCACCGTCAGCTAGCGGCCAGGGCCAAGACCGAGGGCGTATCTCTCAACGCACTGGTCTTGGCTTTTATCGCCGAGGGCCTGGGTCGGCGCAGCAGCGTACCAGCCTTGTCTTAGATATCAATATTGCCCGCCCTCAAGGCGTTGGTTTCAATGAACTCGCGGCGGGGTTCTACGTCGTCGCCCATGAGCATGGTGAAGACGCGGTCGGCTTCGATGGCGTCGTCGATTTGCACGCGCAGCAGGCGGCGCACCGTCGGGTCCATGGTGGTTTCCCACAGCTGCGCGGGGTTCATTTCGCCCAAGCCTTTGTAGCGCTGGCGGGCAGTGCCGTTTTCGGCTTGGGCAATCAGCCAGGCCATGGCTTGGCGGAAGTCGCTCACTTTTTCTTCCTTGGCGCGCTCGCCTTCGCCGCGCATCACGCGGGCGCCTTCAGCCAGCAAGTCTTTAAAGGTGCTGGCCGCTTCGGCCAGTGCGCCGTAATCTGCGCCGTGCACAAAGTCTTGCGTGAGCACGCTGCTTTTTACGTTGCCGTGGTGGCGGCGGCTGATGCGCAGAATAGGTTTGTCGCTGCGCACGTCAAACTCGCCAGCTACTTCAGCATCGGGCAGGCGCGCTTGCAAGGCGGCCGCGGACAGTTCGGCATCCGCCACGGTATCCAGGTTCAGCGCTACGCCATCGGCTACGGCGCGCAGGGCTTCGGCGTCCATAAAGTTTTGCAGGCGCGCGATCACGCTTTGCGCTACCTGGTGCTTGCGCGCCAGTTCGGCCAGGGTGTCGCCTTGCAGCGTGCTGCCATTGGGGCCGCCGGTAAATACCGAAGCATTGATCAGCGCAATGCGCATCAAAAAGCTGTCCAGCGCCGAGGCGTCTTTCAGGTACAACTCTTCTTTGCCAGCCTTCACTTTGTACAGCGGCGGCTGCGCAATGTAGATGTGGCCGCGCTCCACCAGCTCGGGCATTTGGCGGTAGAAGAAAGTGAGCAAGAGCGTGCGGATATGCGCGCCGTCCACATCGGCGTCGGTCATGATGATGATGCGGTGGTAGCGTAGCTTGGCAACGTCAAAGTCGTCATTGCCGGTGCTGCCGCCGGCTTTGCCGATGCCGGTGCCCAGGGCGGTGATGAGCGTCAAAATCTCGTTGCTGGTGAGCAGCTTTTCGTAGCGCGCTTTTTCCACGTTCAGGATCTTGCCGCGCAAAGGCAAGATGGCTTGGAATTTACGGTCGCGGCCTTGCTTGGCGCTGCCGCCGGCGGAATCACCCTCGACGATGTAGATCTCGCACATCGCCGGGTCTTTTTCCTGGCAGTCGGCCAGTTTGCCGGGCAGGCCCATGCCGTCGAGCACGCCTTTGCGGCGCGTCATGTCGCGCGCTTTGCGGGCGGCTTCGCGGGCGCGCGCTGCTTCGATGATTTTGCCGACGATGATCTTGGCGTCATTGGGCCGCTCTTGCAGGTAGTCGGCCAACAGTTTGCTGACGATATCTTCCACCGGGCCGCGCACTTCGCTGGAGACCAGCTTGTCTTTGGTTTGGCTGCTAAATTTGGGCTCGGGCACTTTCACCGAGAGCACGCAGCACAAGCCTTCGCGCATATCGTCGCCGGTCACTTCCACTTTGGCTTTTTTGGCAAGCTCCGATTCGTCGATGTATTTGTTGATGACGCGCGTCATGGCCGCGCGCAGGCCGGTCAGGTGGGTGCCGCCGTCGCGCTGGGGGATGTTGTTGGTAAAGCAGAGCACTTGCTCGTTGTAGCCGCTGTTCCACTGCATGGCCACTTCGACACCGATGTTGGTGTTTTGGTCGCTTTGGCGGTCGCCCATGGCGTGGAAGATGTTGGGGTTGAGGACGGTCTTGCCTTTGTTGATAAAGTTCACAAAGCCTTTGACGCCACCCGCGCCGGAGAAGTCGTCTTCTTTGCCTGTGCGCTCGTCTTTGAGGCGGATGCGCACGCCGTTGTTCAAAAAGCTGAGCTCGCGCAAGCGCTTGCTCAGGATTTCGTAGTGGAAAACATTGTTTTCTTTGAAGATGTCGGTGTCGGGCAAAAAGTGGACTTCGGTGCCGCGCTTTTCGGTGTCGCCAGCCACTTTCATGGGCGAGACTTCAAAGCCGTCTTGCATCTCGGTGATGCGGTTTTGCACAAAGCCTTTGCTGAACTCCATGACGTGCACTTTGCCGTCGCGCCGAATCGTCAGGCGCAGCATTTTGGACAACGCATTCACGCAGCTCACGCCCACGCCGTGCAGGCCGCCTGAGACTTTGTAGCTGTTTTGATTGAACTTGCCGCCCGCATGCAGCTCGGTCAGCGCGATCTCGGCCGCCGAGCGCTTGGGCTCGTGCTTGTCGTCCATCTTGATGCCAGTGGGGATGCCCCGGCCATTGTCGACCACGCTAATCGAGTTGTCCGAGTGGATGGTGACCAAAATATCGTCGCAATGCCCGGCCAGCGATTCGTCGATGGAGTTGTCCACCACCTCAAACACCAAATGGTGCAAACCGGTGCCGTCCGAGGTATCGCCGATGTACATGCCCGGGCGCTTGCGCACGGCCTCCAGGCCTTCGAGGATTTGGATGGAGCCTTCGCCGTAGGCGTCGGTGGCGCCGGCCTGGTTGGTGTCGATGGTGGGCTGGAAATTGGAGCTGTCAGAGCCGCTGTCGCCGGTGTTGACGCCCTCGCTGGAGTCGTTATGGGGGGCGTCGGGCTGCTTATCTTGGGTCATGGAGAAGTCTTCTGGTAAAAAATGGGCGCTTCTTGAATGTCCAAACCCCCGTGAAGCGGGGGTTTGTGTAGGGGCACGGGCTCTGGCGCCCTTAAATTCGCATGGGCATCACAACGTATTTGAAGGTGGCGTTGTCGGGGATGGTCATCAGCGCCGAGCTGTTGCCATCCGAGAACTCGAGGGTGACCATTTCCTGGCCCATATTGGACAAGGCGTCGATCAGGTAGGTAACGTTAAAGCCGATTTCGATGCTGTCGCCTTCGTAGTCGATGTCGATCTCGTCGACCGCTTCTTCCTGCTCGGCATTGTTGGCGGCCATGCGCAGCGTGCCGGGCTCGATGTTCAGGCGCACGCCTTTGAATTTGTCGCTGGTCAGGATGGCGGTGCGCTGCAAGGTGGAGAGCAAAGTTGCGCGGCCCAGGACGATGCGGTTTTTGTGGTTTTTGGGGATAACGCGGTTGTAGTCGGGGAACTTGCCCTCGACCAGCTTGGTCACAAACTGCATGCCCTCAAAGCTAAAGCGCGCCTGGTTGCTGGCAAATTGCATGTCGATGGCGCCTTCGGCGTCCGAGAGCAGGCGCTGCAACTCGATCACGGTTTTGCGCGGCAGGATGACTTCCTGCTTGGGCACTTCCACGTCCAACGTGGCCGAGGCAAAAGCCAGGCGGTGCCCGTCGGTGGCCACCAGGCTGAGCTGCTTGCCTTCGGCGACGAACAAAATGCCGTTCAGGTAGTAGCGGATATCGTGCACCGCCATGGAAAAAGAAACTTGGCTGAGCAAGCTTTTGAGGGTTTTTTGCGGCACGCTGAACACCGGGCCAAAGCTGGCCGACTCTTGCACCAGCGGAAAGTCTTCGGCCGGCAGGGTTTGCAGGGTGAACTTGCTTTTGCCGCCTTTGAGGATGATTTTGCTTTGGCTGGCCTCAAGGGACACGGTCTGGTCCGCGGGCATGGTGCGCAGAATATCGATGAGTTTGCGCGCGCCGATGGTGGTGCTGAAGTCGGCCGCGTCGCCGCCGAGTTCGGCGCTGGTGCGGATTTGGATTTCGAGGTCGCTGGTGGTGAACTGCAGGCTGGAGCCGGTTTTGCGCACCAGCACATTGGCCAGGATGGGCAGCGTATGGCGACGTTCGACGATACCGGCCACCGATTGCAGCACGGACAACAACTGGTCTTGCGTGGCTTTCAATACGATCATTTCTTACTCCAATATTCTCAAACTAGTGTCCGCGTGCGCGCCGGGCGCTCAGCACCCGTCATTTTCGCCGCTTTTGGGGCATTTTTGGCTCCAAACCGAGATTTCTGTCACCCTTTGAGGGTTTGCTCGAGCACGTGCAGCTGCTGGTTGAGCTCGGTGGCCTGCTGGCGCTCCTGGCCGATCTTGCGCACCGCGTGCAAAACCGTGGTGTGGTCGCGCCCGCCAAAGAGCTCGCCGATCTCGGGCAGGCTTTTTTGGGTCAGCTCTTTGGCCAGGTACATGGCAATTTGGCGTGGCCGGGCGATGCTGGCCGGGCGCTTCTTGGAATACATGTCGGCGACCTTGATTTTGTAGTAATCGGCCACCGTTTTTTGGATGTTTTCCACAGAGATCTGCCGGTTTTGAATCGACAGCAGGTCGCGCAGGGCTTCGCGGGCCAAAAGAATGGAGATGTCCTTTTGGTTAAAGCGGGAATAGGCCAGGCATTTGCGTAGCGCCCCTTCGAGCTCGCGCACGTTGGAGCGCACGTTTTTGGCGATAAAAAAGGCCACTTCCTCGGGCATGTCCGCGCCCTCGGCGCGCGCTTTGTTGATCAAAATGGCCACCCGCATCTCCAATTCGGGCGGCTCGATAGCCACCGTCAGACCCGAATCGAAGCGCGAAACCAGGCGCTCGTGGATATCGGTGAGGCCCTTGGGGTAGGTGTCGCTGGTCATCACGATGTGCGACTTTTTGGCCAAAAGCGCCTCAAAAGCGTTGAAAAATTCTTCCTGCGTGCGCTCTTTATTGGCAAAAAACTGGACGTCGTCGATCAAAAGCAGGTCCAGCGAGTGGTATTTGTCCTTGAATTCGTCAAAGGTTTTGCGCTGGTAGGACTTGACCACGTCCGACACAAACTGCTCGGCGTGGATGTACAGCACCTTGGCCATGGGCCGGTCGGCCAACAGCCGATTGCCTGCGGCGTGCATCAAATGGGTCTTGCCCAAACCCACGCCACCATAGATAAACAAGGGGTTATAGAGGTGTCCGGGAGTGGTGGCCACGTGCATGGCGGCGGCGCGGGCCATGCGGTTGGCGCTGCCTTCGACCAGGCTGTCAAAGTTGAGCATGCTGTTGAGGCGGCTCTTGGGCGCTTCGGGCGCGCTGGCCGGGGCCGGGGCGCTGCCCGGTGCGCCCTGTTCGCGCGCCCCTAGCGAAGGTGCCGCCGTGCGCACCTGCGCCTCGCGGGGGCTGATGGCCAGCTCCAGCTGCACCGGCTGGCCGCACAGGCGCTCCAAAATCGCCTGGATGGGCGCGCTGTACTGGGCGCGCACCCAGTCGAGCTTGAAGCGGTTGGCCACCATGATGGTTAGCTTGCTGAAGTCTTCGGCGACCTGGGCGGTCAGCGGCTTGATCCAGGTGTTGAACTGCTGCTCAGGCAAGTCCTGGGCCAGCTGCTCCAGACACGATTGCCACAAAGCCTGGCCGGCGTGGTCAGCGTCCAAAGGTGCGCCAAAGGGGGTGAATTCGTCGGTCATGGGCGCATGCTATCTGTGGATAAATAAGAAAAACCAGCTTGTCTCGAATAATTTATCAAACACTTATCCACAGAAGCCTGGGGTGTCTGGCGGGGGCGCAATAGTAACCGGATTTGGGCCGTCTGGCGGACTATTGTTGCGTCTTTGCGGGCAGTGCAGGGGCGGGCAGTGCGGGGCGCCGACCCCCCGAGGCATCCGCTCTATTGTGGGAGCCGCCAAAATTTGCGATAATGTAAGGCTTTCCCCCAAACAATGGGGGTGTTTATCTGACGGACATTGACCATGAAACGCACTTACCAACCTTCGAAAATCCGCCGTGCACGCACCCACGGATTCCTGGTTCGCATGAAAACCCGTGGCGGCCGCGCCGTCATCAACGCACGCCGCGCCAAAGGCCGCAAGCGCCTGGCCGTCTGAACGGCGCCTGCCAAGGCACCGGCCTGACAGTGCAAGGACTGCGCACCCGCGCCCAGTTCCAGGCTGCACTGGCAGGTACTGTGCAGGCCAAAAGCGCACACTTTGTCCTGCACTTTTGTCGTTTTGATGCCCCAGCTGCACGCCCACTGGCCAGTGCCGCAGATGCTGCGGGGGCATTTGCCAGAGGTTTTGTGCTGGAGCAGCCCGCCATGGGCGCCATGGTGCCCAAGCGCTGGGCCAAGCGGGCCGTGACCCGTAACACCATCAAACGCCAGATTTACCACGTGAGCCAACTCTTCGAAAACCGCCTTCTTGCCGGCGCCCACCTGGTGCGTTTGCGCAGTGCATTTGACCCGGCGCAGTTTCGCAGCGCTAGCTCGGTACAACTCAAGGCCGCTGTGCGCGGCGAACTCCTCACTTTATTTGAGCGCGCCGCCCAAGCCGTGGCCACCCCCGCGCCATGATCCAGGCCTTGTTGATCGGCCTGGTCAAGGCCTACCGCCTCTTGCTCAGCCCCTGGCTGGGTAGCGCGTGCCGCTTTGAGCCGACTTGCTCGGTATACGCTTTGGGGGCTTTGCAAGCGCATGGCGCGGCCGCTGGCAGCTATTTGGTAGTGTCGCGCCTGGTCCGCTGCCACCCCTGGTGCGCTGGCGGCGCAGACCCCGTGCCACAGGACAAACCACGGCTGTTTAGCCGCCTTATTTCTCCCTCTTCTTCTGAAAAGAAAGCTTCATGAACGATATCCGTCGCACTTTTTTGTGGGTGATTTTTGGTTTTTCCATGGTGCTGCTGTGGGACAAATGGCAGATCCACAACGGCAACAAGCCAACTTTCTTTCCCAGCCCCCCCGGCGAAGTGAGCACGGCGCCGCCCGCAGCGGCCAAAGCAGCCTCGGATGCGAGCGTTCCGGGCGCCACACCGATTGCCAGCGCTGCGCCAGCTCTGGCAGCAGCCGCTCCCGATACAGCGGGCAGTGCGGCGCCTGCGCGCGGCGAACGCATCAGCGTGCGCACTGACGTGCTGGCGCTGGAATTTGACACCCTGGGCGGCACACTGGTGGGCTCGCAGTTCCTGAAGTACGGCGATACGGTCGATAAATCCAAGCAATTTGTGCTGCTCGATGACAGCAAAGACCGCCTGTATCTGGCGCAATCGGGCGTGGTGGCAGGGGCGGTGCCGGGCAATTTCCCGACGCACAAAACGCCCATGGCTTTTTCGGGCGCAACGACGCTCCAAGACGGACAAGATAGTCTGGAGCTGCGCTTTAGCTCGCCTGCGGTGGGTGGTATCAGCCTGGTCAAAACCTATACCTTGCACCGCGGCTCCTACGCCATTGGCGTGCGCCACACCCTGAGCAACCACCTGGACGCCGCCGTAGCGCCGCAGCTGTATTTGCAGCTGATGCGCGATGGCAACAAGCCGGTTGGGGAGTCAGCGTTTTATTCGACCTTTACCGGCCCGGCGGTTTATACCGATGCCAAAAAATACCAGAAGGTCGAGTTCGCCGACATCAAAAAGAAAAAGGCCGACTATGAGAAGCAGGCCAGCAACGGCTACATCGCGATGGTGCAGCACTACTTTGCCAGCGCCTGGGTGCTGCCCGACGGCCTAGCGCGCAGCATTTCGCTGGACCACATCGATATGCCTGGCGCATTGGCCGATTGCTGCTACCGCGCCGCCATGGTGGCGCCGGTGGCTGCGATTGCGCCGGGCGCCAGCGCCAACATCGAGGCCACGCTGTTTGTGGGCCCTCAGGAAGAAAAAATGCTTGAGGCGCTCGCCCCTGGCCTGGAGTTGCTCAAGGACTATGGCTGGCTGACGATTTTGGCCAAGCCTTTGTACTGGCTGCTTGACGAGTTGCACCGGGTGATTCAGAACTGGGGCTGGTCCATCGTCGCGCTGGTGCTCTTGCTGAAGATTGCGTTTTACTGGCTCAACGCCAAGGCGTACTCCAGCATGGCCAAGATGAAGGCGGTTAACCCCAAGATCATGGAAATGCGCGAGCGCCTCAAAGACAACCCGCAGCAAATGCAGCAAGAGATGATGCGCATTTACCGCGAAGAGAAGGTCAACCCCATGGGCGGTTGCTTCCCGATCATGGTGCAAATCCCGGTATTTATCGCGCTGTACTGGGTGCTTTTGTCCACGGTCGAGATGCGCAACGCACCCTGGATGGGCTGGATTCATGACTTGTCGGCCCCCGATCCGTATTTCATCCTGCCCGTGGTAATGACGCTGACCACGCTCTTGCAGACGGCCCTGAACCCCGCCCCGCCGGACCCGATGCAGGCCAAGCTGATGTGGTTCATGCCGCTGGCCTTTAGTGTGATGTTCTTCTTTTTCCCCTCGGGCTTGGTGGTGTACTGGATTACCAACAACATCTTGTCGATTGCGCAGCAGTGGCTCATCAACACGCGCATGGGTGTGCCGCCGCAGTTCAATTTGCCCAAGTTCAATTAAGTGCTTGCCCGCCACCACGACCCGATCCTGGCCATCGCGACGGCCAGTGGGCGGGCTGCGGTGGGTATCGTGCGGGTCAGCGGACGCGACCTGCGCCCGCTGGTGCAGGCCTTGTTTGGCAACAGCCTGACGCCACGCCAAGCGCATTACCTGCCGTTTACCGACGCCCGGGGCCAGCATCTGGACCAGGGGCTGGCGCTGTATTTCCCCGCACCGCACTCGTTTACCGGCGAAGACGTGCTCGAGCTGCAAGCGCACGGTGGACCGGTGGTGTTGCAGCTTTTGCTGGCGCGCTGCCTGGAAGTGGCACAAACCCTGGGCGCAGACGGCCAGCCCTGCCTGCCCCGGCTGCGCTTGGCGCAAGCGGGCGAATTTAGCGAACGCGCTTTTCTGAACGACAAAATCGACCTGGTGCAGGCCGAGGCGATTGCCGACCTGATCGACGCCAGCACCGAAGCGGCCGCACGCAGCGCGGTGCGCTCTTTGGCCGGCGACTTCTCGCGCGAAGTGGACCAGCTGCGCGACGCGCTGGTGCGCCTGCGCCTGCTGGTGGAAGCCACACTGGACTTTCCCGAAGAAGAAATTGATTTTTTGCGCAAGGCCGACGCCCAAGGCCAGCTGCAAGCTTTGCATGGCGCGGTAGCGCGGGTGCTGGGCGCAGCGCGCCAGGGCGCTTTGCTGCGTGACGGCATCCGCGTGGTGATCGCCGGGCAGCCCAATGCGGGCAAGTCCTCCTTGCTCAATGCCCTGGCCGGGGCCGAGCGGGCCATCGTTACGCCCATCGCCGGCACCACGCGTGACAAGGTGCAAGAGACCCTCCAAATCGAGGGCGTGCCGGTGCACATCATCGACACGGCCGGGCTGCGCGAGGGCGCGGACACGGTGGAGGCCATCGGTATTGCGCGCGCTTGGGAGGCGATTGCCGATGCCGATGCGGTGCTGTTTTTGCACGACCTGACACGCGCCGACACGCCCGACTACGCCGCCGCCGACGCGCACATCGCCGCGCTGCTCGCGCAGACGGTCGCGCACTCCGTGCCGGTACTTGATGTCTGGAACAAATGTGACGCAGCGCCCGACAATGAACGCGCAGGCCTGCTGCTGTCTGCCAAAACCGGCACCGGCCTGGACGCACTGCGCCAAGCGCTGCTTCAATGCGCTGGTTGGCACGGCGGCACCGAGGCTGTCTCCATGGCGCGGGCGCGCCATGTGCAGGCGCTGGCCCAGGTCGATGCGCACTTGCACCTGGCGCACACGCACCTGCAAGCGCAGGCCCAGGCGCTCGACTTGCTGGCCGAGGAACTGCGCCTGGCGCAAAACGCCCTCAACGAGATTACCGGCGTGTTCAGCGCCGACGACTTGCTGGGCGTGATCTTCTCCAGCTTTTGCATCGGCAAGTAATCTTTCAGCCACTGGCCGCGCTGTCTCTAAAATGCCCTGATGCCTGCAGCCAGCAACCCCGCCCACCCGCCTTTGTCCGCCGATGCGCTGGCGCATGCGGTGGCGCTGGCGCACACCACCTTTGATATCGAGGCGGCCGCCATCCTGGGCCTCAAAGCCCAACTGGGCGCAGCCTTTGGTCAAGCGGTGCAACTGCTGCTGGCCACCCGGGGCCGCGTAGTGGTGATGGGCATGGGCAAGAGCGGACATATCGGGCGCAAGATTGCCGCCACCTTGGCATCGACCGGCACACCCGCGCTGTTTGTCCACCCCGCCGAGGCCAGCCACGGCGACCTGGGTATGGTCACGGCGCACGATGCGGTGCTGATGATTTCCAACAGCGGCGAGTCCGACGAGATCAACACCTTGGTGCCCGTGCTCAAGCGCCTGGGCGCACCGCTGATTGCCATGACGAGCAATGGCAGCTCCAGCATGGCGCAGTACGCCGACCTGTGGCTCAACACCGCTGTAGAAAAAGAAGCCTGCCCGCTCAATCTGGCCCCCACGGCCAGTACCACGGCGCAGCTGGCCATGGGCGACGCGCTGGCGGTCGCCTTGCTGGACGCACGCGGCTTTGGCCATGACGACTTCGCCCGATCGCACCCCGGCGGCGCGCTGGGCCGGCGCTTGCTCACGCACATCAGCGATGTGATGCGCAGCGGCGCAGACCTGCCGATGGTCGCGCCCGAGGCCGACTTCAGCACCTTGATGCGCGAGATGAGCGCCAAAGGCCTGGGCGCGACAGCCATCGTGGACGAGGCGCAGCAGGTGCTGGGCATATTTACCGATGGCGACTTGCGCCGCCTGCTCGAAGCGGGCACCGACGTGCGCAGCAAATGCGCGCGCGATGTCATGCGCCCCTTGCCCGCCACGATGGTGCATACGGCGCTGGCGGTCGACGCCGTGGCGCTGATGGAGAGCCGGCGCATCACCAGCGTGCTGGTGGTCGACGAGAGCGGGCGGCTGTGCGGCGCCGTCAACTCCAATGACTTGCTGCGCGCCAAGGTGATTTGATGCGCTCAACAACGGCGCCTGCCTTTGCTTTTGCCCCCGCGCTGCTGACGCGCGCGCGTCCGGTGCGCGTGGTCTTCTTCGATGTCGATGGCGTGCTAACCGACGGCGGCCTGTTTTTCTCGGAAGCGGGCGAGGCGCTCAAGCGCTTTAACACCCTGGACGGCCACGGCCTGAAGATGCTGCAACAAGCAGGCATCACGCCCGCCGTGATTACCGGGCGCGACTCTGCGCCGCTGCGCGCACGCCTGCAGGCCCTGGGCATCACGCATGCGCATTACGGCACCGAAGACAAACGCCCTGCGGCCGAGCAAACCCTGGCCAGTTTGGGCTTGGACTGGAGCGCCGCCGCCGCCATGGGCGACGACTGGCCCGACCTGCCGATGATGCGCCCCGCGGCCCTGGCCTGCGCACCCTGCAATGCACACGCCGAGGTGCTGGCGCACGCACACCACATCACCCGCGCCCAAGGCGGCCACGGCGCGGTGCGCGAACTGTGCGACTTGCTACTCCAAGCCAGCGGCCACTACCCAGGCCTGCTGGCGGCCTACTGCGCGTGAACCGCCTCGTCCAGTTGCTGTGGGACCGTTTTTTGCTGTCCTTGCCGTTGGCATTGATGGGCTTTTTGGCGCTGCTGAGCTACTGGATGGTGCGCACGGCGCCCGAGCCGGTCCGCGCGGTGCAGGCAGCGGCAAATGAGCAAGGCCCGGATTACCGGATGCAAGACTTTGCGGTGGCGCGCTTTGACGCCCAAGGCCAGCTGGTGGCCTTGGTACAGGGCAAAGAAGCGCGGCATTTTGCCCAAGGCGCCTGGACGGAAATGGACAACATTGCTTTGCACATGGTCGATGGGCAAGGACGCGTCAGCACCGCCAGCGCCAAACTGGGGCGCAGCAATGGCGACGCCAGCGAAATCCAGTTGTTAGGCCAAGCGCAATGGCTGCGCAGCGCGGCACCGCGCATCGAATTTGCCGGGGAGTTTTTGCAAATCAGCAGCAAACCCGAGCGCATCAGCTCGCACCTGCCAGTGCAGTTGGGCTACGGTGGCCATACTTTTTCCGCCGGCCGGCTGGACTATGCCAACGCGACCCAGGTACTGCAGCTCGATGGCCGCGTGCGCGCCAACTTGCAGGGTAAGCCTGGGCCACAACCATGACGCATAAGCCTTTGGTGTTTATCACCGGCGCCTCCAGCGGCATCGGGCAAGCCCTGGCTGCGCGCTACCACCGGGCTGGATACCGCCTGGCCTTGTGCGCCCGGCGCGGCCCGCAGATGCAGGAATGGGCGCAATCACTCCATTTGCCGGCCACCGACTATGCGGTCTATCCCGCCGATGTGGCCGATACCAACAGCATCGTGGCCGCCGCCCAAGCCTGCATGGCCAGCCAAGGCTTGCCCGATGTGGTGATCGCCAACGCCGGCATCAGCCTGGGCATTGACAGCGCCTACCGCGAAGACCTGGACGCGATGGCCCAGGTGTTTGCCACCAATAATTTGGGCTTGGCAGCCACTTTTCACCCTTTTATTGACGCCATGCGCACGCGCGGGCGCGGCCGCTTGGTCGGTATTGCCAGTGTGGCGGGCATCCGCGGCTTGCCAGGGCATGCCGCGTATTGCGCCAGCAAGGCGGCTGTCATCGCTTACTGCGAGTCCTTGCGCGGCGAGCTGCGTGCCAGTGGCGTGCAGGTGATAACGATTGCGCCCGGCTATATCGACACGCCCCTGACCCGCAAAAACCGCTATCCCATGCCGTTTTTGATGCCGGCCGATGTGTTTGCCGACAAAGCCTTTGCCAGCATCACGGCAGGCACGCGCTACCGGGTGATCCCTTGGCAAATGGGCTGGGTCGCACGCCTGATGCGCCTGATACCGGATGCGCTGTGGGACCGCATCCTGGCCGGGCAACCGCGCAAACACCGCGCTGGCGCTGCACCTTCCGGTCCACAGCAGCCATGAAAAAAGGCCCCGAAGGGCCTTTTCATTGAAAGCTCAGCGCGATTTAGTAACCGCCGCCGCCGCTTCGGCCACCGCCGTAACCGCCGCCACCGCCACCGCCGCTACGACCAGCGCCGCCGTAGCCACCGCCACCGCCGCCGCCACCGTAACCGCCGCCGCCACCGCTGCGACCAGCACCGCCACCAAAGCCGCCGCCACCCGTACGGGGGGGACGCGGCTCCATGGGACGCGCTTCGTTAACCACCAGACCACGGCCGCCAAATTGCTGGCCGTTCATTCCGCTGATTGCTGCTTGCGCTTCGGCATCGCTGCCCATTTCCACAAAGCCGAACCCTTTGGAACGACCGGTATCGCGCTCCATCATGACCTTGGCGCTTGTGACGGAACCGTGTGCGGAAAATGCCTGTTGCAGGTCTTCGTCACGGAAAGAATATGGCAGATTGCCAACGTAAAGTTTGTTGCCCATGAAAGGACTCCTCAAAAGAACTCAAAACGCGATGGAGTCCAAAACCGCAATCAACAAACCTAAATTTGACTTAGCGCAGACGCGAAACTGACCATTCACCGCAAACCTGCCCTGCCGAATTTCGGCAAAGCGATTTCATTATGCGCTATTTGCTCAGTTGGCAACTGTTTTTTTTAAAAACAAGGCCAAATTCGCATGAATTTAACGAATTTGTGCGATTTTTACCCCATTTAACGGCCAATATGGGGCATTACCAGTTGGACTCGCGTTCGGGGCTGGCGCTGATTTTGTGGATGGCCAGGTCGGCGCCGTCAAACTCATCTTCCTGGCTGAGCCGCAGGCCCATGGTGACTTTAAGTACACCGTAAACCAAAAAACCGCTGAACAGCGCCCACAAGACGCCCAAAGCCGTGCCGGCGCACTGCGCTGCCAGACTCACGCCGCCCAATCCGCCCAAAGCGGGCAGCCCAAACAGGCCGGCGGCGATGCCGCCCCAGGTGCCGCACAGGCCGTGCAGCGGCCAAACACCCAGGACGTCGTCGACCTTCCATTTGTTTTGGGTCAGGGTGAACATCCATACAAATATGGCGCCCGCCACGCCGCCAACGACCAAAGCGCCCAGCGGGTGCATCAGGTCCGAGCCGGCGCACACGGCGACCAAGCCCGCCAGCGGGCCGTTATGCACAAAGCCGGGATCGTTTTTGCCGAGCACCAGCGCCACCAAGGTGCCGCCGACCATGGCCATGAGTGAATTGACGGCCACCAGCCCGGAGATTTTGTCCAGCGTCTGCGCGCTCATGACATTAAAACCAAACCAACCCACCGTCAGCACCCAGGCGCCTAAGGCCAAAAAAGGAATGCTGGAGGGCGGATGCGCCGAAATGGCGCCGTCTTTGCGGTAGCGGTTGCTGCGCGCGCCGAGCAGCAGCACGGCGCCCAAAGCCACCCAGCCACCCACCGCGTGTACCACCACACTGCCGGCAAAGTCGTGGAACTCGGCGCCAGTGCGCGCCAACAGCCAGGCCTGGACGCCCAGCTTTTGGTTCCAGGCGACACCCTCAAACAGCGGGTAGACCAGCCCGACCAATACGGCAGTGGCAATCAGCTGCGGCCAAAACTTGGCACGCTCGGCAATCCCGCCCGAAATAATGGCCGGAATAGCAGCCGCAAAGGTTAAGAGGAAAAAGAACTTGACCAGCGCATAGCCATTGTTGGCCGCCAGTTGATCGGCGCCAACGAAAAAGTCAGTCCCGTAGGCCACGCTGTAGCCGATTAAAAAATAGGCCACGGCCGAGACTGAAAAATCGGCCAGGATTTTGACCAGCGCGTTGACCTGGTTTTTGCGCCTAACCGTTCCCAGTTCCAAAAACGCGAAACCCGCATGCATGGCCAGCACCATGATGGCGCCCAACAATATAAATAGCGTGCTTGCGCCCTGTTCCAGTGCACCCATACATGTCTCCGTAAATTTTTTGCATTATTTTGGTGCGCATTTGGAGCAACACCCGCGAATGCACTAAAAGTAAGCAAAATTTACGCCAAATTTGGTGCGCAGGGCTTGCGGCGATACTCGGGGCATCGCCGCGTTGCGGCCTAGGCTAGTATTTTTCGTCTGCACCATGGAAGCATTTCTCGTCTCTACCGGTATCGTCGCCCTGGCAGAAATGGGCGACAAAACACAGCTGCTGGCCCTGATTTTGGCGGTGCGTTTTCGCAAGCCCATTCCCATCGTGCTGGGCATTTTTGTGGCCACCATCGTCAACCACGGCTTGGCCGGCGCGCTGGGTGCCTGGTTGACGCAGGTGATGGGACCCGATCTTTTGCGCTGGGTGCTGGGGGCATCGTTTATCGCGATGGCCGTATGGATGCTGATTCCGGACACCATGGACGAGCAAGAAGAAGGCGAGGAGCCGCGTTGGGGTGTTTTCGGCACCACCGTCATCGCCTTTTTTCTGGCAGAAATGGGCGACAAAACCCAGATTGCCACCGTCATGCTGGCCGCGCGCTTTGACGCCTATTACTGGGTCGTAGCAGGCACCACGCTGGGCATGATGCTGGCCAATGTGCCGGTGGTTTATTTGGGCGAGCGCATGACGCGGCTGGTGCCTATGCGCGTGGTGCATATCGTCTCGGCGCTGGTGTTTGCGGTGCTGGGCGTGCTGGCGCTAATGCCAATTTAAGCCTGGGACGCACAAACAGGCGTTGCTATACTTTGGCCACAGCGCCAATTTGCTCCAGCTTGCGGGCGCTTAATAAATACAGCTAAACACGGACCCCCGCGATCATTGGTGACCCGGCCCCGCGTGCAGCGTTGCCGGGTTTTGTTTTTATGTTGATTGCCTCGTCCCAGTCCATGCACTTTGAAGCGCCTTTGCCTTTGCAAAGCGGCGCCTCTATCCGTGCCTACGAGCTGGCTTTTGAGACCTACGGCACGCTCAACGGCGACCGGTCCAACGCTGTACTGATCTGCCACGCGCTCAATGCATCGCACCATGTCGCGGGTGTGTATGCCGACCAGCCCCAATCGGCGGGCTGGTGGGACAGCATGATCGGGCCGGGCAAGCCCGTGGACACCAATCGCTTCTTCGTTATTGGCGTAAACAACCTGGGCTCGTGTTTTGGCTCGACCGGGCCGATGCACGCGCACCCCGACAGCGCCGACGGCCAGGTCTATGGCGCCGATTTTCCGGTAGTCACCGTGGAAGACTGGGTGGACGCACAGGCGCGTCTGCTGGACCGCTTGGGCATCCAAACGCTGGCCGCCGTGATGGGCGGGAGCTTAGGCGGCATGCAAGCGCTGGCCTGGACGCTGCAATACCCCGCGCGCGTGCGCCGCGCGGTGGTGGTGGCCAGTGCGCCCAACCTGACCGCCGAAAACATTGCCTTTAACGAGGTGGCCCGCCGCGCCATCGTGACCGACCCGGATTTTCATGGTGGCCACTTTTACCGCCACGGCACCGTGCCCAAGCGCGGCCTGCGCATTGCCCGCATGATCGGGCACATCACCTACCTGAGCGACGATGTGATGAACGCCAAGTTTGGCCGCCAACTGCGCAGCACCGTGCAAGAGGCCGCCGCCAGCAGCGACTACCGCTACAGCACGCAAGAGGTGGAATTCCAAATAGAGAGCTATCTGCGCTACCAGGGCGACAAGTTTGCCGACTACTTTGATGCCAACACCTATTTGCTGATCACGCGGGCGCTGGACTACTTTGACCCGGCGCGCCGCTTTGGCGGCAGCCTGACTGCTGCACTGGCACCGGCGCGCAGCAAGTTTTTGCTGGTGAGCTTTGTCACCGACTGGCGCTTTGCACCCGCGCGCAGCCGCGAAATCGTCAAAGCGCTGCTGGACAACCAGCGCGACGTCAGCTACGCCGAAATCGACGCGCCACACGGCCATGACGCATTTTTGCTAGACGACAAGCGCTACCACAGCGTGGTGCGCTCTTACTTTGCATCCCTGGCTGCCGAGGTCGGTGTATGAGCGACGCCAGCATCCAGCACGCCCTGGCCCAACTGGTGCCCGAAGGCGCGCGCGTGCTGGACCTGGGCTGCGGCGACGGCGCCATGCTGGCCCACCTGCAGGCCACACGCGGCTGCGGCGGCTACGGCGTAGAGATTGACGACGCCAATGTGCTGGCCTGCGTGCAGCGCGGCGTGAACGTCATCCAGCTCAACCTGGACGAAGGCCTGGCAATGTTTGACGACGCCTCCTTTGACGTGGTGCTGCAAATCGACACCCTGCAGCACCTGCGCAATGCCGAAGTCATGCTGCGCGAGACGGCGCGGGTGGGACGCATCGGCATCGTCGCTTTCCCTAATTTTGCGCACTGGCCCAACCGCTTAAGCGTGCTGCAAGGGCGCATGCCTGTGACCAAGCGCCTGCCCTACCAGTGGTACGACACGCCCAACATCCGCGTGGGCACGCACGCCGATCTGGGTGACCTGGCCCGGCGCAACGGCCTGCGCGTGATCGACAGCTTCGGCCTGCAAAACGGCGAAGTGGTGCGCTGCTTGCCCAACTGGCGCGCCGGTACCTCGGTGTACAAACTGGCTCGCTGACCCAGCCCCAAGGCCGCTAGCAACCCAGTTGCTGCGCCAGATCCAAAAGATCGCGCGCATGCATGCCCTTGAGTGCGCGGGGGCTGACGTCCTTTACCTGACCAGCGCCAAACTCCAGCGAGCGCTCGATATAAGCGGTTTGCAAACCGCAGGCGCGGGCGCCCTCCAAATCGTCATGGTGGGCGGCCACCAGCATCACCTGCTCCGGCGGCACACCAAACACGCGGGCCACGCCGCCGTAGGTGCGCGGGTCGGGCTTGTAGGCGCCAAACACTTCGGCGCTCAGGATGCAGTCCCAGGGCAGGGCGGCGCGCTTGGACAGGCGCGTGAGTAAGTTGAGGTTGCCGTTGGACAAGGTGCAAATTACAAAGCGGCTTTTCAGGCGGCCTAAGCCCTCCAGCACGTCAGGCCAGGGATCGAGACGGTGCCAGACGCGGTTGAGCTCGACGCGCTCGGCCTCCTCCAGATGCGCCAGTCCGAAGCCGGGCAAGATGCTGTCCAAAATCATGCGGTGCAAATCGTCGATCAGGGTCCAGGGCAGCTCGCCGGCCATCACGCGGCGCATGGCCGGCTGGTAACCGGCGCGCCAGGCCAGGGCAAAAGCATCGCCATCGACCTGCGGATAGGTAGCCCCGATTTCACGGGCAATGCTGCCGTGCCAATCGACCACGGTGCCGAAAATATCAAAGGCCAAAACCTGGGGTGCGTGCGTGTGCTGTGCCATGGCCACCATCCGTGAAGTGCTTGGGCGGCCATCATAGAACGCTGTCGTGGCATCATGCGCACTGACAACGATTGGAGAAAACACCATGACCGCCCGCCTACCGGATTCCGTGCTCAACACCACCCAAGCCCTGGCCCACGTCAGCCAGGCCTGGGACGGCGATATCGTGCAGCGCCTGAGCGACTACATTGCCATCCCCGCCAAGTCGCCGATGTTTGACGCCGACTGGGCGGCCCACGGTTATTTAGAGACGGTTGTGCGCAACACCGCCAGCTGGATCGAATCGCAAAAAGTGCCCGGCCTCACGCTCGAAGTCGTGCGCCTGCCCGGGCGCACGCCGGTGCTGCTGTTTGAAGTGGACGCCACCCGCAGCAGCGAGGCGGGCGCCTCCACCCAGACGGTGCTGATGTACGGCCACTTGGACAAGCAGCCCGAGTTTTCGGGCTGGCGCAAAGACCTGGGACCCTGGACACCCAAGTACGAAGACGGCAAGCTGTATGGGCGCGGCGGCGCCGATGATGGCTACGCGGCCTATGCCGCCATCGCCGCCATCCAGGCCCTCAAGGACCAAAAGGTGGCGCATCCGCGCATCATCGGCCTGATCGAAACCTGCGAGGAAAGCGGCTCCTACGATTTGCTGCCCTACGTGGACGCACTGCGCACACGCCTGGGCGATGTGGGCCTGGTGGTCTGCCTCGATTCGGGCGCGGGCAATTACGATCAGTTGTGGTTAACCAATAGTTTGCGCGGCATGGCCAGCGGCGTGCTGCGGGTGGATGTGCTGACCGAGGGCGTACATTCGGGCGACGCCAGCGGCGTGGTGCCCTCCAGCTTTCGGGTTTTGCGCCAGGTCTTGGACCGGCTGGAAGACAGCGCCACCGGACGCTTGCTGCCGGGCATCTTCCACTGCGAAGTGCCGCCCGAGCGCTTGGCGCAGGCGCGCGCCACCGCAAACATTTTGGGCGACGAGGTGTACAAGCGCTTTCCCTGGGCGCATTACGACTGCGGTGGCGCCACCCAATCGGTGCTGCCCACCACCACCGACCCGCTGCAAGCCCTGCTCAACCGCACCTGGATGCCCACGCTCAGCGTCACCGGCGCCGAAGGCTTTCCGGCCATGAAAGACGCGGGCAATGTGCTGCGGCCCTACACCGCCTTCAAGCTGTCGCTGCGCCTGCCGCCGCTGGTGGAAGCGGCCACGGCGGTGCAAGCGCTCAAAACCTTGCTCGAGGACAACGCGCCTTACCAGGCCAAAGTCACTTTTGAGTCCAGCGGTGGCGCCACCGGCTGGAACGCGCCCGACACTGCGCCTTGGTTTGAGCAGGCGCTGCAAGACGCCTCGCAAGCGCACTTTGGCGCGGGCTGCGGCTACATCGGTCAAGGCGGCACGATTCCGCTGATGAATATGCTCAGCCAAGGCTTCCCCAAAGCGCAAATGATGGTCTGCGGCGTGCTCGGCCCCAAGAGCAACGCGCACGGGCCCAATGAGTTTTTGCATGTGCCCTACGCCAAAAAGCTCACTGCTGCCGTGGCCCAAGTCATCGCGCGCTTTCCTTAACCGCACCGGAGCACGGGCATGACCGACACCTCTGTTACCACCACGCTCAGCGTCGGGCCGGGCCTGCCACTGAGCCTGCGCGACTGGCCCTTGGCCGACAACAGCGCGGCCCGTGCGCATGTGCTGATCGTGCACGGCCTGGGCGAGCATAGCGGGCGCTATGCGCATGTGGCGCAGCGCCTGAACGACTGGGGCTATGCGGTGCACAGCTTTGACCTGTGGGGCCACGGCCAATCGGGCGGCGAGCGCGGCAGCATGCGTGACGACTTCGCCCTGCTTGACGACCTGGCTGCGGTGGTAGACCACACCCGCCAAGCGATGGCGCCCGGGCAGTCGTTGGTCTTGCTGGGCCACAGCCTGGGCGGGCTGCTGGCGGCGCGCTTTGTCTCGCTGGGCCTGCGCGCCATCGACGCCTTGGTGCTGTCCAGCCCGGCCTTGGATCCGGGGCTCAATGCTTTCCAAAAAATGCTGCTGGCCACGCTGCCAGGCATCGCGCCCAATCTGCGCGTGGGCAACGGTTTGCAGGTGAAATACCTGTCGCACGACCCGCAGGTGGTGGCCGCCTACCAAGCCGACCCGCTGGTGCACGACCGCATTTGCGCGCGCCTGGCCTTGTTCATCGCCCAGGCCGGCCGCCAAACCCTGGCCTGCGCGGGCCAATGGCGCACGCCCACGTTGCTGCTCTACGCCGGCCAGGACAAGCTGGTCAGCCCCCAAGGCAGCCGCGACTTTGTGGCCCAGGCACCGGGCGCTTTTGTGCAGCACCTGTGCTTTGAAAACCTCTTTCACGAAATCTTTAACGAAGCCGAGGCCGGCCCCGTGTTTGCCGCCCTGCAACAGTGGCTCTTCGTGGGCTGGGACGATGTGACGGCCGCCAATGCGGCTGGGGCGACGTAAAACATTCTATTTTACATTGATATTTTAACGTAATACGTTACAATATCAATGATGATACCCCGTCAATCTCTCCAAACCTTGCGCCAGCGCCTGCTAGAGGCGCCCGCCGTGGTGCTGCTGGGGCCGCGCCAAGTGGGCAAGACCACGCTCGCTCTGGCCTTGGCGCAGCAGTGGCCCGGCGACACGGCCTACCTGGACTTGGAGCGCCCCGCAGACCGCCTGCGGCTGGAGGATGCAGATGCGTTTTTACGCGCCCAAGGCAGCAAGCTGGTCATCTTGGACGAGATCCACCGGATGCCGGGTTTGTTTGAAATTTTGCGCGGCATCATCGACGAACGGCGTAGAGCGGGCGAGCGCTTTGGGCATTTTCTGCTGCTCGGTTCGGCCTCACTGGAGCTGATGCAGCAAAGCAGCGAGACCCTTGCTGGCCGCGTGGCCTACCTGGACATTGGCCCTATCCAGGCGCTGGAGTGGACGGCGGCCGAACTGGACACGCTGTGGCTGCGCGGTGGCTTTCCGGACAGTCTGCTTGCCGCCAATGAGGGGGCCAGTTTGCGCTGGCGCGAAGACTTTGTGCGCAGCTACTTAGAGCGCGATGTGCCCATGTTCGCCCCACGCCTGCCAGCCCAAACCATAGGGCGCCTGTGGACCATGCTGGCCCACCAGCAAGGCGCGCTCTTGCAACAAAGCCGCCTGGCCAGCGGCCTGGGTGTCTCTAGCCCCGCAGTGGACCGCTACATCGACTTGCTGGTGGATTTACAAATTGTGCGCCGCCTGCGGCCCTGGAGCGGCAACATCGGCAAGCGCCTGGTCAAGGCGCCCAAGCTGTATGTGCGTGACAGCGGCCTGGTGCACGCGCTGCTGGGGATAGGCAGCCTGCACGACCTGGCGGGCCACCCGGTATGCGGGCCCAGCTACGAGGGCTTTTGCATCGACAACCTGCTGGCCGCAGCGCCGCCACAGTGCGTACCCTATTTCTACCGCAGCCACGCCGGGGCCGAGCTGGACCTGGTCCTGGAGCGAGCAGGCCAGCCGTGGATGGCTATTGAAATCAAACGCTCGAGCACGCCTGCGCTGAGCAAAGGTTTTGGCCTGGCGTGTGACGATTTGCAGATCAGCCAACGCTATGTCGTCTACCCGGGCGGCGAGCGCTTTGCGGTGCGCCAAGAGGCCACGGCGATCAGCCTGCCTGCGTTAATGCAGCAACTCCAAGCGGCCTAGGCCGCAGCCATCGCACTCAGAGCAAAAGCGCCAGCGCGGCAAGTGCCGCCGTCTCGGCGCGCAACACCCGTGGCCCGAGCGACACGGGCTGGCAATGCGCGGCCAGGGCCAGCGCCTCTTCGGCCTCGGTCAGGCCGCCTTCGGGGCCGGAAACCACAAGCACCGGCTGCGTGCCCGTCATGCCCGGCCAAGCGCGCAAAGCGCCAGCACCGTCGCGCAAAGACAGCACCATGGCCTGCGGCGCAGCAGGCGCATGCGCAAAACTTGCTTGTACGCCTGCGGCCAAAAACGCTTCCAGACTCTGCACCGGGTGCAGCAGCGGCACGCGGTTGCCACCGCACTGCTCGCAGGCCGAGATCGCCACGGCCTGCCAGTGGGCTACTTTTTTGTCTGCACGCTCGCCCGCCAGGCGCAGCACGCTGCGCCCGCTGATCAGGGGGAAGATCGCAGCAACGCCCAGCTCGGTGGCTTTTTCCACCAGCCAGTCCATGCGCTCATTGGCCGGCATGGCCACGGCCATATAGACAGCGCGCGCCGCCTCGCGCTCCTGCGCCTGGTGCGCCAGCACGCGCACCTGCACCTGGCTGCGGCCCATGGCGGTGATCTCGGCGCTGAACTGGCCCGAGGGCGGCGCCGCCTGCTGTCCCCAATCCCAGCCCGGGCCGTGGTTGAATAATTCCAGGCTGTGGCCCGGCTGCATGCGCAGCACCTGCACATGGCGCGCCGCGCCGGGCGGCAAGTCCAGCACCTGACCGGCAGCCAAGGGCATAGGGCAATAAAAGCGCGGCATGGGCGCCTTAGCCTCGGCCAAACACAAACATGGGCGGGGGCGTGGTGCCTTCGACCTGGTCGATCAGGCGCAGCAGCGGGCCCAGTTCGCGGTAGCGCGCACAGGTGGCGCGGATGTAGCCGATAAAGCGCGGCGTATCGGCCAGGTAGCGCGGCTTGCCATCGCGCAGGCTCAGGCGGGCAAAAATACCGGCGATGCGCAAATGGCGCTGCAAGCCCATCCACTCGGCGCCCCGGTAAAACGCGCCAAAGTCATCGCCCACCGGCAAACCAGCGGCCCGGGCTTTTTGCCAGTAGCGCACCAGCACGTCCAGGCAAAAATCTTCGTCCCAGCTGATAAATGCGTCGCGCACCAGGCTGGCGATGTCGTAGGTGATGGGGCCGTAAAGTGCGTCTTGAAAGTCGAGCACGCCCAGGGGCTGGTCGCGGCCCTTGTCCATCAGGTTGCGTGGCATGAAGTCGCAGTGCACATACACACAAGGCCAGGACAGGTTCTCCTGCGCAATGGTGTCAAAAGCCTTGTCCAGCACCCGGGTCTGGGCCTCGTCCAGGCTGACTTGGCGGTAGGCGCCCAGGTACCACTGCGAGAACAAGGCCATTTCGCTGCACAAAAGCGCTTTGTCGTAGAGGGGTAGCACGCCGGGGCGCGAGGCCTGCTGCCAGCGTATCAGGGTATCGACGGCGTCCAGGTAGGCGGCCAGCGGTGGCGTAGCGCTGGGGTCGATGCGCTGCATCATGGTGTGCGGGCCCAGGTCGGTGAGCAGCAAAAAGCCGTGTTCGGCATCCCAATCGAGCACCTGAGGGCTGTGCACGCCGGCCTCTTGCATCAGCTTAGCGACCTGCACAAAGGGGGCGCTGTTTTCTTGGTCCGGGGGCGCGTCCATCACGACCAGGCTGGGGGCGAAGTCCGGGTGTGCGCTGTCCAGGCGCAAATAGCGCCGAAAACTCGCGTCCGCCGAGGCCAGGCGCAGGCTGTGCGGCGCCAGGGCAAAGCGCTCTTGCAAGCGGGCCAACCAGGCGGCGCACTGCGCCTGGCGGTGGGGATCGGGCCATGGCAGCGGGGAAGTATCAGCGGGCGCAGCAGTCGCAGGGGGCTTGGAGAGCGCGGGGGGAGGGGTTTGCACGTTCACAAAGGGATCAGGGGGCTCATGGATAATCCATTGTCCTTCTTTTTGTGTCCCACGCCCTCGCACCCATGCCCACCTTTGCGCGCGCCCTGCCCGTGCGGTCCCGCCCTGCATCAGGGTATTGCGCCCCAGCGGGTGCGGGCGCGGCGCTGCTCTGCTTGGGCTTATATGGCGTGGCACTGGCGCAAGTGGCTGCACCACTCCCAACCCCTGCTGACAAGCGCGTCTACCTGAGCGCCGACCAAATTTATGGCGTGGCCGACCAGCAAACCGTGCTGCAAGGCAAGGCCGAGATCCGCAAAGCCGACACCCTGGTGCAGGCCGAGCGCATGCGGTACACGCCTGACACCGACTATTTGCTGGCCCAAGGACAGGTACGCATCGAACGCGGGGGCAATGTGTACGAGGGCGATGAACTGGGTCTGCAGGTGGAACGCTTTAAAGGCTTTTTTACCGCCCCGCGCTACCGCTTTGGGCAAAACGGCGCGCACGGCGAGGCGCGGCGTGCCGACTTTGCCGACAGCCAGCACATGACGGTCCAAGACGCTACCTACACCACCTGCCGTCGCCTGCCTGGCCCGGACTGGCTGCCCGATTGGGTGCTCAAGGCCGGCAGCATCAGCATCGACAACGAAGAAGACATTGGTATCGCACAAAGCGCCTACCTGCAATTTAAGGGCGTGCCCTTGCTGCCGGTGCCGCCGATCAGCTTTCCGCTGTCAGATAAGCGCAAATCGGGCTTGTTGGCGCCCACCATCGGTCTGGGCAATGCCAACGGATTTGAGGTGGCGGTGCCGTATTACTGGAACATCGCACCCAACCGCGACCTGACACTCACGCCCACGCTGATGACGGCACGCGGCGTCAACCTGGGCGCCGAGCTGCGCTACCTGGAGCCGCAGATGGAGGGCAGCACCAAGCTCAGTTACATGCCCAGCGATCGCCTGCGCAGCAGCGACCGCTGGAGCGCTGCCATCTTGCACAAAACCAACGTGGCCAGCCCATGGGGCCCGCTGGCGCTGAGCGCCAATATCAACCGCGTGGGAGACGACTATTTTTGGTCGGACTTTGCCAACAGCGGCGCCCTGACCAACGGCAGCACCATCGCCGGAGCCACACCGCGCCAATTGCCCGCCGACCTGAGCGCCTCGTGGATGCGCGGGGACTGGTACTCCAGCTTCAAATACCAAAAGTGGCAAACCCTGCAAGACCCCAGCGAGGCCGCGCCCATGGTGCCGGCCTACGACCGGGTGCCGCAGTGGACGTTGCGCGTGGCACAAGACAATGTGCGCGGCCTGGACTGGGCGGTGGACACCGACTTCACCCGCTTTGAGGCCGACCGCAGCCTGACCAGACAACCCAATGCACAGCGGGCTTTTGCCCAGGCGCAGCTGAGCTATCCGCTGGTCTGGCCGGCGTTTTTTGTGACCCCTAAGGTGCAGGCGCACGCCACGGCCTACCAGTTTGATGCGGCCATCGGCAGCCAATACAGCGCCAACAGCGTGGTGCCCAGCTTCAGCCTGGACAGCGGAATGGTGTTTGAACGCCCGGTGCAATGGGGCAGCACCGAGCTGCTGCAAACCCTGGAGCCGCGTGCCTTTTATGTGTACACGCCCTACCGCGACCAGCGCGCCCTGCCCAATTACGACACCGCGCTCAATGCCTTTAACTTTGCGACCATCTTTACTGAAAACGCTTTTGTCGGCCACGACAAAATCTCGGACAACAACCTACTCACCCTGGGATTGACCAGCCGCTTGCTGCGCCAGGACAATGGCGCGCAATTGGCCAACTTTGGTGTGGCCCAGCGCCTGCGTTTTGAGGCCCAGCGCGTAACCGCCAACCCCGCCGATGCGCCGGCCGCCGCAGGCGTGAGCGACATCTTGTTTGGCGCCAACGTCAACCTCGATGAGCGCTGGGCACTCGACGCCACCGTGCAATACAACGGCCGCACCGACGAGTCCGTGCGCTCGGTGATTGGCGGGCGCTACCACCCGGGCGACTTTCAGCTACTCAATCTGGCCTACCGCTTTCAGCGCTACCCCAGTGACACCATAGACGCCAACGAGCAAGTCGACCTAAGTTGGCAGTGGCCCATGGCGGCGCTCTGGGGCGGCCATCAAGGCAAGAGCGGCCAGCGCAGCGATAGCAGTGGCCGCTACTACAGCGTCGGGCGCCTGGCCTACAGCCTGCGCGAGAGCCGCCTGGTCGATACCTTGCTGGGTGTCGAGTACGATGCGGGCTGCTGGATTTCACGCCTTGTTCTGGTGCGCTCACAGATCAACCAGGACACGGCCAACACCAGTTTGATGTTTCAGCTGGAATTTGTCGGGTTCACGCGCATTGGCATCGACCCTTTGAAGACCCTAACATCGAGTATTTCGCGCTACCAAAATCTGCGCGACAGCAAGGCCAGCAACAGCGGCCTCAACAATGACAATGGATCACCATGAAATTGACGGTTTGGATATTTGTATTGTTCGCTTTCGTCAGCCCCTGTTCGCTGGCACAAAACGCCAGTGGCGGGGACTATATCGTCGCGCTCATTAACTCAGAACCCCTGACCAACGCGGAGTTGCAGCAGCAGATGCAGCAAGTTGCCGAGCAACGCGCCCAGCAAGGCATGGCCCCGGTGCCCGAGGCGCAACTGCGCGCCGCAGTGATCCAGCGCATGGTCAATGACCGCACCCAACTGCAACTGGCCCGCGAAATGGGCATTCGCGCCGATAGCGTCAGCGTCGACCAGGCCGAGACCAATATCGCGGCACAAAACCAAACCGATGTCCTCCAGTTCCGCCAAAGCCTGGAAAAGCGCGGCATCTCGGTCGCAGCTTTTCGCCAGCAATTGCGCGACCAGATCGTTCTGAGCCGTCTGCACGAGCGTGAGGTCGAGGCCAAAATCAAGGTCAGCGACGCCGAAGTCGAAGCCGCGCTGGAGGTGCGCATAGCCGCCGCCGCCGACCCGGCCAACCAAGAGGTCAATTTAGGCCACCTGCTGCTCGCCCTGCCTGATAACCCCAGCGCCGACGCGCTGGCCAAAGCCCAGGCGCTGGCGCAAACCATTTCGGACCGCCTGAAAAAAGGCGACAGTTTTGAAGCCCTGGTCAAAGAGTTTTCCAGTGCCGAGCGCAGCAAGTCAGGCCAGCTGGGCATGCGCCGCAGCGACCGCTACCCGCCGCTGTTTATCCAGGCCACGCAGGCCTTGCCCGATGGTGGCGTCGCGGCCTGGGTGCGTTCAGACGCTGGTTTGCATTTGCTGCGGGTGCTGGAGCGGCGCAACCTGGCCATGGCCGACAAAATCCCGCAGACCCGTGCCCGCCACATCCTGCTGCGCCCCGATGCGGTACTCAGCCCGGTACAAGCGCAGGCCCGGCTGGCCGAATTGCGCGGCCGTATTTTGGGCGGCAAAGTCACTTTCGAAGCGGCCGCGCGCGATGTATCGCAAGACGGCAGCGCCGCCGACGGTGGCGAATTGGGCTGGGCCTCGCCCGGCATGTTTGTGCCCGAGTTTGAAGACGCCATGAACCGCCTGGCCCCGGGCGAGATTAGCGCGCCGCTGGCCTCGCGCTTTGGCGTGCACCTGATCCAGGTGCTGGAGCGGCGCAGCACCGACATGACGCCAGCGCAACTGCGCGAGCGCGAGCGCGACGCCCTGCGCGGCCGCCGCTATGACGAGAACTTTGTGATCTGGGAGCGCGACGTGCGCGACAAAGCCTTTGTGGAGATGCGCGAGGCGCGCTAAGCCCTTGTGCCTATGCACCACCAAGCGCGCAAACGCTTCGGCCAGCACTTCCTGACCGATGGCGACATCATCGATGCCATCGTGCAGGCCATCGCCCCGGCGAGCGGCCAAAGCATGGTCGAAATCGGCCCCGGTCTGGCCGCGCTGACCCAGCCTCTGGTCGAGCGCCTGGGCCGGCTCACCGTCATTGAACTGGACCGCGATCTGGCGCTGCGCTTGCGCCTGCACACGCAACTAGAGGTTATCGAATCGGACGTGCTGCGCGTGGACTTCGCGCCCCTGTGCGCAGCGGCAGCCGAGCAGGGCGGCTTGCGCATCGTGGGCAACCTGCCCTACAACATTTCCACGCCCATCTTGTTTCATCTGATGGACTTTGCCGCTGGGGTGCAAGACCAGCACTTCATGCTGCAAAAAGAGGTGGTCCAGCGCATGGTGGCCCCCGCCGACAGCGCGGACTTCAGCCGCCTGAGCGTGATGCTGCAATGGCGCTACGCCATGGAAAACGTGCTGGACGTACCCCCCGAAAGCTTTGATCCGCCCCCGCGTGTGGACAGCGCCATCGTGCGCATGGTGCCGCGCGCCCAGGTGCCGCGGGTGGACGCGGCGCGCTTGAGCACACTGGTGCTAGTGGCGTTTAGCCAGCGGCGCAAATTGCTGCGCCACACGCTGGGCAAGTACTTGCAAGAACAAGGCTTTGGCGGTGAATTTGACTTGCAACGGCGCGCCCAAGAGGTGCCAGTGCACGAGTACATTGCGCTGGCGCAACAGCTGCCTTAAGCGCGCAGCGAAATACCGATGTCCGAGCGACTGGCGCGCCTGTTTCCCTTTGTGTTCGTGCTCCTGTGGTCGACTGGGTTTATCGGCGCGCGCCTGGGATTGCCGCACAGCGGGCCATTGACGTTTTTGTTTGTGCGCTATGGCGTGGTCATCGTACTGCTGTGGGGCATCGCGCTTGTCAGCCGCGCGCCCTGGCCGCAGCGCCGCATGCATTGGGTGCACATCGGCATAGCGGGTTTGCTTTTGCACGGGGTGTATTTGGGCGGCGTGTTTGTGGCGATTTCTAAAGGCCTGCCTGCGGGTGTGGCGGCGCTGGTGGTGGGTGTGCAGCCCTTGCTCACCGCCGTGGGTGCCGGGCTGTTGCTTGGCGAGCGCGTGCTGCGGCGCCAGTGGCTGGGGCTCTTGTTGGGCCTGGGCGGTGTAGCGCTGGTGGTGGCCAACAAACTGGGCACGGGGTTTGATATCCATGCCCTCATCCCCTGCGCCGTAGCGCTGCTGGCCATTACCTGCGGCACGCTGTACCAAAAACGCTTTTGCCCACGCTTTGACTGGCGCACCGGCGCCATCGCCCAGTTTGTGCCAACGCTGGTGGCCACGGGCATTGCTGCGGCGCTCTTTGAGGACCTGCACATCGACTGGGTGCCCGAGATGGTGTTTGCCATGGGCTGGCTGGTGCTGGTGCTCTCGATCGGTGCGGTCAGCCTGCTCAATTGGCTGATACGCCACAACAACTCGGTCAATGTGGCCAGCCTCTTTTACCTGGTGCCGCCTTGCACGGCCGTGGTGGCCTGGTTGCTTTTTGGCGAGTCTTTTTCGGGCACCGCCCTCATCGGCATGGCGCTGGCGGTCTGGGGCGTGTACTGGGCGCGCGGCCAATAAATGCCGCCCATAGACGCGGGCAAAGCGCCCGCGCCCGCCCCGCATTAATCCATGAGCTTGCGGCTGAGGTAGACCATCTCCAGGCTGACGCGCTTGGCGGTTTCCTTCAGGTTGGCTGCGGCGGCGTGGCCGCCGTCGGTGTTCTCGTAGTAATAAAAGGGCAAGCCCATGGCCTGCATCTTGGCGGCCATCTTGCGTGCGTGGCCGGGGTGCACGCGGTCGTCTTTGGTGGAGGTCACAAAAAACGGCTCAGGATAGGCCACGCCCGCTTTGATCTGGTGGTAGGGCGAAAGTTGGGCCAAAAACGCCGCCTCGGCCGGGTCGTCCGGGCTGCCATATTCGGCTACCCAGGAGGCGCCGGCCAGCAGTTTGTGGTAGCGCAGCATATCGAGCAAGGGCACCTGCACGACCACGGCATTCCACAAGTCCGGGCGCTGCGTCATTTGCACGCCCATGAGCAAACCGCCATTGGAGCCGCCTTGGATACCCAGACGGCGCGGGCTGGTCACTTTGCGTGCGATCAGGTCCTGGGCGACGGCCACAAAGTCGTCGTAAATCACCTGGCGCTTGGTCTTGAGGCCGGCTTGGTGCCAGGCCGGGCCAAACTCACCGCCGCCACGAATATTGGCCATCACATACACGCCACCGCGCTCCAACCAGAGCTTGCCGGTCAGCGCCGAGTAGCCCGGGTTCATAGACACCTGAAAGCCGCCATAGGCATACAAAAGCGTGGGCGCCTGGCCGTCCATCGGCAAGTCTTTGCGACGCACCACAAAGTAGGGAATGCGCGTGCCATCTTTCGAGATCGCCTCGCGCTGCTCGGTGATCAGGCCCTGCGCGTCAAATCGCGCGGGTGAGGCCTTCACCGCCTCCGTCTTGCCCGAGGCAGCATCGGCCAGCCACAGCGTGGTGGGCACCAAAAAGCTGGTGGCCGAGACAAACAGCTGCTCGTCCACATCGCTGGCGCTGACCACGCCCAAACTGGCCGGGCTGGGTAGGTCCAGGCGCTGGCCGCTCCAGCCTTGGGGGCCGTGGGTGAGGGACATCATCTCGCCCACCACATTGGTGCTCAAGCTCACCATGAGACGGCTGGCCGTGCGGCTTACGCCCTGGATGGACTGGCGCGCGTGCGGCGCAAAAACCAGCTGCACCGCCAGCTTGGCAGGCGTGGCCAGGGCGGCGGCCAAATCAAAACTCACCAAGGACGATTGGGCAAATGTGGGGCCGCCAGCCACAGGCGTCCAGGCCTCTTGGAGGCTGAAAATAATATGCCCATCCAAATAGCCGCGCAAGCTGGACTTGAGCGGCACCGGCAGGCGCACCGGGCCCTTGTCGGTCAGGATGTGAAACTCATGCGCAAAAAACGCCACCGAGCGCTCGACGTAGGCAGCGACAAAGCGGCCCTGGCTGTCGCGGATGACGCCAGGCCAGTTGCCCACATCTTTTTTATCGCCACGAAACACCTCTTGGGCCTGCGCCAAGGTCTGGCCCCGGCGCAGGCGCTTGACGATGAAAGGATAGCCCGACTCGGTGACGTCTTCAGGACTCCAGGGGCGGGCTACGAGCAAAGTGTCCTGGTCTAACCAAGCGGCTTGTTGTTTGGCGGCGGGCAGGGCGAAGCCGCCTTGCACAAAACTTTTGGTCTCGTTGTCGAACTCGCGCATCTGCACCGCGTCTTTGCCGCCGTCTGACAGGGACACCAGGCACAGGCGCTGCGCCGGTTGCAGGCAACTGGCGCCTTTGTAGACCCAATTGGCCGATTCGGCTTGGGCCAGTGCGTCAAAGTCGAGCACCGTCTCCCAGCGCGGTGTGGCGCTGCGGTAAGAAGCCAAGTCTGTACGGCGCCAGACACCGCGCACGGCGCTGGCGTCTTGCCAGAAGTTGTCGATATGGCGGCCACGAAAGCTGGGCATAGGCACCCGGTCGCTCGCCTGCACGATGGCCAAAGCTTGCTGCTGCAAGGGCGCAAAGCGCGGGTCGGCCTGCAAGACGTCCAGGCTGCGCTGGTTTTCCTTGCCCACCCAGGCCAGGGCCTGCGCGCCTTGCACCTCTTCGAGCCATTGAAAAGGATCGGAAGCGGAATCAGGCATGGGGCGGGCAATCGTGGTGGTGTTGGGGACAGGGGTTTGGGCCAAGGTCGGCTGGGCGGGCGCCAAAGCGGCCAACAAAGTCAGTAATGGCGTTGCGGCAAGGAGCGCTAGGCGGGCGCTTGGAGGGTGGGGGATATTTTTCATCGGCGGGAGTATGGCATTGGCTTGGCTGCCACTGCGGGGGCGGCTTACATTCCCTTAAACAAACCCGCATAACTACGACTGACCTCCAGCAACTCTTTGCTGCCACGCACCGACACCAACTGGCGCCCGCGCTCGTCGCGTTGCACGCCGGCGATAGCGCGCACATTGACCAGGGTGCTGCGGTGGATTTGCCAAAAGCGCTGCATGTCCAGCCCATCGACCAGCTCTTTGATGGAGGTGCGGATCAGCGCCTCCTGGGTGGCGGTTTGGACGCGGGTGTATTTTTCGTCGCTGACAAAAAACAGCACGTCTTCGACCGGAATCATCTGGATGGTGGCGCCCACTTTGGCCTGAATCCACTGCAACGGCGCCGGCGCCGTAGCGGGAGAGAGCTGGGCGGCCAGGGAGCGCAGCAGGTCTTGCATGGCGGGGGTGTGGGCGGGCAGGGGCTGCGCGGGCTCGGCGCTGTGCTGGGCTTGCTCGCGCGCGTCCATGCGCAAGCGCACACGCTGCAAGGCCAGGGCCAAGCGCTCGGGCTCGGCGGGTTTGAGCAAGTAGTCGACCACGCCGGCCTCAAAGGCCTGCACCGCATACTGGTCGTAGGCCGTTAAAAACACAATTTCGCAGCCCGGCCATTGGCCCTGGCCACCGGCCTCGTCCCAAGTGGGCAGCTGGGCGATGTGGCGCGCCGCGTCAATGCCGGTCATCACCGGCATGCGAATGTCTAAAAACACCAGGTCGGGCTGCAGTTCGCGCACCTGCTCCAGCGCCTCCTGGCCGTTGCGCGCCTGGGCCAGCACCTCGATGCGGGCGTCCACCTCGCGCAGCCGGGCGCAGAGCTGCTCGCGCAGCAGGCGCTCGTCATCGGCCACGATGACGCGCAAGGGCCTCATGGCGCCTCACCGTCTTGTGCGCCGCCGGTGGCCAGGCGCCAAATCAGCCAGACGATAAACAAAGGCAACACGCCCCACAACACCATGCTGAGCACACCCAGGCCGGCGGCGATCAGGGCAATGACCACCAGCACCACGCCCACCGGGATCAGCAAGACCAACAGCGGCAAAACCGCCAACGTAGCCAGCAGCAGCAAGCCCACCAATACAAGCGCGCCAATGGCAATCCAGGCCACGCCGGGTAGCGTGACGGCCTGGCCATTGACGCTGAGCATCACATCGGGCTGCCAGTGCAGGCTGCCCAGCAGGGCAGCCGCAATGGCCAACAAAACCACGATAAACAAAAGGCGGGCGATCCAACGCAAACTGGTGCTGATCATGGCAATGTCTCCGTGGTGGGGGCGCGGCTCAAGGCGCACCCAATTGGTAAGGAACCGTGATGGTGACACAAGCGCCGCCCGTGCTGGGGCTGCTGGTTTGCAACGAGGCCCGGGCGCCGTACAGCAGTTGCAAGCGCGCACGGATGTTGGACAAGCCAATACCGCTGCCGGTGGTCCCTGGTGCATCCGGTGTGCCGGGGGCAAAGCCCACGCCGCTGTCTTGCACCTGCACGATGAGCTGGCCATCTTGCACCTCGGCGCGCACGGTGATGCTGCCGCCCTCGGCCTTTGGCTCCAAGCCATGGCGGATGGCGTTTTCGACCAGGCTTTGCAACATCATGGGTGGAAAGCGGGCGCTGCACAGGCCTTGGGGCACTTGCAGATCAAACTGCAGGCGCTCCTCCATGCGCATGCGCATGAGTTCCAGATAGGGCTGCACGACGGCCAGTTCGCGGCCCAGATCGCGCTCGGCCTGGGCGTTGGCTTCGCGCAGCGTTGGCATGGTGGCGCGCAAAAAGGCGATCAGGCTTTTTTGCATGGTGGCGGCGCGCGGCGGATCGGTCTCGATCAGGTGCTCAATACCGGCCAGCGTATTGAACAAAAAGTGCGGCTCCATTTGCGCCTGCATGGCGGCCATGCGCGCCTCCATCACCTGGCGCTTGAGGGACTCGGTTTCGGCCACTTGTGTCGCAGCCGTCGCCACGGCCTCAGCCTGGATGCGGCCGCGGTAGGCGATTTTGAGAATCAAGGAGGCGACGATCAAGAGCAGGGCCAGATCGGCCAGATCGGGCAGACCGTCGGTGCGATCGCCATCGCCCTCGTCGGCGCCAAAGTGCACAACATCGACTTCCTCGTCTTGCTCAGCGTCTTGCTTGGTGGTCTGGCCGCCCAGTGCGCGGCGCACGGTCTCTAGGGCCTGCTCGATTTCTTGCTCTGTGGCATTGGGGCCGATTTGTATATCGACAGCGGGCTGAGCCGCCGAAGCCCCCTGCGCGGCGCTGGCAGGCGCTTGGGACGGCGTGCTAATGCGCACGCCTTTTTCGTCAATCTGCAATTGCGCACCTTGGCCCTGCGGGTCTTGCGCGCTGATGTGTACACCGGACTCATCGATTTGCACCGACACCTTGCCCTTAGCAGCCGGGCCTGAGGCCTCGGTGGCGGGCGTTGCGGAGGGAACTTCAGGAGGCGCTACAGGTTTGGTTTTCTTGATCACCACCTCATGGCGGTGGTGGTGCCCCGAATTGCCGCCAAAGATGGAGGCCGTGATTGCCGCTAAGACCAGCACCAAAATGGAAATCAGAAAAAATCGCCACCAGCTGATACTGACCAGCCAGTTGCCATAGGCATGAAAGTAGCGCACCAAGGCAGCGCGAACCGCTTGCCATTGGCCGCGTAAGTTGTTATCGCCAGCGGGCGAGGGGCTTCGTGAGCTCGTCATTGAAAAATCCTTTATGTTCCGTCATGGCGCAGGTGAACGCCCGATGGACCGCACTGTAGGTAGGGCCCGGGCCGCCTGCCAGCACTTTGCGACCAAGTGCGCAAAGCGCAGGCCAGACGGCAAAATGCTGACGCTTATTGGCAGGCGTCCACCCATTGGCCCTGGGTCAGCTCGGCCATGTGCTGCGGGCTGATGCGCAAGGCGCTGTTGACCGAGCCGGCGGCGGGCAGTACTTCGTCAAAGGCCTGCAGGCTGCGGTCCAAGTACACCGGCAGCGGCGTGGCCAGGCCAAAAGGGCATACGCCGCCCACGGGGTGGCCGGTCAGGGCTTCTACTTCGTCAAGGGCCAGCATCTTGCCCTTGCCAAATGCGGCTTTGAACTTGGCGTTGTCGATGCGCGCATCGCCGCGCGCCACCAGCAAAAACACCTTGCCATCGGCCAGCCGAAAGGCCAGTGTCTTGGCAATGCGCCCGGGCTCCACGCCATGCGCCTGGGCGGCCAGGGCCACGGTGGCGGTGTTCTCCTGCAGCTCGATGATGGGCATGTCCACCTGGTGCGCCGCAAAAAAGGCGCGAACCGATGCAACTGTCATATCCGTCCCGCCGCCTCAGGTGCCTGCCACGTAAGGATTGCGCACCCGCTCCACGCCAAAGCTGCTCTCCGGGCCGTGGCCGGGAATGAACACGGTGTCGTTGCCCATGGGCCACAGGCGCTGGGTGATGCTGTTTATCAGGTCAGCATGGTTGCCTTGCGGAAAGTCGGTGCGCCCGATGCTGCCGGCAAAGAGCACGTCGCCGACAAAAGCGCGCTTCATCTCCGCCGAGTAAAACACCACATGGCCGGGGGTGTGGCCGGGGCAGTGGCGCACTTGCAAAACGTGCTCGCCCAGGCTGACGGTGTCGCCGTCCTTGAGCCAGCGCGTGGGCTTGAAGGGACGGGCGGGTGGAAAGCCGTAGGTCGCCGCGGCCATGGGCAGCCCGTCGATCCAAAACTGGTCTCCCGGGTGCGGGCCGATGATGGGCAGCCCCAGGCGGTCGGCCAACTCCTGCGTGGCAGCGGCGTGGTCCACATGGGCATGGGTAATCCAGATTTGCTCCAGCGTGACGCCCAGCTTTTGGGCCGTGGCGATGAGCAAGTCCAGGTCGCCACCAGGGTCAATGATGGCGGCCTGGTGCGTCTGGTCGCACCAGACAATGGAGCAGTTTTGCTCGAACGGGGTTACGGGGACGGTTTGGTAGTGCAGCATGGACGGCAGTTTAGTGGGCACCAGTTTAGGAAGGGCTTGCCGATAGCGTTTGGTTTTTTGGGCATAACTTTTGAGAATGGCGTTTGTGCAAAAAAACCACACAACAACCATAAGTCAGCAAGGCGCCAACAACTCAAGGGTTTACCCGTATAAGAGCCTGTAACTGAATCGTAAACAATCGTTGGGTTATGTAATTCTTCGGTATTTTTAAGGAGCTTTCAATGAAACGTCATAACCTACACGCCATAGCCGCTGCGGTGGGCTTACTGGTCGCAAGCCAAGCCACTTTGGCGCAAACACAGGCGCCCAAAGAGATGGATGCGGTCACCGTTACGGGTATCCGCGCGTCCATCCAAAAATCTATCGAGGCCAAGCGCAACGCCGACACCAATGTGGAAGTGGTGTCCGCCGAAGACGTGGGCAAGATGCCCGATAAAAATATTGCCGACGCACTCTCGCGCCTGTCCGGCGTCAATGTGCAATACGGTGGGGCCAACGCCATGGACGAGGCCGAGCGAGTCTCCATCCGTGGCACCTCGCCCAACCTGAACCTCATTACCGTCAATGGCCACGCCTTGTCTTCGGGCGACTGGCATGTGGGTGACCAGCAGGCGGCCAACTCGGTGAGCAGCCGCAGCGTGGGTTTTGGCCTGCTGCCTTCGCAGCTGATTGGCCAGTCGGTGGTCTACAAAACACAGCGTGCCGATCTGACCGAAGGCGGCTTGGCCGGCAGCGTGGATGTGAGCTTGCGCAAACCTCTGGATTTCGCCAAGCACCTCAACGCTGAAGTGTCCTTGGGCGCCGTCTACAGCGACCTGCCCGGAAAAACCGACCCGCAAGCCAGCGGCATTTTGGCCTGGAAGAGCGACGACAAAACCCTGGGCCTGATGGTGCAAGGCTTCAAAGAAGACCGCACCTTGCGCCGGGACGGTATGGAAACGCTGGGCTACACCGGCGGACTGACCGCCGCCCAAGTGGGCACGCAAACCAATCTCATCGGGCTGCGCATGCCCAACACCCTGAACGCCACCCTGTTTGAGGGCGACCGTAAACGCACTGGCGGCTATGCCGCGCTGCAGTTCAAACCCAATGCGGATTTGGACGCCACTGTCAGCATTTTCAACTCGAAAATGACAGCGCAAAACTACAACAGCTCGGCCTACTCGATTGCAGCGAACTTGCTTAACAACGGCTGGCAAATTCAAAATGCGGTGGTCAGCGGCGACACAGTGGTCAGCGGCAAGCTGGTGCGCCCGGCCAATGCACCTGCGAGCCAACAAATTGTCGGTATGCAGTTTGAACACTTTTTGCGCGATGGCGCCAGCGCTGAGGCCAACTTCAAAGACCTGGATCTGAAATACCGGGTCAGTGAAAAACTCAAAAGCCGCGTGCGCATAGGGTCGACCGATGGTGCAGGAACCACGACCTCGCAGCCCAGCATTTACACCGTGTTGATCAACCCCAATATGAGCTGGAACGTCACGTCCGGTCGGCCCGCCGATTGGCAAATGCTGGACTCGGTTACCGGCAAACCGCTGGCCCTGAGCGACATGAAGAATTGGCAGTACCTGATGGGTGCGGGCGCAGCCGTCTATGCCAAAGACAAAGAAGACTACCTGCATCTGGATGGCGACTACGAAGTGGGCGCCAGCTGGCTCAGCACCCTCAAGTTTGGCTTGCGCAGCTCCAAGCATGAGCGCACGGTGGACAATATCGCGGCCCGTTATTACGTGCAGGACGACGCCAACGGCAACCCCATCACGACGCCCGCCTCCTATGGCACGGTGGTTACCGGCGGCACCTTGCTGCCTTTCCCGCTGCCCACGCCTCCGTCGCTCTATCCCAGCAACTATGGCAACGCACTCGATGCCAACTACCCGCGTGATGCATTTCGCTTTGATGTCTCTCAGTTGACGGCTTTTGCCAACAAATACATCTACTGGGACCCAGTCAAAGGTAAAAACTGGGGCGCCACCTACGGCCTGACCGAGAAGAACAACGCCGCCTATGTGATGGGTGAGTTCGAAAATGGGCCGGTCTCTGGCAACTTTGGCTTGCGCTATGCGCAAACCCAGGTGGACACCGTGGCCTACCAATTGCTGGCCAACGGCACCGCTGCCGGGCAGTGCGTGCCTATGCAGCCTTGCTCGGTGCCCGGCGCTATCGTGGGTTCCCGCCAGGGCACCTATGTCCCTCAGGCCACCACCATCACGCATACCAACGTGCTGCCAAGCCTGAACCTGCGCTGGGACCTGGACCAAAGCTTGATTGGCCGCTTTGCCTTGAGCCGCTCGATGGGCCGACCCAACTACAACGAAATGGCAGCCGCCGTCAGTTTGGACAATATCCGTGGCACGGGTACCACCGGAAACCCCTACCTCAAGCCGATCATGTCGACCAATATCGATGCGTCCTTGGCTTGGTATTTCGCGCCCCGCGCCTATGTATCGGGCGGCGTGTTCAAAGCCGACTTGCAAAACTATGTGAAGCCGCGGACATCAACACTGTCCTTCCTGGATACCAATACCGGCCTGATGCGCGACTATCTGGTGTCAACACGTAACGGTGTTGACGCCAGCCTCAATGGCTTTGAACTGGCAGCCGAAATTCCGGTGGGCGCCGGATTTGGTGTAGGCGGAAATTACACCTACGTCAATACCAATGACGCCGACAGCCAACCCATGATGGGCGCGTCGAAAAATACCTATAACGTGGTGGCCTTCTACGAAAACAACGACTTTAGCGCACGGGTAGGCTGGAATTTCCGAGATGACTACGCCTACAACATCATCGGAAACGGATCGGGCATTCCCACCAAAGATGCGGCTGGCAATATCACCGTCTACAACGGCTTGCATTATTGGAAAGGCTATGGCGCCTTGTCGCTGTCTTTGGGCTACAAAATCAGCAAGGACATCAGCATTACCTTGGATGGTAATAACCTGAATAATCCCGTGCGTCACACTTACCAGCTCAACGAAAATGCGCCAACCAATTGGTATGTGAGTGGTGCGCAGTATTATTTGAACTTGCGTATGAAGTTGTAATTCAACCCTGCTTAGTTTTGACGGGCCATCCATTGCGGATGGCCCGTTTTTTATGGGCTTTCTAATGCTGTCTGCAATCAGGAAATTTGGCCTAGCCTGGGGTGTTTCTGCGGGCTGTGTTTTTTTCAGTGCCACTGCGTTCGCGGCGGACGGCGCTGGCCTGGATGCTGAAAAGGCGGCCGCTATAAAAACCTATTTGCAAACACAGGTTGACCAAGGTTTCCCCGGCGGACAACTGGTGGTTATGCGCGCTGGGCGGGTGGTGCTGGAGCACGCGTTTGGTTATATCCGTCTATGGGATGACAAGGCCCGCGTGGGCAATCCTCGCCCCACGGACGGCGATGTTTTGTACGACCTGGCCAGCAATACCAAGATATATGCGACGGTGCTGTCTTTAATGCATTTGATATACCAAGGCAAGATAAATATTGACGATCCGGTGAGCAAATACATGGACGGGTTTGCCGATGAAGCAGGCGCTAAGATCATCGGCAAACACCGCATCACGCTGCGCGATCTGCTGGCACACAAGGCCGGATTTGCATCCGACCCACGGTATTTTGATCCCGAAGATCCCCGTATCGGAAAAAGACTGTATTCGCAAGAACGCGCGCTGACCTTGCAAAAACTAGCCCTCACACCATTGGTATATCCGCCAGGAGCGCAGCACCGATACAGCGATGTGGACTTTATGTTGCTTGGGGCGATTATTGAAAAGGTCACCGCGCAGCGGCTCGATGATTATGTGCAAGCCACCTTTTTCCGCCCGCTGGGTTTGAAACACATCGTATTCAATCCTCTTTCCAAAGGTTTTTCCAAAAACCAAATCGCCGCGACCGAATTACTGGGCAATACCCGCGATGGGGTATTTCATTTTCCCAATATCCGGCAACACACCATCCAAGGCGAAGTGCATGATGAAAAGGCGTTTTATTCCATGGGCGGCGTGTCGGGCCACGCAGGGCTGTTCGGCCCGGCCAAGGAAGTTGCCGTATTGGCCCAGCTATTTCTATCGGGCGGCAGTTTGGGCGATAAGCGGTTTTTTTCTAGCGAAGAGGTCAACCTCTTCACCACGCCCGAAAAGGCCGACGCAAGCTTTGGCTTGGGCTGGCGGCTCAATCAGGCCTCGCGTCTGCCCTGGTTTTCGTCGCTGGCTTCGCCCAAAGCGTTTGGGCACACTGGGTGGACGGGCGTGGTCACCGTCATCGATCCGCAGTTTGACCTGGTCATTGTTTTGCTGACCAACAAAAAGCATTCGCCGGTGCTCAAGCCCACTGAAAATCCCGATCGTTTTGTTGCTGACACCCTGCCGCTTGGCGCTTACGCGCCGCTTGTGCAGATGGTTTACGAGGCTTTGGAATAAACGGCTTGGCCAGACTTGACCTGCGTCAAGCCCGTGCCATGCGCGCGGCCCAACAATGCGGACCATGGATTTCTCTACTTCCGAGCGGGCCACGCGTTGGCTGGGCAAAGCCCAGGTGTTTTTTGAGCGCTTTTTGCTTCCCCACAACGCCCCCTGGCACCACAGCGTTGCCCAAGGGATTTATCCGCCGCCGTTTCTAGCGGACCTCAAGGCGATGGCCAAGGAGGAGGGCTTGTGGAACCTATGCCTGCCCCAATTGCCAACCGACGCACCAGGTACACGCTTATCGCACCAAGAGTACGCGCCGATTGCAGAATTGCTCGGGCGCCTGCCTTGGGCCTCGGAGGATTTTAACTGCCATGCACCCGACAGTGGCAATATGGAGTTGCTGCTGCACTATGCCTCGCCAGCCCAAGCAGCCCAGTGGCTGCAGCCCCTGCTGCACGGGCAGATGCGCTCGGCCTTCGCCATGAGCGAGCCCGACGCCGCCTCCTCGGACCCGACCAATTTACAAACCACCTTGCGCCGCGAAGGAGATACCTTGGTGCTCAGCGGGCGCAAATGGTTTATCACCGGCGCGGCCCACCCCGACTGTCGCCTGCTGATCGTGATGTGCCGCGACGCCGATGTCCAAGCCGATGACTGCGCGCGCCACCAGCAGCACAGCCTGGTGCTGGTGCCTATGGACACGCCAGGGCTGCAGGTGCTGCGCAACATCTCCATGTTGCACCATGTGGCGCCCGAGGGGCATTGCGAAATTTTGTTGCAGCAAGTGCACCTTCCCCTGCGCGCGCTGCTGGGCCAGGCGGGTGCGGCTTTTGGTATGGCGCAGGTACGCTTGGGGCCAGGTCGCATTCACCACGGCATGCGCAGTATCGGCCAATGCGAGCTGGCGCTGGCGCTGGCCTGCGAGCGCGCCCGCGAGCGGCACAGCTTTGGCCACCCGCTGGCCGATTACGCCAATGTGCAAGACTGGATCGCGCACTCGCGCATCGCCATCGACCAGGCGCGCCTGCTGCTACTGCAAACGGCCTGGCGCCTGGACAAGGGCCAGGGCGATGCCGGGCAACTGCGCAGCGATATCGCAGCGGTCAAGGTCGTAATTGCGCAGCTGCAGACCCAGGTGCTGGACAGGGTGATTCAGATCTTTGGCGCGATGGGCATGTCGCCGGACACACCCTTGGCCTATTTCTGGTCCTGGGGGCGTGCGCTGCACCTGATGGACGGCCCCGACGAGGTGCATTTGCGCACTGTGGCACGCCATGCGCTGGCCCAATCGCGCACGTGCAGCGGCGCGCTGGCCGCCTATTTCACCACCCCCGAGCAACTGCGCAGCCCACCGCGCATGTATTAAGGCAGGTACATCGGCAAGGCACAATCGGGCGCCATGCCGACCCGCCCTACTGTTGAATCCTTTGCCCGCATTGGTGGGCTAGAAGCTTTGTGCAGGGGTTGCACGCTGTCGGTGTTTCCGCTGTTGATGTACCGCGCCTGGGGCAACGCCCAAGCGGTCTCGCAAATCTATTTTGCGGTGGGTCTGATCTCGCTGGCGACCGCTTTAATGGTGCCCTCGATTACCCGTTTGCTCTCGCGCAGAAAAGTGTATTTGCTGGCCACGGCGCTCTACACCCTGGCCGCTGGCTTTGGCATGTTGCAGGGCAAATGGACCACGGTGGCGCTGCTCTTGGCCGTCACCGCGGCGGCTATTTCCTTTGTCTGCTTTAACAGCTTTGTGCTGGAGCACATCGACAAATCGGCCTTTAGCCGCCTGGAAACCCAGCGCCTGCTCTACGGCGGCTGGGGATGGGTGATCGGGCCGGTGCTGGGGGTATGGCTGCTTTCGGTATCGGGCGAGGCGCCTTTTGTCTTGCTAGGCATGGCGTCGGTCGCGATGTGGGTGCTGATCGCCCGCACGCCTTTGGGCGAAGGCCGGGTGCTGGCGGCGGCGGACGGTGGCGTGCGGCGCACCCACCCCTGGGCTTTGCTGCACCGTTTTTTTACGCAACCGCGCCTGGTTCTGGGCTGGCTCATTCCGCTGGTGCGCTCCTGCGGCTGGTGGATTTACTTTGTCTATGTGGGCATTTTTGCACTGGAAAACGGCTTAGGTGAGCAGGTAGGCGGCATGGCCAGTTCGATCGCCAACCTCGGCCTGTTTTGCACGCCGCTGATGTTGCGCTGGATGCGCAAGCGCTCGGTGCGCCAAGCCGTGCGGGTGGGCTGCCTAGGCGCTGCACTGTGCTACCTGGCCGCGACCGGTTTGGCGCACTGGCCCTGGGCAACGGTGGCCAGTTTGCTCGTAGGGACGTTTTTCTTGGTGCTGCTGGACGCTTGCGGCGCCTTGCCATTCATGATGGCCGTTAAACCGTCGGAGCGCACCGAAATGTCGGCGGTCTATTCCAGCTTTCGGGATGTTTCAGGGATTGTTTCGCCCGGCCTGGCCTGGTTGGTGTTGCAATTGGCGCCCGTGCCGGCGATTTTCGCGGTAGGCGCATGTGCGCTTTTGGTCGTCGGGCATTTAGCCGGGCGTTTGCATCCGGACTTGGGCGTACCAGGGGCCGAGCGAAGGCGCCGCACTGCGGCTTAGCCGTCCCAATGCGGCCCTTCCCTGCGGGAAAACACCAAGCACAGGAAGTCATCTCGCATTTAAAATACATAATTATTTGTGTTTTGGCAAATAATAGAGGTGGCCAGATGCTTTGCTTTGGCGCTTCAGACCCACAACACGCCTTGTTCACCGGTGTAGGCATCATGGATGAATTTTCAAAGAAGTGGGTCATGCGCAAAGACAGCCTGCGTGTGCTGGCGCCGCCCCTGCTTGAGGCCCTGACGCGCGCCGATTTGCCAGCGACCCAAAAAGCACTTTCGGCTATCGAGGCACAAAAACTTCCCGGTATTGCGCCTAAAGCGCCAACACTGCGTGCGGACGATGCCGCAGCCGCCCGCGCCATGCTTGAAAGTTTAGCCAGCGCCATCCGCGCCTGGCGTGAGCGCCTTCCTGAAGAACTTCAGCCCGCTTTGCTAGCCATCGTGCATGGCGGGGCGCCGATCGAGGTGGATGCTTTGGCATTAGAGGGATTTGCGGCGATCGCGCTCTCCGGCAATTGCCAGGGGCATCGGCGCCAGATTCTGGTGCCGCCGCAGCATGTTCAGTTTTTGTGCGTGCCGCGCAATGCGGAGTCCGCGCGGCAAGGGCCTGCCGCCATCGGCTTTCGGATTGACGGACGCAGCTTCGAGGCCTAAATTGAAGCGTCCAACTTGCGGCTAAAACGAAACGCGCCCGCGCAGCATGTCCGACCACATGCGCCAATCGCCCATAAAGCTCCACAGCGGGTACTTGAACGTAGCGGGCCGGTTGTGCTCAAAGAAGAAATGCCCCACCCAGGCAAAGGCATAGCCCTGCACCAAGGCCAGCAAAATCAACCACGGCTCTTGGGTGGCCAAAGCGGTACCCAGCAGAACCAGCGCCACGCTCGAACCCGCAAAATGCAAGCGCCGCGACACCGGATGGGCGTGTTCGGCAAGGTAAAACGGATAGAAATCCGCGAAACTCTCGAAAGGGGCTTGGCTTTCCATACGTCTCTCCTGGGGCTGAGCAGCTATCTTATACGGGCTGGCTTGCTTTCGCAGGACAATCTGCCTTTTGCGCAATAAGCCACATATGCCCCACAGCCCCGACCAAAGCCGCACCGACAACACCCGCATCCGTGCCATCCGACCGCTGATTTCACCGGCCTTGCTGCAAGAGCAACTGCCCGCCTGCGAGGCGGTGCTGGCCACGGTAGAGGCCAGCCGCCACGCTATTTGCGATGTGCTTGAGGGCAAGGACGACCGCCTGTTGGTGGTCGTGGGGCCGTGCTCCATCCATGACCATGATCAAGCGATGGAATATGCGCACTGGCTCAAAGGCCAATCTGCGGCGCTGGGCGCTGATTTATTGCTGGTGATGCGCACCTATTTTGAAAAACCGCGCACCACCGTGGGCTGGAAGGGCTATATCAATGACCCGCACCTGGACGGCAGCTTCTCCATCAACGAGGGCTTGGCCTTGGCACGCAGCTTGTTGCTCGATATTGTGGGAACCGGCCTGGCAGTTGGGACCGAGTTTTTGGACCTGCTCAGCCCTCAGTACATCAGCGACCTGGTGAGCTGGGGCGCCATTGGTGCGCGCACCACCGAGAGCCAAAGCCACCGCCAGCTCGCCAGCGGCCTGAGTTGCCCGGTGGGTTTTAAAAATGGAACCGATGGCGGTATCAAGGTTGCCAGCGACGCCATGCTGGCGGCGCGCGCACCCCACGCATTTATGGGCATGACCAAATGGGGCCAGGCGGCTGTGTTTGAGACCGAGGGCAACACCCATTGCCATGTCATCTTACGAGGCGGCAAGCAGACCAACTACAGCGCTGCCGACGTGCAGGGAGCCTGCGCCTTGTTGAGCGAGAACGGATTGCGCCCGCAGGTAATGATTGATGTCTCGCACGCCAACAGCAGCAAACAATACCGCAGGCAAATCGAGGTCGCCGCTGACGTGGCCGGGCAAATCGCCGCGGGAGACACGCGCATTACGGGTTTGATGGTGGAGAGCCACTTGCAAGAAGGGCGCCAGGACATTGTGGCCGGTCAGGCCTTGCAGCGCGGGGTGTCGGTGACGGATGCCTGTATCAGCATCGCGCAAACCGAGCCGCTGTTGCAATCACTGGCCGCTGCGGTACGCCAGCGCCGGGGCCAATAAAGAGCAGCCGATTAAGGCGTGCGGCGCGGGACCATGGGCCCGCGGCCCTCGATGTGGCGGAAATTGATTCGGCCTTTGCTCAGGTCGTACGGGGACAGTTCCAGCGACACGCGGTCGCCGGCCAGGATGCGGATATGGTTTTTGCGCATTTTGCCGGCGGAATAGGCAATCAACTGGTGGCCATTGTCCAAAGTCACGCGAAAACGCGTGTCGGGCAAAACCTCGTTGACCACACCCATCATTTCAATCAGTTCTTCTTTTGCCATAAAGCGTCCTTTGCTCGCATTGCGGATTGTGTCATGTTCGGGGGCGTTTAGGCAGCACTTTGGGCGCTATGGGCCCAACGAATGCCTTGCTCAAGGGCGTATTGTGCCGCCGCATCGCTCGATTGGAAATTCGGGGTAAAGCGCATGACGCGGTCGGTGCTGGCACTGCCCTTGCCGCTGGCAATGGATACCTGGGCCGAGAAACGGCCTGCGGTATGGGCGGCGGGCAGGACGGCGATGCGGTACTTTCCGATGGTAATGGGGGCCGAAGAGGCCGAGTGAGAGTTACTTTGAATCATTCAACAGGGGAGGTTCACTGGCCATGGCAGGGGCGCGGTGATCTATGGGGAAAAAAGTCGCTTGCAAGGCTTGGGGGCCTGCTTTGTGGCATCGACTTGCAGTGGCAAGGCGGTAAGTCCTCTGCCGGGACTTCGCGGGCCCCGAAAGGGCTCACACTGCGCATCTAATGTAACACGCCAAGCCAAAGGCCTAAGATAGCATCCACATCGCCCCGTTTGCGGGCTCGTAGGTGACTTATGAAACTTGACCGCTACGACTGCCAGATTCTTGAAATTCTGCAAGAAGACGGGCGCATGAATAACCAGGACCTGGCCGAGCGCATCGGCCTTTCACCTTCGCCTTGCCTGCGCCGGGTGCGGGCGTTGGAGGATGCCGGTTTGATCGTGGGCTACCGGGCCCATTTGGATGCGCGCAAACTGGGGCTGACGCTGATGGCGCTGATCCATATTTCTATGGACATCCATACACCCGAGCGTTTTGCCAATTTTGAGGCAGAGATTGCGGTGCTGCCCGAGGTGCTGGAATGTCTTTTGATAACTGGCCAGGATGCCGATTACCAAATCAAGGTCGCGGTGCGTGATATGGACCACTACCAGTCGCTATTGCTTAACCGCATCACCCGCATTGCCGGCGTGACCGGCGTGCACTCCAGCTTTGTGCTGCGCCGGGTGCTCGACAAAACCGCACTGATGGTTCAGGCCAGCGCGGCCGGCGATTAACGCATATCGGGCAGTTCGATCTTCACCTCGAGCACTTCCAGGTTGTCCTGGCGCTCGAGATTGACCTTGATGTCCTCTGCATTGATTTTGATGTATTTGCCGATCACGGCAATCAAATCGCGCTGCAAATCAGCCATGTAATCGGGCTCAGAGGCATTGCGGCCGCTGCGCTCATGGGCCAAGATAAGTTGCAAACGCTCCTTGGCAACACTGGCAGATTTTTTCTTTTCGCCCAGCAAAAATGAAAGAAATGACATGGTCTTAATTTCCGCCAAAAATACGCTTGAAAAAGCCTGGCTTTACCGCTTCGGTAAAGCGCATCGGTTTGTCTTGGCCTAAAAAGCGATCGATCACGTCTTTATAGGCTTCGGCCACATCGCTGCCGGTCATGTGTACCGCCGGCACGCCCTGGTTGGAGGCTTGCAGTACCGACTCACTCTCGGGAATTACGCCAATAAGCTTGATGCGCAAAATATCCTGGATATCGTCTAGCGATAGCATCTGTCCCTGGTCCACGCGCGCCGGGTTGTAGCGGGTAATGAGTAAATGCTCTTTAATTGGCTCCAAGCCTTCGATAGCGCGCTTGGTTTTGCTGGCCAGCATACCCAAAATACGGTCTGAATCGCGTACGGAAGAGACTTCGGGGTTGGTCACCACCAAGGCCTCATCGGCGTAGTGCATGGCCATCAGAGCGCCGGTCTCAATGCCAGCGGGAGAATCGCAGACGATGAATTCGAAATCCATGGCCGCCAAATCGTTTAAGACTTTTTCAACGCCTTCCTGGGTGAGTGCGTCTTTGTCGCGGGTTTGTGAGGCAGCCAAGACGTACAGGTTTTCACACTGCTTGTCTTTGATCAGAGCCTGGTGCAGATTGGCTTCACCGGTGATAACGTTAATCAGGTCATACACCACGCGGCGCTCGCAACCCATGATCAGGTCCAGGTTGCGCAGACCCACGTCAAAATCGATCACCGCTGTTTTGTGGCCGCGAAGTGCCAAACCGGTTGCAAAACTGGCGCTGGTGGTGGTCTTGCCGACGCCGCCTTTGCCCGAAGTGACCACAATAATTTTTGCCATGAAACGCTGTCTTTCCAAATGTAGGGTCAATGTGTTGAATTTTACAATTTCAACGGTTCAATAATAATTTTTTCTTTTCCATCGTCGCTCAAACGCACCTGTGCCGGTTTGCCCAGAACATCGCGGCCCAATTCCTGTTCGGTTGTGCGGTAGACGCCGGCAATAGAGACGAGCTCGGGCTCGAGCGACAAAGCAAAAATCCGGGCGCTGGTATTGCCTCGGGCACCGGCCATGGCTTTGCCACGCAGAGGGGCGTAAACATGGATGTTTCCATCGGCAATGATTTCTGCGCCCCGGTTCACCATGGCTAAAACGATCAAATCGCAGCCCCGGGCATAGACTTTCTGGCCTGAACGCAGCGGTTTGCTTACCACCATGGTCTCGATCGGAACTTCCCGTACCGGAGCAGACACCGGCGGGCTTGCGAGGGGGGCAGGTGAAGGTTTGGTAGGCGTTGGCTCTGGTTTGGCAGAGTCGGCCGTTTTGCCGGCCGGACGACGAATTTCCGAGGGTGCCTCGGGCAAACCATTTTTTTTGGCAAAAAGCAAGCTTTCTGCACCTAGGCCACGCACCGCACTGGCACTCAATCGGCACTGCACCAGCGTATTGAGCAAAAGATTCCACTGGGGATGGGGCAAGGTAATCTCGGATTGTGAAAAATCCAAAACAATGCCATCGGTATCAAAAAATTCGGGGCTTTCCCCGTTGGGACCGAACTTGGCTAGTAATTCAGAACAAATTTTTGCCAAGTCTGCGGTTTTCACCAGCAATGCCAACACAGTGAGCTGCGCACTTTTGATTTCAAAAGAGGCTGGTTCACTGGAAGGGAAGGCGATGTGTGATTGAACCGGCATGGGTTGCTACGCGGGCAGGTAGAAAATCAAATTTTACTTGATGGAATGAAGCCAACGGGTTCAGAAACGATGCGAATGTCCCTTGAATCTCTTCCTTTTTTTGCCTTGGCTTGATCCGCTTGTATTCATTCTTTTCTTTATTTAAAATATAGTAGTAGTAGATAGAGGTGCGCTTATTTCATGAATACAAGGAATTTTCTTATGGAAAACAAACACTTAGCTCAAAGTGTTGTTTGTGTATGGGCGTGCACATTGGTGTTTGCTGAATATGAACAACTTTGTTCAGCTTGCTTGGCCTGTGGATAAGTACCCGCTTATTCCAATCTTATACACAGCTTTATTAGACGTCTTAGAAATACAAATTTTGTTTTTATCATGTTTTAAAGACTGAAATTTTTTCTCTGGGTTTACAGCGTATGCGGCTATATTGGACTGTTATTTCGTTTGAAGGAGCTTTTTTATGTCTCGTCCCATTTTGGATGAATCGCGTATTCATCCGGCAGTGCGCCAAACTGTTGCTACGCACCATACAGAAATAGTTGCGCAGGTGGAAGCTGCCATTGCTCAGCATGCCGTTTTGGTGGTGGGTATGGCATTGAATCCCATGCCCAAAAAGGCCCGCGCGGCCTTGGATGCGGCTGGAATTGCCCATGGTTATTTGGAGTTTGGCAGCTATTTCAATACCTGGCGCAAACGCAATGCGCTCAAGATGTGGACCGGTTGGCCCACGTTTCCAATGGTGTTTGTGAAAGGCAACTTAGTTGGTGGTGCCAGCGATTTACAAACCTTGATTACTAATGGCGAGTTAAAAAAACTTTTGGCCTAGAAAAAAGCCCCGAATTCCGGGCTTTTTTCATGCTGTCTGAGGTATCAACCGTGTTGCGGTCCGTGGGGCCATTTGGGTTGGGCCTTGGCATCAAAGACTTTCTTTTGGTCGGGCGTGAGTACCGCATAAAACGTCTTGACTACAGCGTGGCGCTTTTCCATTTCTGCCATGTGCATGTCATGGCGCTTTTGGTGCATTTCTTTCATTTTGTCCAGCCGTTCTGGCATGCCGAGTTTTTCCATTTCTGCGTGGTCAGGGCGGGGTGGCCGCGCAGGGGGTGTCATTCCAGTGGCAAACGTAGTCCAGGCGGCTTCCTGTTCCGCGCTGAGCTTCAGTTCGGCTTTGAGGTGCTGTATATGGCGCTTCATGCGTTCGGCCATTTTTGCGTGGTCCATGCCATGCATACCGTGCATGCCTGTTTTACTCCCCTCCTCTTTGGGCGGGTTGGCCTGGGCCACTGCATAGCCGCCTGCCATGGTCAGCGCTGCGGCAAGCATCCATACTTTTAAGCTTCGTTTCATTAAATTGCTCCTTTGATGACGCTACCGTGCGAAATACACTGCGCCGTGGCCAAATCCTAAATCGCATGTGTCATTGGCCGATAAAGCACGGTCAATGCTTTGTAAAGTTGGATCAAGTTCAGGACTTACAAGGAAAAATCGAAATCCGCCGCCTTTGATATGCGTCAATCTGCCACGGCGTAGCCTTGGGCCACAATGGCTTGCGCCAGGGTCTGGCGTGGTTGGCTCGATTCAATACGCACTTTTCCCGCGCTGCGGTCGATGGTGACCACCGCTTGGGGATCCACCTGGTGAATTGCTTTATCGACGGCTTTTTCGCAATGACCACAGGTCATGCCGCTGACTTTTAACTCATAGTGCGAAATAGGCATATTTGTCCTCAAAAATCCAAATAGGATTATTGTGCACCGGCCTGCCCGACACGATTTGACCCACAGCAAAGGATAGATGCATGCCCTCACCCAACGCGGCTGCGCAATGCACCCTGGACATTGGCATTGGTGGCATGACCTGCGCCTCCTGTGTGGGCCGTGTGGAAAAAGCCTTGTTGCGGGTGCCGGGCGTGCAAACCGCCAGTGTCAACCTGGCCACCGAATCGGCGCGCATCGCTGTGGCAGCGGGTACGGCCCAGGACGCCCCTATGGAGGCTTTGCTGCGCCGCGCCGTGCGCGATGCCGGCTACGAGCCCAAAGACGCCGGTGCCGCGCTCGATGCGCCCGAACCCTCGCCTTGGGATGGCTTTGCGCCGGTGGCCTGGGGCTTTGCCCTGTCTATCCCGCTGGTCTTACCCATGCTTGGCGATTTGTTGGGCCAGCATTGGATGCTGCCCGCCGCCTGGCAATGTGCCCTGGCCACGCCGGTGCAACTGGTGCTGGGTGCCCGCTTTTACCGAGGCGCTTGGCATGCGCTGCGCGCGCGCAGTGGCAATATGGATTTGCTGGTTGCCTTGGGCACTACCGCCGGTTGGGCGCTGTCGGTGTGGCTGTGGCTAAGTGCGCCGCCCGGCGCCATGGTGCATTTGTATTTCGAAGGCTCGGCGCTGGTGATTACCTTGGTCATGTTGGGCAAATGGCTGGAGGCCCGCGCCAAGCGCCAAACCACCTCGGCCATCCGCGCGCTGCACGCCCTGCGCCCGGCGCGCGCCCATTGGATCGGCCCTGACGGCGAAGTGGATGTGCCCGTCTCGGAGCTGCTGGTGGGCGATACCGTGGCGGTCAAGGCCGGCGAGCGTTTTGCTGCCGATGGTCTGGTATCTGAGGGCAGCACGCAAGCTGATGAGTCCATGCTGACGGGCGAGTCCTTGCCCGTGCCCAAAACAGTGGGCGCGCGCGTGCATGCGGGCAGCATCAACGGTGAGGGCCGGGTGTTGGTGCGCCTAAGCGCCGTGGGCGGGCAGACGGTTCTGGCCCACATCATCCGGCTGGTGGAAGACGCGCAGGCCGCCAAGGCGCCGATTCAGCGTCTGGTAGACCAGGTCAGCGCCGTGTTTGTGCCGGTGGTGCTGGTGCTGGCGCTGCTGACCTTGCTGGGCTGGCTGGTGGCTGGCCAGCCACCAGAGGTGGCTTTGATCCGTGCAGTGGCCGTGCTGGTGATTGCCTGCCCTTGCGCACTGGGCCTGGCTACGCCGGTGGCCATCATGGCCGGCACCGGGGTGGCGGCCAAATACGGCATCTTGATCAAAGATGCGCAGGCCCTGGAGATTGCCCACCGCGTCAGCGTGGTGGCGTTTGACAAGACCGGCACGCTCACGCAAGGGCGCCCGCAGCTGACCGAATTCGTCTCACTTGCACCCGCTGCGCCAACCCTGGCCTTGCCCGGTTTTGCCCAGGCCGAAGACCTGCGCATTTGCGCCAGCCTGCAAAGCGGCAGCGAGCACCCGCTGGCCCGCGCGGTGCTGGCCTACGCCAAAGCGCAGGGACAAGCCTTTGGCGCGCCACAAGACCTCATTACCGTGCCCGGCTGCGGCACCCGTGGGCGCATCGACGGGCGCAACTTTGCGCTGGGTAGCTGGCCCTGGGCGCAGTCCTTGCAAGCGGCGCAGGACGTACGCGCTAGCGACGCCCGGCAAGCGCAGCAGATGCAGGCGGCGGGTAGCACCGTCTCGGCACTGGCCGAGCTGCGCGAGGGCCGCTGGCAACTGCGCTCCTTGATGGCGTTTCACGACGAGCCCAAGTCCGGCGCCATCGAGGCCATTGCCAGCTTGCGTGCGCGCGGCCTGCAGGTGGTCATGCTCTCCGGCGACAACTGGGGCGCAGCGCGCGCCATGGCCACACGCCTGGGGCTCGATGCCAGCGAGGGCAGTGCGCAGGTACGCGCAGGTGTCTTGCCCGGCGACAAGGCCCAATGTGTCAAGGACTTGAAAGCGCCCTTGGTGGCCGGTAACGCGCAGCGCACCGTGGCCATGGTGGGCGATGGGGTGAACGACGCGCCCGCACTGGCCGCCGCCGATGTCGGCATGGCCATGTCCAACCCGGACGGCGGCGGTACCGATGTCGCCATGCAGGCCGCCGGCATTACCTTGATGCGCGGGGACCCGCGCTTGGTGGCCGCCGCGCTGGAGATTTCGCGCCTGACGGTCGCCAAAATCCGGCAAAACCTGTTTTGGGCTTTTTTCTACAACGCTGCGGGCATTCCGCTGGCGGCGCTGGGCTACTTGCACCCCGTGCTGGCGGGCGCGGCCATGGCCATGAGCTCGGTCAGCGTGATGGCCAATGCCCTGTTGCTTAAGCGCTGGAAAGGACCTTAAAGCGCTTGCGCTGCTTGTCTTTAGGTCTGGGTGAGAAACGGGTAATCGGTATAGCCTTTATCGCCGCCGCCGTACAAGGTGGCGCGGTCCACCGGGTTCAGGGCCGCGTCTTGGCGCAGACGCTCGGTCAGGTCCGGGTTGGCAATAAAACTACGGCCAAAGGCCACCAGATCGGCGCCGCCGTCTAGGGCGGCTTGGGCACTGGCTTTGTCCAGGCCGTTGTTGACCATCCAGGCGGCTTTGCCGCCCGCGGCGCGGTAGCTTTGGCGCAGCGCTGCGTAGTCAAAAGGTGCGTCGCCTTGCTGAAAGTCGCGCTCTGCGCCCGTAGAGCCTTCAATGATGTGCACATAGGCCAGGCCCAAGGGGCCCAGTTGTTCGGCGACGTAGCCAAAGAGTTTTTGTGGTTCTGGATCAAACACATCATTAGCCGGGGTGACCGGCGAGAGGCGCAGGGCGCAGCGCGCGCCGCCAATTTCCTCGCACACCGCATGCATCACTTCGCATAGCAAGCGCGCCCGCTGGGGCACGGCGCCGCCATAGGCGTCTTCGCGCAGGTTGCTGCTGCTGCGCAGAAACTGGTCTATCAGGTAGCCATTGGCCGCGTGCACCTCTACGCCGTCAAAGCCCGCTGCGATGGCGTTGCGCGCCGCGTGGCGGTAGTCGGCCACGATGCCGGCCATCTCCTCGATGGCCAAGGCCCGTGGCGCCGAAGTGGGCACAAACTTGGGCCCGTCGGCGCCGATCAGCACGGTCTTGGTTTTGGCGGTGAGGGCCGAGGGCGCTACCGGCGCCTGCCCGCCTTCTTGCAAGTCCACATGCGATACGCGGCCCACATGCCAAAGCTGCATAAAGATGTGCCCGCCCGCTGCATGTACGCCAGCAGTCACTGGTTTCCAAGACTGCACTTGCGCCTCGCTCCAGATGCCGGGCACGTCCGAATAGCCCTGGCCTTGCTGGCTGATGGCGGTGGCTTCGCTGATGATGAGTGCCGCGCCGCTGTGCGGGTCGGCGCGCTGGGCGTAGTAGCGCGCCATGCCGGCGTGGGCCAGGGCGCCGGGGGCGCGGTTGCGTGTCAAGGGGGCCATCACCACGCGGTGGGGCAGGGTCAGGGAGCCCATGGGCAGGGCGTCAAAAAGTTGGGCCATAGTGCAAATCTTTCGTGGTGCATTGCGCCCGTGATGCACGGCGCACAATCGGGGGGTTCGATAGTGTTTTTAGGAGTGTATGTGCAAGCAGGAGCGCGACAAGGGGTGGCCCTGGCCCTCGCCCTGGCGGTGGGTGCGGCGGTGTCTTTGGGGATCACGCGCTTTGCGTATGGCTTGCTCTTACCGGCCATGCGTGAGGACCTGGGCTGGACCTACACCCTGGCCGGCGCCATGAACACGGCCAATGCCATGGGCTATCTGATGGGCGCCATGCTCTTTCCCTGGGGGATGCGGCGCTTTGGCCCGGCGGCTTTGTTGCGTTGGGGGGCGCTGGCGGCCACGGTGTTTATGGCCTTGTCTGGATTTTTTACCGATCCGGCGGTGCTCTTGGCGCAGCGTTTGCTGGCGGGTGTGGCCAGCGCATCGGTGTTTGTTGCCGGGGGTTTGTTGGCGGCGCGCTTGGGCGCGCGCGATCCGCAGCGCGCAGGTTGGTTGCTCGGCCTGTACTACGGCGGCACGGGCTTGGGCATCAGCATCTCGGCACTTTTGGTGCCTTGGGCTTTGCAAGAGGCCCAGGGCCAAGCGCATGGCTGGCGCTATGCCTGGTGGCTGATGGCGGCGGTGTGTTTGGCCGGCAGCCTGTTGCTGCGCTGGCCGGCGCGTGCCATGGCCGATGCGCCATTGCCTGCTACCAGCAGCCCAGCGCATGCGGTGCCGCTGGCTTGGCGGCCGCTTTTTTTTGGGTTGGCGGGATACGGCATGTTTGGCGTGGGCTATATCGGTTACATGACTTTTGTGGTGGCGCTCTTGCGTGCCCAGGGCAATAGCGTGGACGCGATCTCCTTGTTTTATGCGGTGCTGGGCGTCTCGGTGATGGCGTCTTCGCGGGTATGGGCGCGCTTGCTCGACCGCGAGCAGGGCGGACGCGCCATGGCCTTGCTCAATGCCTTGCTCGGCTTTGCAACGTTGCTGCCTGCGGTGTCGGACAACTACGCGGTTTTGATGTTGTCGGGCGTGGTTTTTGGTGGCGTGTTTTTGTCCATCGTGGCGGCCAGCACGGCCATGGTGCGCCACAACCTGCCGCAGGCCCAGTGGGCCAGTGGCATCAGCGCGTTTACGGTGGTGTTTGCTGCAGGCCAAATTGCCGGCCCGACCATGGTGGGCTGGATTGCCGACGGCGCTGGCGGTTTGGAGCGTGGCTTGTTGGTCTCTGCGTTAGCGTTATGGCTGGCTGCATTGTTGGCCTGGCGCCAGCAGCCGCTGGCGCACAGCCAAATGAAAACGCCTATGTCAACCTAGGCGCCGCTTTGAATCATCTGCGCCGCTTTTTCGGCAATCATGATGGTGGGCGCGGTGGTGTTACCCGTGGTGAGCGTGGGCATGATGGAGGCGTCCACCACGCGCAGGCCTTGGATGCCATGCACGCGCAGCTGCGCATCGACCACGGCCATCGGGTCAGCGTCCGGGCCCATTTTGCAGGTGCTGCAGGGGTGGTATTCGGTGTCCGAGTGGTCGCGCAAAAAGCTTTCAATCTGCTGCGGGTTGTCGCGCTGAACGGGGTAGAGCATCTCGCCCCGGTAAGGGTCAAAGGCCGGGGCGTGCAAGATGTCATAGCCCATTTGCGTGCCTTTGATGAGCGTGGCCATGTCATCCGGGTGCGAGAAAAATCCCGGGTCGATCAGCGGCGCATCGCTGGCGCGCTTGCTTTGCAGGCGCACGCTGCCCCGGCTCTTGGGGCGGCACAGCGTGACGTGCAGCGTGTAGCCATGGCCCAGGTGGGCTTTGCGGTTGTGGTCGTCCACGATGCCCATGCACATGGCCAGTTGGATATCGGGCAGCGCCGCCTGCGGGTCGGTCTTCATAAAGCCTTGCGACTCGGCCACGTTGGAGGTCACCCAGCCGGTGCGCTTGTTGCGCCACTCAAAGATCGAGCGTATGACTTGCACGATGCCGCGCAAGGACACGCCCAGCGAGGCCTCCTGGCGCGCCGTGCGGTGGATCAGCACGGTGGTCACATGGTCTTGCAGGTTTTGGCCCACGCCTTGGAGCGCGTGCACAGGCACGATGCCATGCTCCTGCAAATGCGCTTGCGGGCCGATGCCCGAGAGCATCAGCAATTGCGGTGAGCCAAACGCGCCGGCGCTAAGTAGCACCTCGCGGCGCGCGCGCACCAAGACCTCTTGTCCTTCGCGCTGGTAGTGCACGCCTACCGCTTTGCGCCCTTCGAGGGCAATGCGCTGGGCGTGTGCATGCGTGATGATATGCAGGTTGCTGCGGTCTTTGATGGGTGTGATGTAGGCGCGCGCCGCGCTGCAACGCTCGCCCCCGCTTTGCATGACTTGGCTGGGGCCCACGCCCCATTGCTGGGCACCGTTGTAGTCGGGCGTGCGCGGCAGGCCGCACTGTTCGCTTGCCGTTAAGAACACCTCATTCAAGGGCCCCGGGCTGCGCAAATAACTCACTTGCAAAGGGCCGCCGGTGCCCCGGTAGCTATCGGCGCCAAAACATTGGTTGTTCTCGCTGCGTTTGAAAAAAGGCAGCACGTCCTCGTAGCTCCAGCCGGGGTTGCCCAAAGTGGCCCAGTGGTCGTAGTCGGCGCGGTTGCCACGCGTGTAGACCATGGCGTTGATCGAGGTGCTGCCACCCATGACCTTGCCGCGCGGCTGGTAGCCGCGCCGGCCTTCAAAGCCGTTTTGGGGCACCGTCTCGTAGCCCCAGTTATTGATATGCAGCGGCGCGCTGACCGCAAAGCCCATGGGCGCATGGATCAGCACCGAGCTATCGGGGCCGCCGGCTTCGAGCAGGCACACCTGTACCGCCGGGTCTTCGCTCAGGCGGCTGGCCAGCACGCAGCCGGCGGCGCCGCCGCCGATGATGACGTAGTCAAATGCTTCGGGCGTGGTGCTTGGCATAGGGGTCCTTGGTAGCGAAAGGCGCTGCGAAATAGCGGCGTGACTTAGTTGCGGTAGCTGCTGTCCTGCCGGTCGAGCTTGCGCAGCAAAGCCGGCCAGGCCAGCGCGCCGCCAAAGCCGCCGCTGCCGCCGGCCTGCACGCGCACCGCAGCGCCCACGCCGTCGATGATGCGCGGATCGACCTGCACCAGTTCTCCGCCGGGCTGGGCGGTGACTTGGATTTGGCAGGCCGACTCGAAGTTGTACATCAGCAAAAACGCATCAGGAATCGAGCGCGCCACGGTGAGTAGCCCGTGGTTGCGCAGCATCAGGTGGTTGGCGCTGCCCAGGTCGGCTTGCAGGCGCGGCTTTTCCTCGTCGCGCAGGGCGATGCCTTCGTAGTCGTGGTAGCCCAGCGAGCTGAGCACCAGCGTGGCTTGCTGGCTGATGGGCAACAGGCCACAGGCCTGGGCGCTAACGGCCACGCCTGCGCGGGTGTGGGTGTGCAGCACGCATTGCGCATCTTCGCGCACGGCATGCACGGCGCTGTGGATGACAAAGCCGGCCGGGTTCACCGGGAAGGGCGAGTCCATCAGCTTGTTGCACTGCTGGTCGACCTTGATCAGGCTGCTGGCGGTGACCTCGTCAAACAGCATGCCGTAGGGGTTGATCAGGAAATGGTGGTCGTCGCCCGGCAGGCGCGCGCTGATGTGGGTGAAGATCAGGTCGCTCCAGCCATAGGCGGCAACCAGGCGGTAGCAGGCGGCTAAGTCGACGCGCAGCTGCCACTCCTGGGCGCTAACCTGGTCTTGGACGGAAGGGATATGCATGCAACAGCTCCAGCGCAAAAGCTAAGCACTCTAACCCAGGGCCGCTTGGAAGGCACTTAGGGTAAAGACTAGGCGCGGGCCTTGCTTTATGCTGCGCCGGTAAAATGGCCATCCTCTTCGCTTTGGACTCTTGCGCCATGCTGTATCCCCAACACTTTGATGTGATCGTTGTCGGCGGCGGCCATGCCGGCACCGAAGCTGCGCTGGCGGCGGCGCGCATGGGGTGCAGCACCTTGCTGCTCACGCACAACATCGAGACCCTGGGGCAGATGAGCTGCAACCCCTCGATCGGCGGCATTGGCAAAGGCCATTTGGTTAAAGAAGTCGACGCCCTGGGCGGCGCCATGGCGCTGGCCACCGACGAGAGTGGTATCCAGTTTCGCATCCTCAATTCCAGCAAAGGCCCGGCCGTGCGCGCCACCCGCGCCCAGGCCGACCGGGTGCTGTACAAGGCAGCGATACGCCGTATGCTGGAGAACCAGCCCCATTTGTCCTTGTTCCAGCAGGCGGTCGATGACCTTCTCGTGGAGGGCGACCGTGTCGTCGGGGCCGTTACCCAAATAGGAATTATTTTCAAAGCCACCACGGTCGTGCTCACTGCGGGTACGTTTTTGGACGGCAAGATCCACGTCGGCATGAATAACTATGGCGCAGGCCGCGCTGGCGACCCGCCTGCAGCACGCCTGAGTGCGCGCCTGAAAGAACTGAAGCTGGCCCAAGGCCGCCTCAAGACCGGCACGCCTCCGCGCATCGACGGGCGCAGCATCGACTTTTCCCGCTGCCAGGCGCAGCCCGGCGATGGCATGCCCGGCGGCATGGCCACGCAGATGCCGGTGTTCAGCTTCATGGGCAGGGCGGAGCAGCACCCGCAGCAAGTGCCGTGCTGGATGACGCATACCAATGCGCGCACCCACGAAATTATCCGCAGCGGCTTTGACCGCAGCCCCATGTTTACCGGCACCATCGAGGGCGTGGGCCCGCGCTATTGCCCCAGCGTGGAGGACAAGGTCAATCGCTTTGCCGACAAGGAAAGCCACCAGATTTTTCTGGAGCCCGAGGGCTTGACCACCCACGAGTACTACCCCAACGGCATCTCCACCAGCCTGCCTTTTGACATTCAGTACGCGCTGGTGCGCAGCATGGTAGGGCTGGAGAATGCGCATATTTTGCGGCCCGGCTACGCCATCGAATACGACTACTTTGATCCCCGCGCCCTGAAAAGCAACTTTGAGACGCGCCAGATTCAGGGCCTGTTTTTTGCCGGGCAGATCAACGGCACTACTGGCTACGAAGAGGCGGCGGCCCAGGGTTTGTTTGCCGGAGTCAACGCCGCTTTGCAGGCTGGCGCCCGCACCGCGTATTCGCAAAACAGCTGGCTGCCCGGGCGCGACCAGGCTTACCTCGGCGTGCTGGTGGACGACCTGATCACCAAGGGCGTGACCGAGCCCTACCGCATGTTTACCAGCCGCGCCGAGTTCCGGCTACAGCTGCGCGAAGACAACGCCGACGCGCGCCTGACCGGCGTTGGTCGACAACTCGGCCTGGTCGATGATGTGCGCTGGGACGCTTTTTGCCGCAAGCAAGACGCTGTTTCACGTGAAACCGAGCGCTTGCGCAGCCTGTGGGTCAGCCCGAAAAACCTGGCCACCGAGGAAGCGCAGCGCGTGTTTGGCAAAGCCCTGGAGCATGAATACAGCCTGGCCGATTTGCTGCGCCGCCCCGAAGTGGGCTACGCCGACCTGATGGGCCTGGCCGGCGGCCGCTTTTCCAACCCCGACTTGCCGGTGCAGCCCGAGGCAGAGCAGGGCGCGGGCGCGCCCAATATGTTTGTGCCCACGGTGATCGAGCAGGTGGAAATCGCCATCAAGTACGCTGGCTACATCGACCGGCAAATTGAGGACGTGGGCCGCGCCGCGCATTACGAAAACCTGCGCCTGCCCGAGTCGCTGGACTATATGCAGGTCTCGGCCCTGAGCATCGAGGCGCGCCAGCGCCTGAACAAACACCGGCCCGAGACCTTGGGCCAGGCCTCGCGCATGTCGGGCATCACGCCGGCGAGCATCTCGCTCTTGCTCATTCACCTGAAAAAAGGCAATTTTCGTGAGTTCGCCGGTAAGCTGGCGGCCCCGGCCCCGGCCTCGGCTCCGGTCAGCAGCGCGGCCGAGGCAGCGCAGTGAACCAAAGCCTGGCCGATGGCCTGCGTGATGGCCTAGGTGATGGCTTGGCCGCGCTGGGCCTGGCGCTCAGCGCAGACCAGCAAAACGCCTTGCTGGCCTACCTGGCGCTTTTGCAAAAGTGGAACCAGGTCTACAACCTGACCGCCGTGCGCGAGCCGCATTCCATGCTCAGCCACCACCTGCTCGACAGCCTGGCCGTCGTTGCGCCCCTGCAGGCGCAGATGCAAGAGCTGGCCCCCGCCGCGCCGCTGCGTCTGCTCGATGTCGGCTCGGGCGCTGGCTTGCCCGGCGTGGTGCTGGCCATTTGCCTGCCCGATTTGCAAGTGGACTGCGTGGACACCGTGGCCAAGAAGGCCTCGTTCATCCAACAAGTGGCGCTGAGTTTGGGCCTGCCCAATCTGCGCGGCCTGCACGCGCGGGTCGAGCGCATCGAGCCGGGTTACCAACTGGTCAGTGCCCGGGCGTTTTCCTCGCTGCCGGACTTGGTGCAGGGCTCGGACGCAGCGCTCTTGCCCGGCGGCATCTGGATGGCTATGAAAGGTAAAACCCCTACCGAAGAGATGCAGGCCTTGCCGCCTTCGGTGCAGGTGTTTCACGTGGAACCGCTCACCGTTCCGGGCCTGGACGCCCAGCGCTGCATCGTCTGGATGCGCCGCGCCGACGCCTAGGCGCCCCACCAAGCCGCCCGCGAAGTCGGCCCTGTTTCACGTGAAACAGACGATCACGTAAACTCGCGCTCTTGTTGCTTTGGGGTTCTTGATGCTTGGCGTCACCGATTACGGTACTTTTGTGGTGACCATTTTGGTCTTTTTGCTGATTCCCGGCCCGGGCAACCTGGCCCTGGTGCTGTCCACCAGCAAGGGTGGCCTTCGCGGAGGTCTGGCTGCCACCCTGGGTGTCATTTTGGGCGACCAGGTGCTGATGTGGCTGGCCGTGGCCGGCGTGGCCGCTCTGCTGTCTAGTTACCCGGCGGCTTTTCATGTGGTGCAGTGGGCGGGCGCCGCCTACCTGGCCTGGTTGGGCGCTTATATGCTGCTGGCCAAGCCGGGCGCGGCCGCGCCCATCGAGATTCGGCCGCGCCAGTTTTTGCGCCAGGCCATGGTCATCACCTTGCTCAACCCCAAAGCCATCTTGTTTTACATGGCTTTTTTCCCACTGTTTGTGGACCCGGTGCAGCAGCAAGGCCTGCTGACCTACGGCTTTATGGCTGCCACCATCGCGGCGCTCACCTTTTTGTATGGCTTGTCGGCCACCTTGCTGACCTATATTTTTGCCGAGCGCTTGCGCGCCAGTCCGCGCGTGGGCCATGCCCTGGAAAAGCTGGCGGGTGTTTTCCTGATCGGTTTTGGCGTCAAGCTGGTGGTCTCGCAGTAGCGTCTTGCGCTGCGACAGCCGGATTGCACGCCTGTTTTTATGTACTTTGGACACTGAACCCCATGGCCCAGATATTTTGTATTGCCAACCAAAAAGGTGGCGTTGGCAAGACCACCACCACCGTGAACCTGGCCGCCGGTCTGGCCTTGCAGGGCCAGCGCGTGCTGATGGTCGACCTGGACCCACAAGGCAACGCCACTATGGGTTCGGGCGTAGACAAGCGCAGCCTGGCGCTTTCGGTGTATGACGTGCTGCTCGAATCGGCCAGCATCGCCCAAGCCCGCACCCGCAGTGACAAACTCATTGCCGCTAAATGCAGCTACGACATCTTGGGCGCCAACCGCGAACTGGCCGGCGCCGAGGTCGAGATGGTCGAGCTCGAACGCCGCGAGCGCCGCCTCAAAGCTGCCCTGGCCGAGGTAGCCGGCGAATACGACTTTGTACTCATCGACTGCCCGCCCTCGCTGTCCATGCTCACGCTCAATGGCTTGTGCTGCGCCGACGGCGTCATCGTGCCCATGCAGTGCGAGTATTTCGCCCTGGAGGGCCTGACCGATCTGGTCAACACCATCAAGCAGGTCAAGGCCAATTTAAATGACAATTTGCGAATCATTGGCTTATTACGAGTCATGTTCGATCCGCGCATCACCCTGCAGCAGCAGGTGAGCGACCAACTCAAGGCCCACTTTGGCGACAAGGTGTTTGACAGCGTCATTCCGCGCAATGTGCGGCTGGCCGAGGCGCCCAGCTACGGCCTGCCGGGCGTGGCTTTTGATCCCTCGTCCAAAGGCGCGCAAGCCTTTGTCGGCTTTGCGCAGGAAATGATCCGGCGCATTCCCGCTGCGGGCTGAGTACGGTGCAGCAAGCCGCCAACGTTCTCTTGCTCCCCGGCTGGCAAAACTCCGGCCCGGCGCACTGGCAAAGCCGCTGGGAGGCGTTGTACGGCTACACCCGCGTGCAGCAGCACGACTGGATGCAGCCCCTGCGCGGCGACTGGATATGCCAGCTCGAAGAAGCCGTGCTGGCGCGCGAGGGCCCGTGCGTGCTCGTCGCCCACAGCTTGGGCTGTTTGCTCACGGCCGCGTGGGCCGCGGTGTCGCGCAACACGCAGCGCGTGTGCGCAGCCTTCTTGGTGGCCCCCGGCGACCCGGAGTTGCCGCATTTGCGCACCGTCCTGCACAGCTGGGCGCCGGTGGAGTTGCAGCCCTTGCCTTTCCCTTGCGTGCTGCTGGCCAGCCACACCGACCCTTATTGCAGCTTTGCACGCGCCAGCGCCTTTGCCAGTGCCTGGGGTGCTCGTTGCATCGATTACGGCGACGCCGGCCACATCAACGCCGACAGCGGCCTAGGCGACTGGCCGCAGGGTCACGCACTTTTTCTTCAATCGTTGGACACAAAGGAATTGCCCCATGGCAACTAAAAAACTCAAAGGCCTAGGCATGGGCTTGGAAGCCTTGCTCGGGCCTACCGTGGTCGATGCACCACCCGCATTAGCGGGCGAGGGCGGTGCGCCCAGCGCCTTGCCGCTGGACGATTTGGTCGCTGGCCAGTACCAGCCACGCACGCGCATGGACGAAGGCGCGCTCTACGAATTGGCCGAGAGCATCAAGGCCCAGGGCATCATGCAGCCTATCTTGGTGCGCCAGCTCACGGCGGCCCAAGCCCAGGCGCAGCAGCCCGCGCGCGGTGACAAGCCTTTGTACGAAATCATCGCGGGCGAGCGCCGTTTTCGGGCCGCGCGCCTGGCTGGTTTAGAGCAGGTGCCGGTGCTGGTACGCAACGTGCCTGACGAGGCCGCCGCTGCCATGGCGCTTATCGAAAACATGCAGCGCGAAGACCTCAACCCGCTGGAAGAGGCCCAAGGCCTGCAACGCCTGATTAAAGAATTTGGCATGACGCACGAGGCCGCTGCGCAATCGGTCGGCCGCTCGCGCAGCGCCGCCAGCAACCTGATGCGCCTCTTGCAACTGGCCGAGCCGGTGCAGTCCATGCTCATGGCCGGCGACCTGGACATGGGCCACGCCCGCGCATTGCTGACGCTAGACCGGGCCACGCAAATTTCGGCAGCCAACCAAATCGTGGGCAAAAAACTCTCGGTGCGCGAGGCCGAAAGTTTGGCGAAAAAGCTCGGCGCCGAATTCACCCTGGTTTCTGCCAAACCCAAAAAAGAAAAATCACGCGACCTCAAACGCCTGGAAGAAGAGCTCTCGGATGCGCTGGCCGCGCAGGTGGACATCCGCGTTAAAAAACGCGTCAAGCGCAATGGCCGCTTCGAGGACATGGGCGAGGTGGTAATTCAGTTTGGCTCGCTCGATGCGCTTAACGGCCTGATCGAACGCCTCGCGCCCCAAGGCGAGCGCTAAGCCATGACCGCGCCCAGCGCCGAACCCACGCCCGCCAGCGCCTGGCGCAAAGCGCCCCCGTGGCCGGCGCCCGCGTTTTTGTCCTGGGGCGCAAGCTGGGCTTTGCTGCGTTTATTGGGCGGGCAAGCTTGGTCGCCGCTGGCGGCCTTGGTCGTGGCTGCCGCTATTGGCGTGGTGCTCAGCGTTTGGGGCAGCAACTGGTGGCGCAAGCTGGTGATTGCGGGGGGCTTCCCGGTCTCGTTTGCGCTGAGCGCGCAATTGCTGGGGCATGGCGATGTGCCCTCGTGGGTGTGGTTGTTGCCGCTGGCGGTCATGCTCTTGGTCTACCCGGTTAATGCCTGGAGTGACGCGCCCTTGTTCCCCACACCGGCCAAGGCTTTGCTGGAGTTGCCGCGCTTTGCGCCCTTGCCTGTCGGGGCCAAAGTGGTGGACGCGGGCTGTGGCCTGGGCCATGGTTTGCGCGCGCTGCGCAGCGCTTATCCGCAGGTGCAGTTTTATGGTTTGGAGTGGAGCGTCGTGCTGCGCTGGTGGTGCGCGCTGCGCCTGCCGTGGGCACGCATAACGCGGGCTGATATTTGGGAAGCCGATTGGTCGGGCTACGACATGGTGTACGCCTTTCAGCGTCCCGAAAGCATGCCGCGCGCCGTGGCCAAAGCGGCCAAAGAATTGCGTAAAGGTGCTTATTTGGTAAGCCTGGATTTTCAAGCGCATGAGTTGGTAGAAAGTGCCCGCTACGAAGCGCCCAATGGCAAAATGGTCTGGATTTATCAAACGCCCTTTGTCTATGCAACACACTAGTTTGACCCCTGACAACCCCGCCGCCCTACCGCTGGAGCGCGTGATGCTATGCGCCATGGCCACCTTGATCGAGCAGCGCGATGCCGATACGCACCACCACCTGCTGCGCATGCAAGCCTATGTGGCGCAACTGGCGTACGCACTGCGCAGCAACGGCGCATGGGCGGACCTAATCACACCCGCGTTTGTGCGCCAACTGCAAGACAGCGTGTGGGTCTACGACATGGGCACACTGGCTGTGCCCGAGCGCGTGCTGCTCAACCCCGGCGTCTACACCGCTGCCGAGCGGCGCGCCATGCAAGCCCATACGCTGCGCGGCCTGGCGGCATTGCAGCAAGCCGAAGCGGCGCTGCCCTGCAAAGACCCGGGCTTGCAGGTGGCCAAAGAGGTGACCCTCTCGCACCACGAACAATGGGACGGCCAAGGCTACCCCCAAGGCCTGCAAGGCGCCACCATACCGCCTGCTGCGCGCATCTTTGCGCTGGCCGATGCCTACGACGCCATGTGCAACGCCAAGGTCTACAAACCCGCCCTCAGCCACGAGCAAGCCGTGGCGCATATTGGCGAGGAACGTGGCGTGCAGTTTGACCCCGACGTGGTGGACGCCTTCATGGCCTGCGCGCCGGCCATGCAAGCCATCCGCCAGCGCTACGCGGACACCGAAAAAGACATGCGCGACAAAATCGAATTCATGCTCGACGCCGTCGCCGAACCCCCGCTGCCCTGAGCGCAGCCCGTACCGAAAGAAGCTTCATGGGAAACCGCCTTACACAAATAGCCACCCGCACCGGCGACAACGGCACCACCGGTCTGGGCGATAACTCGCGCGTATCCAAAAACAGCTTGCGCGTGCACGCCATGGGCGAGGTCGATGAACTCAACAGCCACATCGGCGTACTCTTGTGCGAAGCCATGCCCGAGAGCGTGCGCAGCGTGTTGGTCGAAGTGCAACACCAGTTGTTTAACCTGGGCGGCGAACTGTCTATCCCCGGTTTTGAATTGCTCAAGCCCGAGGCGGTGTTGGCGCTAGACCAAGCTTTGGCACAGCACAACGAACACCTACCCAAATTGCAAGAGTTCATCCTGCCCGCCGGTAACCGCGCCGCATCGCTAGCGCATGTATGCCGCACCGTAGCCCGCCGCGCCGAACGCGCCGTGGTGGCGCTGGGCAATGAAGAGGCTTTGAAAGAGGCCCCACGCCAATACCTGAACCGCTTGTCGGACCTGATGTTTGTGTTGGCCCGTGTGCTCAATCGCTACCGCACTGATGGGACGGTGGGGGATGATGTGTATTGGAAGAGTGAGAGGTTGGCGCGGGGGGCGTAGAGCGCGTAAAAAACGCATTCCCCAGGTCACTCGCGTTGGAGCCCCCTTGCGTTATGCAAGTGGGGCTTTTTTGCTTTAAGAAGCTGCTCACTTTAAGAGCGCATCGTGCCTTGAGTTGAGGCCTACGGCACAAAAACAGCCCAAGTGATTTTGTATTTCTTTTAATTGTTATTCTGATAACATTTATATAAGTTGCAATGTTGGACAACGTTGCGTTGATGAGCAACCCTCATCAACATTGCAGGAACTACACACCGCAGAGTGCGTGATCCTGAAACTTTGTGTCGTAACTAGCGACGCATCGAGGAGCGACTCAAGCCGCCAGTCTTTACGTCTTAGAGCGACTGGCATTCATTTAGTCAATGTGCTAAGTGCTTTCTGAGCAACCACCGAGCACTGCTGCGCAATTTAACGAAAGTATCAAATGAAAAATTTATTTATTTACTTACCAGCCTTTGCATTGCAATAACTTTGGCTGCATGTGGTGGTGGTGGTGGCGGGAACAGCTCAGCTACGCCAAACACCGATGCTCAAGAGTTTTGGACTGGTACGTCAAGCGGAGGGTATACCGTCACTACTGCGGTGTTGGACAACGGCGAAGTATGGGGAATTTACAGCGCTGGCTCAACAATTTACGGCGCACTTTTTGGAACGTCTTCGGTGAGCGGGAGCACCATCACGGTAACGGGAACCGATTTTGATTTTCTAGTGAATACAGCAACTGCAGGCATCCTTGCAGGTCCAGTCGTTGCAAAGTCAACAATGACGCTTGCAAACGCTAAAGTTTCAGTACCGATGATATATCGAACTTCATATGACACGCCAGCAACTTCATCAGCAATAGCCGGGACTTGGTCATTTGTTGGGCGTTCTGGAAGCTACACATTAGTCCCAGCAACAATAACAATTAACAGCACAGGTAACTTCACGCTGGTGCAATCCACTTGTACAACAAGCGGCGCCATTGTTCCGCGGACTGGCGGCAAAAACGTAGCAACATTACCCTGACCTCATCCGGAATCGGTTGTGCAGCCGGACAAAGTACTTTGTCCGGCATCCTAATTATTGATACGACAGTAACACCAAACAAATTCTTGTCGCTCGCATTAACGCCAAGCAAGAACGATGGCCTTATTGTGATAGGAACCAAAATGTGAGTAAGCTTTTATGTTCGCCGCTTGGCCAGACCCTTATTTTCAAAAGGCTAGCTACTCCCAGTTAATGCCGCGAAAGCGCTCCAAAGAAAGTTTGCGTGCTTGGCCAGTCGTATAGAGGCCCGTGCTCATTCAACCGATGGCTAGGTACTCTCGAAGCTGCCCGGCCACCAGCTTCCTATCGGCGGTGGGCAGCGTTCCGACGCGTTTGAGAATGTCTTGGTCTTCAATAACGGCCACTTTGCTGGCGCGCACGACGGATGCTATGGGTAGCCCGGCAGCGCTCAATTCGCTGATGGACACATCCCCATATTGCGCGGCGTTGGTGGCGCTGGTAATCATGGCCACGATGTATTTGCCATTGCGTTGCCGCAGGTTGTCCGTCGAAACGATGACGGCAGGGCGGACTTTGTTGGTCTTCTGGTCGGTAAAAGGGAAGGGAACTACGACGATGTCCCAACTGCGGTAATAGGGCATTTGGGCTTAACGAAGGGCGTCATAGGCTGCATCGGCATCCGAGTTCCACTCGGCGAAAAGGCGGAAAGGATTGTCTTTACGCTCTTCTTCGCTGGCTGGCATGACGAGTTGAGGTGGCTGTGGTGCGCGACCGGCGTTGATGTAGAAGCGAACCGCTTCACGGAAAAACTCCGAGCGGTTACGCCCCTCCACCCTGCAGACCTCTTCAATTTGCATGGCCATCGGTGCAGGGATGCTGATGGCAAAGCGCTGATAGTTTGGGCTTGGCATGGTTTCTTTTCTCATAATGTGCGTAAAGTATTACGCAGTATGCATAAAAAGTCAAAAGAACGCATGTTGACCCGCTGTGGGCATGGGCGTTCACGCCACCGCCTTGTGGCTTATGGGGCGCCACGCCGCCTTGCCGGAGGTGGCGGCCTCGTTGCACGAAGTCAGCGGTACCCTTGTGCGATGTGTGATGCAAAGCTAAAAGTCAGTGGCGTGCGCGCAAAACGCGCCACCCCTGCCCTTGTAGTGAGGCCACCAATCAGTTCATTGAACAAAAAAGAGCGGGAAAACGCATAGCATCAAAGCTGTCACGATGCGCTCAAGCACTTCGACAAAAAAGGCTTACATGCCACTCATGCTGAGGTGATGGCGCCGATGGAAACATGGGGTAAGGATAAAGAATCACCAACACCCGCATGCCATTTAGAAAGCATTCACCACACTCCGCGCAGACCCTAAGCGACTTATGATTTCGTAGCCTCGCAAGATGCCGACCTTAGTCGCAGTGCTATTCTCGTGATTGGTGATGCACTTAAAAAAATGCACCAATGCCGGAACGGTTCCGCCTACTTAGCTAAGTCCCAACACCGCGATCAATTGAGCTATACCGCAGGCGCCAATATCGCCATAGTGATCCGCGAGATGCAGGTCATATTGCCTGCCTCATCACGCAATTGGATTTGCTACACGTACATAGTACAGCACCCGCGGTTTGTACCTCCCTTGATGTAGGTCAATGATTTAGCACGCTGAGATCGCTTGCCAAGTCGTACGATAGACGATCATCGGCACACACTAGAAAGTCATGCGTGCTGAGTTCCCCGACCTTCATGGCGCTCGTGCAATGTTTGCTAGCGGGCATGGTGCGACTTTATTTGATTGCTTTGAACGGTGCACTCATATGAGCGCAGCAAGGTCTACGCCGAGCACACAGACCGCATCCGTGAGCAAACGAAATGAACCCGATAGGTCAGAGCCAGGAAGCAAGCGCATGCCAGTGCCACATAGTTAGCACTCCAGTCTCTTCACTTAAGGAAAATCATGAAACATATACGCGCCGGGAACTACCTAAGTCTGCCCATCGCTTTAGGCGTTCTACTAATCAACGGCCTCGCCACCGCGCAAACCTACCGTACAGATGTGCAACCCTTCATTAATGCCCAGTGCGCGCAATGCCATGGCGCAGAGGCACCCACCTTGGCCGAATTTAAATTAGACGAAGAGAAGTACAAAAAACAAAAGCTCGGCCCGCGAACAGACACCTATGAGAACTTGCTGCAAATCGTGGTCTACCCAGATTCAGGCGCATTCATGCGCCGGGTGGATGATGGCTCTAACACCTCCGATAAAAAGCCGGGCAATATGTACAAACATCTGGGCGAAACCGAAGCAGACCGCCAGACCCATCTGAAAATGCTTAAGGCATGGATCGGCGAGGGTGGCTGGAACTTGAATCGCTGGGGTCCGCGCGGCGATGTACCGGGTATCTCCAAAGAACAGATGGACAAGGTCCAAGTGAAGTACTGAGGTTTGCCAGCCAATCTACCGCTATGGGACAGCCCCCTGGTCGGCAGCCGGTCTCGGCTTGCCCCAAGCATTGAAGGATCTGCTCGTCGGTAAATCCGCTCTTCTTCATGTCGGTCATTCTCCGTGGCGAAGGTCTTCGCAGGCTTTACGGTGGTACGTTTGGTGGGGAGCAGCTCAATTGCCATAACCCCAACATCGATAGGGGAATAGGGCTATTTGTTGTATGAATGCTATGTAGCATTTATACTATTTGACATGAGCAGAAACGAAGAAGTCCCGGTCTACAACCGCATTGCTGAACAGCGTGAACTGCTTGGTATGTCTCGTCAGCAATTGTCGGAAATTGTGGGTGTTCATTATCAAACCATAGGGTATCTAGAGCGCGGCGAATACAGCCCGAGTTTGGCTTTGGCACTTCGTATTGCCGAAGCATTTGAAACGGATGTTCAGCGTTTGTTTTCAATTAAACCTTTTAAGAAAGGCAAATGAAATGAGTGACAAAAACGAGAAATCTTTTTACTGGGTAGAGGGCATCACGCGCGATGAGGTTGTCCGCAGCCTGGCCGACAACCGCCCCTCTGTTTTCAGAAACCAAAAAAACAGAAGAATGCTGATTCTGTTCATTTCGTTCCTCATTATTGTCTCGGCTTTATCCGTCTTTATTGAGCAACCGAAAGTGCGCTCCTATTTAGAAATCGCGACCTTGGCAAGCGTGCTGATTCTGTATTTCAAATTGAGAGCATCTGTTCGCCATGTCGCCGACGCGCCGGACGAACTGTTGGATGAAAGACTCATTGCGCTGCGCAATGCCGGATACTTAGACGCGTATCGCAACATCGGGGGTATTGGCATAGTTTATTTTTTCATCTATTTACTGATCGCCAATGAGATCTTCAGTCCCTCGCTTTCAATCGGCGGAGCGGGTTTTTCGCAAACGATGGTTTCTTACTTTATGTGGTTTGCTTGCATGCCATCAATGGTCTTGGCTTGGACTATGCCGTCGGAGAGACCCGCGAGCCAGGATTAGCAGCCCTTCTTGTACATACCAGAGGTGGTTTGCAGGGAACAAGGTCAAGGTGGGATTCCCACAAACCCTTGACCGCAAGGGCGCGCGCCTTAACCCGCCGGCGCCAATATCGCCATAGTGATGCGCGAGATGCAGCTCATATTGCCCGCATCGTCACGCAGCTCGATCTGCCATACGTGCGTGGTGCGGCCCCGGTGTAAGGGGCGGGCCGTGGCTGTTACCCAGCCCGAGCTGACGCCACGCAAATGGTTGGCATTGATATCCAGCCCCACCGCACGGTAGCCTGGCGGGCAAGAAAATGCCGCTCCACAGGAGCCCAGCGTTTCGGCCAGCACCACCGACACGCCGCCATGCAGCAAACCATAAGGCTGGCGGGTGCGCTCGTCCACGGGGACGCGGCCCACAAGGTAGTCGTCGCCTACTTCCAAAAACTCAATACCCAGGTGTTCGTCCGCAGTCTTGCGGGTGCCTGCGGTGAGCAGTTCGACGCTGATGGGCTTTTGCCAAATGCGCATGGCCTGGTCTTTCAGGCAAAAGTGCGCGACAACTCGCCGATGTGCTCTGGCGATATGCCGCAGCACCCGCCCACGATGGTGGCGCCCTGGTCCACCCAGCGCTGCGCCCAGCCGGTGTAGGACTGCGGGTCCAGGTCGGCGCGGATGTCCAAAATCACCGCATTGGCCGTGGCTTTTTTGGACTGTGGCGGGAAGGCGTTGGCGTACACGCCGATGTCTACCGCCTTCTCGCCAATGGCCTGGCGCGCCGCGATGACGGCTGCTTCCATCACCTCGGGCTGGCTGCAGTTAAACAGCACCGCTTGCGCGCCCAAGGCCAAGGCGGCCTGCACGGCGTCGGTCACCGTCTCGCCCGAGCGCAGCGTTACAGCGCCCGCTTCGGGCTCGTCATCCAGGGTGAATGAAATCCACAGCGGTTTGGTATTGCCCGCCAGCGCCTCGTGCGCGGCGCGGATTTCTGCAATCGAGCTTTGCGTCTCGGCCAGCCACACGTCGACCGAGGCGTCCATGCCTTCAATCAGCGCTTGGTGGATAGCTACCGATTGCGCATGCACAAACAAATCAGGCCGGTAAGAGCCCAGCGCGGGCGGCAGCGAGCCGGCCACCAAGACCTTGTGCGCAGCAGCATCGGCGCTGGCGCGGGCCAGCTCGGCCGACAAGCGGGCCAGGGCCACGCCCTGGGCGTCAAAGCGCTCTTGCCCGATATGAAAAGGCACCACTGCATAGCTGTTGGTGGTGATGACTTGCGCGCCGCGCTGCACAAAGGCGTCGTGCACCTGGCGCACAAACTGCGGCCCTTGCATCAAGGCCAGCGCCGACCATTCGGGTTGCTGAAACGGGGCGCCTATGCGTTTGAGTTCACGGCCCATGCCGCCATCGAGAATTGTGACCATGTGACCTATCTATTAAAGCTCGTCTTGCATCCAGTACCACTTGTACAGAAAGTGCTGCCCCAGCCTGCGAAACGGCGCCAGCGCCTCGGAGCGAAACAGCTTGAAGAAGTTAGGGTACTCGAGCGGCGAGTTGTAGATCGGCAAATCGAAAACCGCTTGCCCCTGGTCTTTGCCCGCCACGCGCTGGGCAATCCGCTTGCCCGCCCATGTGGAAAATGATACGCCGTTTCCGCCATAGCCCAGCGCGTGCCAGACGGTTTGCGCGGGGTCTGGGCGGGTTAGGCGCGGCATCATGTCGTGGCTGACGTCCACCCAGCCCCACCAGGAGTAGTCAATCGGTATGCCCGCCAAGGGCGGAAATTTGCGCGCAATGGCGTCGGTGAGCAACTGCAAATGCACCCCGCGCTCGGCGTCTGCGCCGCTGATGGCGCTGCGGCTGCCCAGCTGCAGCCGGTTGTCGGGCAGCAAGCGGTAGTAAAAACGCAAGGTGCGCGTGTCGGTTAAAAAAGTGTGCGACTTGAAGTTGGTTGCTGCAATCTCTGCATCCGTCAATGGCCGCGTCACCACCGAATTGGACAAGATGGGCAGCAGCTTGTTTTTGAGCAGCGGCGTCATTCGCTGGCCTGTGTAGCCGCCGGTGCAGACCACCACACGCTTGGCGCGCACCACGCCACCGGGCGTTTGCAAATGGTGCACACCATTGATGGTTTGCCAGCCTTGCACCGGGCTGGCGGTGTGCACTTTGGCGCCCAGTGCGCGGGCTTTGCGCATCAGGCCAAAAGTAAATTTAAGAGGATGCACGCCCACGCCTTCGGGCTCCCACATGGCGGCGTGCGCGTCGCGCTCGTCGCAGTAGTTGGCGTGCAGCTCGGCGGTACTGAGCATGCGCGTGCCATAGCCAAAGATATCGCGGCGCACCCGGGTTTGCTCTTGCAAATAGGCCACCTTCGAGGCGCGATGCGCCACGTACAAATGGCCGCCGTCATGCGCATCACAGTCGATTTCTTGGGTGAGTGCGCGAAAGTTCTCAAAGCCGGTGCGGATTTCGGTGTCCAGGCGTTTGGCTGTCTCGAGACCCCAGCGCTCTATCCACTGCGAGCGCGTCAGCCGCCCGCTGGCGTTTTGGCCCTGGCCGCCGCTGCGGCTGGAGCAGCCCCAGGCGGTTTGGTTAGCTTCTAAGACGACGGCGCCAATGCCATGGTCTTGCGCCAGGTACAGCGCGGCCGACATGCCCGTCGAACCACCGCCGATGACCACCACGTCCACGTCCATATCGTGCAGCACTGGCCCGTCAT